>JAJXZO010000144.1 GCA_021780035.1 Pseudomonadota bacterium
GCACATCGAGCAGGGTCCGGTGCTCCAGGCGCGGAATCTTCCGGTTGCCGCCGTTACCGGCATCCGCGGTAACGTGCGCTATCGCTCGGTTGTCTGCCACGGCGAGGCCGGGCACTCCGGCGCGGTGGAGCGCTGGCTCCGCCACGACGCGGTGTTCGCCACCGCCGACCTGCTGCATCGGCTCGACGGCCACTGGCAACGCCTGCTCGGCGCCGGGCACGACCTGGTGTTGACGTCGGGCGTGCTGGGCACCGACCCGGCCGAGCACGCCATCGCCCGCATCCCCGGCACGGTGCGCTTCTCCTTCGAGGCGCGCAGCCAGTCGGCGGCGACCATCGCGGCGGTGCGCGCCCTGTTCCTCGAGGAGTGCGAACGGGTGGGCGACGAGCGCGGCGTGCGCTTCGAGCCGGGGCGGCGCATCGACACCGATGGCGCGGCGATGGACCCCGGCTGGACCGAGCGGCTGCGCGCGGCGATCCGCGGCCTCGGCCGGGACGACCAGCCGATGCCGAGCGGCGCCGGCCACGACGCGGCGGTTTTCGCTCATGCCGGAGTTCCCAGCGCCATGCTGTTCCTGCGCAACGCGCATGGCTCGCACAACCCTCTGGAAGCGATGGCGATGGAGGATTTCCTGCTCGGGACCGAGGTATTGTACCGCTGCCTGCGGGAGGGCGCGGCATGAGCGACATCGCGGAGATCGGCGCCGCCACGGCGCGCCTGCTGCTGCGCGCGGGGGCCCTGATGGTGGCTGGCGAGAGGCCGTTCATCCTCGCCGGCGGCTGGGCGAGCCCGGTCTACGTGGATTGCCGCCGGCTGATCGGCGTGCCGGAACTGGCGCGAGGCATCACCGACGTGCTCGAGTGCTTCGTGCGGCTCCGCTTCGGGGAACCGCCGCCGTTCGGCATCGTCGCCGGAGGCGAGACCGCCGGCATCCCCTGGGCCGCGTGGCTCTCCGAGCGGCTTGCGCTCCCCATGCGCTACGTGCGCAAGCGCCCGCTCGGCATCGGGCGGCACGCGCAGGTGGAGGGGGGCGAGGTGACGGGGAGCCGCGTGCTGCTGGTGGACGACCTCATCACCGACGGGCGGAGCAAGGTCGCCTTCGCCCGCGGCCTGCGCGCGGGCGGCGCGGAGGCCCGGGACGTCCTGGTGCTGTTCCACAACCACGCCTTCCCGGGCTGCGCGGAGCGGCTGGAGGCGGAAGGGCTGCGGCTGCACGCGCTCGCCGACTGGTCGGACCTGCTCGGCCTGCCGGCGGACGAGCCGCTGCTGACAACGGAAGACCGGCGGGTCATCGGGCAGTTCCTCGCCGATCCGGCCGGCTGGTCGGAGGCGCACGAAGGCCGCCGCGCCGACCAGGGCTGACGGCCGTTCAGGCGGCCTCGGTGACGACGACGCGTCGGTGCCGCCGCGGCGCGCCCGCAGGGGTGACAGCGTAGAGGTCTTTCGTCGCCTCGGTGATGGTGAGGCCGGCGACCGCATGCGGCAGCACGCGCCGCGCGCCGCGCTCCCACGCCCGCGCGCCGCGCACCATGGGCCGCAGCCGCACCGGCGGCATGAACAGCGCCGCGTCGCGCCGCTTCACCCGGAACAGCGCGGAGGCGAGCAGGCGGGTGATCTGCCCCGGCGAATAGGGTTGGCCGTGGCCGAACGGCGTGCTTTCGAGGTAGGCCCACATGCCGCGCCGGTTCGGCGTCACCACCAGAAGCTGGCCGTCGTCTTTCAGCACCCGCCAGATTTCGCGCAGCAGCTTGCGCCCGTGCTCGGCGGATTCGAGCCCATGCACCAGCAGCACGCGGTCGAAGCAGAGGTCAGGGAAGGGCAGGGCGTCTTCTTCGCCCGCGCAGCTCAGATTCGGCAGGCCGGCGGGCCAGCGCACCACCGAGGTCTGTGCCGGAGTGAGGGCGATGCAGCGACGGGCCTGCTCGCGCCATGGCCGCAGATAAGGTGCAGCGTAGCCGATGCCGAGCACGTCGAACCCGTCCATCGCCGGCCACAGTGCCGCCAGCCGCTCGCGCAGCAGCCGCGCCACCATGGCCCCGCGCGGGGTGGCATAGAAAGCGGCCGCCGAGTGGGCTTCGCTCGCCATGGCGCCGCTATAGCACGAACTCTTGCCGCGCGCGCCGCCTGGCTGCGCGGCGGGCGGCGGACAGGCACTCACGCGTAATTGATGACATGGCTGCCAAGATGAAGTGCGCGAGCGTACGATTCTCGGTCGGGTGTGCGACTATCGCGGGAATTACGCTTCGGCTAACGTGGGCGGGTATCCGCGTTCGGTCCGGTGGTTATTCTGGAAATTCGCGGCCTGGCAAAGATTGGTTGTTTGCGGAACTTCTCAAATATAAAGAGCCCGATGATGACACTTCGGATTTTTTCCGCGGCGGCGCTGGCCGCCGGGATCATGGCCTTATTTGCGGCTTCCGCCGCCCGCGCGGCCGAGACCGTGTATCCGCCGGCGACCGTGCAGCTCTACGCCACCGCGAGCGGCGGTGCCGCGATCGGTTCGGCGACGCCGGGAACTCCGCTGGCCGTGACCACGGCGGCCTCAAGCGGTCGCGAGCAGGTGACGGTGGAAGGCTGGTCGCGCAAGGGCGGCGAATCGGTGGTGCTGCAGGCTCCGGGGCTGCGCATCCTGCTGGCGCGGCTGACGCCGGCCGCCGTTGCCGCGCGCAAGGTGCTCGGCCAGCAGACGGACAGCTACGGTACCGTCTGGGAGCATGTCTCGGTGCCGGTGTGGGTGGAGACGAAGGACGTGGTAAACAGCATCGCCACGGTGTGGGACGCGGCGGGCAAGCTCTACGCCGCCCGCTGCGCCGCCTGCCACGCGCTGCACGCGCCGAACGAACTGGCCGCCAACGCCTGGCCCGGCGAGATGCGGACGATGGCAAAGAACGCCGGGCTCAGCCCCGAACAGGACGCGCTGATCACGCGGTACCTGCAGGATCACGCCAAGAAGCAATAAAGCCGGGATTGGGGGAATCACATAAATCGAGGAAGGAGTTCGATGAGATGAAAGACGATTCCAGCAAACCCGCGGTGCTGCCGCGGCGCGATGTGGTCGCGGCTGCTGCCGCCGCCGGCGTGGGAGGGCTGCTGTTTCCCGCCGCGGCTATGGCTGCGGACGCCGTTACCCCCGACATGACGGGGCTGCCCGACACCACGACTTCCAGCGCGCCGAACGTGTCGCACTGGGGCGCCTACACGGGCGAGGTGATGGGTGGCAAGCTCGTCAGCGTGCAGCCATTCGCCGGGGACAAGTACCCGGTGCCGCTGATCCAGGCGATGCCGGACCTGCTCTACTCGCCCACGCGCATCCAGGCGCCGATGGTTCGCGAAGGCTTCCTGAAGAAGCGTTCGAAGAGCGACCGCACCGGCCGCGGCCGCGAGCCGTTCGTGCAGGTTTCCTGGGACGAGGCGACGAAGATCGTCGCCGAGGAACTCGGCCGCGTGAAGAAGCAGTACGGCAACCGCGCGATCTATGCCGGCAGCTACGGCTGGCAGAGCGCCGGCACCTTCCACACCGCCACCGGCGCCATGCAGCGCCTGATGGCGCTGCTCGGCGGCTATGTCTTCTACGTGAACACCTACAGCGCGCCGGTGCTGCCGGTGATCACGCCGCATGTTCTGGGCGATGCCCGGCCGCGCGCGTCGGCGTGGCCGACCATTCTGAAGAACGCCAAGCTCATCGTGTTCATGGGCTTCAACCCGATGATCAGCGACGAGATCATCTACGGCGGCGACGGCCAGCATTACGACTTCAAGTGGCTGAAGGAGCTGAAGAACTCCGGCATCCCGGTGGTATCGGTGAACCCCATCGACGAGGACACCGACGAGTACCTCGGCACCGAGCGCATCACGCTGCGGCCGAACACCGACACGGCGTTCATGCTTGGCATCGCCCACGTGCTTTACACGGAAAAGCTGCACGACCAGGCGTTCCTCGACAAATACACCGTGGGCTTCGCCAAGTTCGCCGACTACCTCACCGGCAAGGCCGACGGCACGCCGAAGACCGCGGAGTGGGCGGCGGCCATCACCGAGGTGAGCGCCGACACCATCCGCACGCTGGCGCGGCGGATGGCGAAGAACCGCACCATGCTGATGGGCGGCTTCTCGTTGCAGCGCGCCGAGCACGGCGAGCAGCCGGTGTGGATGATGATCACGCTTTCCGCCATGCTCGGCCACTTCGGCTCGGCCGGCGGCGGCGCGCAGATCAACTTCCCGCCGGAACTGGGCAACCCCATGGGCAGCGGCCCGCACGTGGCCGGGCTGCCGGCCATCAAGAACCCGGTGAAGGACTTCGTGCCGGTGAACATGTGGGCGGACCTGCTGCTCAACCCGGGCAAGACCATCGATTACGACGGGCGGAAGATCAAATACCCCGACATCAAGCTCGTCTACTGGACCGGCGGCAACCCGTTCCATCACGGGCAGGACACCAACCGGGTGCTGAAGGCGTGGCAGAGGCCGGAGGTGACCATCGTCCACGACTACAACTGGACGGCGACCGCCAAGCACGCCGACATCGTGCTGCCGGCCACTACCGCGATGGAGCGGAACGACATCACCTCGAGCGGCAACTTCATCCTGGCCATGCGCCAGATCGTGCCGCCGCAGTTTGAGGCCCGCAGCGACTACGATATCTGCGCGTCCATCGCCGATCGTCTCGGGCTCAAGGACAAGTACACCGAGGGCAAGGACGAGATGACCTGGCTGAGGGAGCTGTACGCGACCGCGGCGAAGCAGGGGAAGGCGAAGGGGCTCGAGGTTCCCGAGTTCGACGCGTTCTGGGAGAAGGGATCGGTGGAGTTCCCGACGCCGAAGAGCGCGGACGAGTCGGTGGCGTACTCCGACTTCATCGAGGACCCGGACACCAACGCGCTGGGCACGCCTTCGGGGAAGATCGAGATCTTCTCGGACCGCATCGCCTCCTTCCACTACGACGACTGCCCCGGGCACCCGACGTGGCTGCCTCCGTCGGAGTGGCTGGGCAGCCCGAAGGCGAAGAAGTTCCCGCTGCACGTCATCTCGGCGCATCCGAAGTACCGTTTGCACTCGCAGCTCGACAACACCTTCCTGCGCGACTGGTACGAGGTGAACGAGCGCGAGCCGGTGTGGATCAACCCGAAGGACGCGAAGGCGCGCGGCATCCAGACCGGCGACGTCGTGCGGGTGTTCAACGATCGCGGCCAGACCCTGGCCGGCGCGCTGGTCTCTACGCGCGTGCGGGAGGGCGTGATCAAGCTGCACGAGGGCGCCTGGTACGATCCGGTGCAGGCCGGGCGCGCCGGGTCGCTCGACAAGCACGGCAACGTCAACATGCTGACCACCGACAAGGGAAGCTCGAAGCTCGCGCAGGGCAACCCGTCGCACACCTGCCTCGCGCAGCTGGAGAAGTACAACGGCGCCCTGCCGGCGGTGACCGCGTTCACGCCGCCGAGGACTCTGCGCAAGGGCTGACGCCTCGGCCCTTCGGCTTCCTGCCGGGCGCAGCCGCATTCGGCGGGGAGCGGCTTTCCGCAGCAATGCCTTCCGGCGCGCTTCGCCGGACACCGCAGCCTCGCTCACGACAACCGTGGGCGAGGCTGTTGCGTAGCAAGGGGAGGCACTTTCAAAAGTGTTTGAAAAGACGATCACTGGATAATGTGGTACGCGGGCTTGCGTCTGTTGTTGGGGGAATCAGCTTACTCGCAGACGAAATGCCCTCGTTCTGCCTGGATTGTTACCAGGTAACGTGGGGATTACCGAAGTGTAATTGTTGCGGAAAGCCTGAAAGGCAGAGAGAGCACCGATGATGCTTAAAAAAACCGGAACGGCGGCGCTGTTCGCCATGGCCATCACCCTCCTGGGTGGTCCTGTCGCCCACGCGGCGGGGTTCGTCTATGCAAACGCGCTTGCGCCGCTCTACGCCGGGCCGAGCGGCGGCGGCAGCGTGGGTTCGGTCACGCCGGGAACGCCGCTGGCCGTGGTCGCACCGGGCTCGGGCGTGCGCGAGCAGGTTTTGGTGGAAGGCTGGTCGCGCAAGGGCAGCGATGCGGTGGTGCTTCAGGCGCCGGGGCTGAACATCGTGCTGGCGAAGCTGACGCCGGCCGCACGCGCCCATCGCAAGCTGCTCGGCCAGCGCCGCGACCGCGCCGGTGCAACGTGGGAGCACGTGGAAGTGCCGGTGTGGGTGGCGCGGAGGGACGTGGCGGCCAGCGTGAACACCGTGTGGGCCGCGGCGTACAAGCTCTACAGCGCGCGCTGCAAGGCCTGCCACGCGCTGCGCGCACCCGGAACGCGCACCGCCAACGAGTGGCCGCGCATCCTCAACGTCATGGAGAAGAACGCCGGTTTCAATGTGCAGCAGGCGGCGCTGGTGACGAAGTACATGCAGGAACACGCGAAGAAGTAGGCGGGCGCCCCGGCGGGGCAAACCGGCGCGGCGGGGGCGGCTTCCCGCCCGCCGCCGCAACGGCTACACTTGCGGCATGATCACCGCCCGGCCGGTCTCCATCCTGCGCGACAACTACGCCTGGCTGCTGGAGGAGGAGGCGGGCGGCGCGCGCGCCGTCGTCGACCCGGCGGAAGCGGACCCGGTGGCGGAGGCGATCGACGCCGCCGGCGGCCGGCTCGATCTCATCCTGCTTACCCATCATCACGCCGACCATACCGGAGGCACGGACGCGCTGCGCGCCCGCTACGGCGCCCGCGTGGCCGGCGCGGCGTTCGACCGCGAGCGCCTGCCCGCGCTCGACCTGCCGCTCGCCGACGGCGATACCGTGCCGTTCGGCGGCGCCGAGGGGCGAGTGATCGCCACGCCGGGCCACACGCTTGGGCACCTCTGCTATCACTTCCCCGCCGGGACGCTGCTGCTCAGCGGAGACACCCTGTTCAGCCTCGGCTGCGGGCGGCTGTTCGAGGGAACCGCGGAGCAGATGTTCGCCTCGCTCCGCCGCCTCGCCGCGCTGCCGGCGGACACGCAGGTCTGCTGCGGCCATGAATATACCGAGGCCAACGCCCGCTTCGCCCTCATCGAGGAACCGGACAACGCCGCGCTCCGCGCTTATGCGGCGGAAGTGGCGGCACTCCGCGCGCGGGGGCTGCCCAGCGTGCCGAGCCGGCTGGCCACCGAGCTTGCCGCCAACCCGTTCCTGCGCGTCGCCGACGCCGCCGCTTTCGCCGCCCGCCGCGCCCGCAAGGACCGGTTCTGAACCGTGCCGTCGCTCGATCTCCGCGACCCGGCGGCCTCTGCCCGCGCGGTGATTTCCGCCCTGGGCCTCGCGCCGCACCCGGAAGGCGGGCACTACCGCGAGACGTGGCGGGACGCGC
Source organism: Pseudomonadota bacterium (assembly GCA_021780035.1). Taxonomy (GTDB): domain Bacteria; phylum Pseudomonadota; class Alphaproteobacteria; order Acetobacterales; family Acetobacteraceae; genus Rhodovastum. Next base: position 7,309 of record JAJXZO010000144.1, read on the forward strand.
CGGCCGAGGGATGCCGCGGCACCGGTACCGCCATCCTGTTCCTGCTGGCCGCCGGTGAGGAGAGCCGCTGGCACCGGGTAGATGCCGCCGAACTCTGGATCTGGCAGGCGGGCGCGCCGCTGTCGCTTTCCGTCAGCGACAACGGCAAGGACGGCGGCTCCGTCGTTCTCGGTCTGCATATCGGCAACGGCGAGGTACCGCACGCCGTGGTGCCGAAGGGGGCGTGGCAGGCGGCGGTGAGCGAAGGAGCCTGGACGCTCGTTACCTGCGTGGTGGCGCCGGCGTTCCGCTTCGAGGGATTCGAACTCGCTCCTCCCGGCTGGCGGCCGGGCTGAGGGCGACAGGCAGCAAGGAGAGATCGCGATGGCCAGCGGACTGCGCAAGAACCTCACCAGTTATGGCGACAAGGGATTCTCTCTGTTCTTGCGGACCGCCTTCATCAAGGCGATGGGCTTCTCCGACGACGCGCTGGACCGGCCGATCATCGGCATCACTAACACCTATAGCGACTTCAACCCCTGCCACGGCAACGTTCCCGACATGATCGAGGCGGTCAAGCGGGGGGTGATGCTCGCCGGCGGCCTGCCGATGGCCTTTCCCACCATCTCCATCCACGAGGCGTTCTCCCACCCCACCTCGATGTTCCTGCGCAACCTGATGGCGCTCGACACCGAGGAGATGATCCGCGCCCAACCGATGGACGCGGTGGTGGTGATCGGCGGCTGCGACAAGACGCTGCCGGCGCAGATGATGGCGGCGGCGAGCGTCAACCTGCCCACCATCGTATTGCCTACCGGGCCGATGCTGGTCGGGCACCACCGCGGCGAGGTTCTGGGCGCCTGCACCGACTGCCGCCGGCTGTGGGGCAAGCATCGCGCCGGGGAGATCGACGCCGACGAGATCGCCGCCATCAGTGGCCGGCTCGCCCCCAGCAAGGGCACCTGCATGGTGATGGGCACCGCCAGCACCGTCGCCAGCATGGTGGAGGCGCTCGGTATGTGCCTGCCCGGCGGCGGCACCTGCCCGGCAGCGCATTCGGAGCGGTTGCGCATCGCCGAGGCTTCCGGCACCACGGCCGTGCGCCTCGCCGCGGAGAACGTCCGCCCGAGCGACATCCTCACCCCCGCGGCGTTGCGCAACGCCTTCACCGTGTTGCAGGCGATCGGCGGGTCCACCAACGCGCTGATCCACTTCACCGCCGTCGCCGGGAGGCTCGGCATCCCGGTGGACCTGGAGGAGTTCGACGCCATCGGCCGCGACGTGCCGGTGCTGGTGGACCTCAAGCCCTCGGGCGAGCACTACATGGAGCACCTGCACCACGCGGGCGGCATTCCGGCGCTGATGCGGGAACTCGCGCCGCTGCTCGACACCTCGTGCCGCACCGTGGGCGGGGTGACGCTGGCCGAGGTGATCGCGAAGGCCGAGGAGGTGCCGGGGCAGGAAGTAATCCGCCCGCGCTCGCGCCCGCTGATGACCGGCGGCGGCCTCGCCGTGCTGCGCGGCAACCTCGCCCCCAGCGGCGCGCTGATCAAGGCGGCGGCGGCGAGCGAGCGCCTGCTTCGCCACGAGGGCCGCGCCGTGGTGTTCGAGACGGTGGGCGAGATGGTGGAGCACATCGACGACGAGGATCTCGACATCGTCCCCGAGGACATCATCGTCATGCGCAACGCCGGTCCCATTGGCGCGCCGGGGATGCCGGAGGCGGGCTACATCCCCATTCCGCGCAAGCTCGCGCGGCAAGGCGTGAAGGACATGGTGCGCATCTCGGACGCGCGCATGAGCGGCACCGCCTTCGGCACCATCGTTCTGCACCTCACTCCGGAATCGGCCGCCGGCGGGCCGCTCGGACTGGTGCGCACGGGCGATCGCATCCGCCTCGACGTGCCGGCACGCAGGCTCGATTTGCTGGTGGACGAGGAGGAACTCGCCGCCCGTCGCGCCGCCTGGGTGCCGCCGGCGCCGCCCGAGGGGGCGGAGCGGGGCTATCTGCGGCTCTACCGGGAACAGGTTCTGCAGGCCGACCAGGGCTGCGACTTCCGCTTCTGCCTGCCGAACTCGCAAGGCTGAAGAGCGGTTTACAGGGAGGAATGCAAGGAAATGCGGCAATTCACCATCGGCGATGTCACCATCGACGCCATCTGCGAACGCAGCGGGCCGTGGCGGACGCCGGAGACGATCTTTCTCGGCTACGACCGGGAAGCCAGCGAGTCGAAGCTGCGCGAACTCGGCCCCGTTCTCTACGACGCGGCGCAGAACAGGCTGGTGATGGCCTACCACAGCTTCGTGCTGCGCTGGCCGGGCCGCACCGTGCTCATCGACACCTGCACCGGCGAGGACAAGGGCTATCCGCCGCCGATGGACTTCCCGAAGCAGCCCTGGCTCGACGGCCTCGCGGCCCTCGACCTCGCCTTCGAGGACATCGACGTGGTGTTCTCCACCCATCTGCACATCGACCACTGCGGCTGGAACACCCGGCTGCGGGAAGGCCGCTGGGTGCCCGCATTCCCGCGCGCCCGCTACTTGTTCGTGCGCGGCGAATACGAATACTGGAAGCAGGCCACCGCCCGTGGCGAGAACCCGCCCGGCAAGGTGTGGACGATGAACTGCGAGCCGGTGATGGCCGCCGGCCAGTGCGAACTCGTGGAGGCCGACTACACGCTCGACGGCGTCATGAGCCTGAAGTTGACCCCGGGGCACTCGCCGTTCCACTGCTGCGTCGACATTTCCTCGCGCGGCGAGCACGCGTCGGTGGTCGGCGACCTGATGCACCACGCGCTGCAACTCGTGGAGCCGGATACCTCCACCGTGTTCTGCGCTGACCCGAAAGCGGCGGCGCGCTCGCGGCGGGCGTTTCTCGCCGAGGCCGCGGAGAAGAATACGCTGCTGTTTCCCTCGCACTTCCCCGGGCCGGTGGCGGGCCGAGTGCAGGCCGAGGGCAAGGGCTTCCGCTGGCAGTTCGCGTAAGGGGCGGTCAGAACTCGCAGCGGCGGAGCACGGCGAGCGGCAGGGCGATACCGGCGCCGATGCCGCCGACGGTGAACACCACGCGCAACATCGACACCACGGTGTCGGTGAAGGACTGGTCGAGCGGCAGCACGTCGGGGGCGGTGAGGGCGAACAGCCCGAGCAGCGAGCGGGCGAAAAAGGCGCCCGGCACCATCGGGATGCAGGCGGCCACCGCCACCGCGGTGGCGTTGCTGCCGAGGCGCTGGCGGCACAGCCCGGCGGCGAACAGTGTCACCGTTACCGCGGCGAGGAAGGTGGCGGCCTCCAGGCTGACCCCGTGACCGAGCAGCGCCGTGCGCACGGCGAGTGCCAGCGCGCCGCCGGCGGCGCAGAAAGCGAGCGGCCGGGGAGCGGCGTTGAACAGCACGCCGAATCCGGTCGCGGCAAGCGCCCCCAGCGATGCCGCGCGGAAAATGGTGGCGAGCAGCGGGATCACGCGCGCACCGCCAGAAGGATCTGCGCCAGCCAGATGCTGACGGCGATGAACACCATCACCATCAGCACCGAGACCGCGCGCGCGCTGCCGAGCGTGGGGTAGCCGTCCACCACGTCCATTTCGGCGTTGGTCGCCGGCACGCCGGGCACCAGCAGCAGGGTGGAGCTGACCAGCGCCAGTTCCTGGGTGAAGCTGCCGGAAAGCCTGGCGCCGAGCCCGCCGAGGAAGGCGGCGAGCAGCGCCACCGCCGTGACGACCACGAACAGATTGACCCCGCGACGATGCAGGAACATCCGCAACACCTGCCCGGCACCGCTGGCGACCGCCACCGCCGGCAGTGCCAGCGCGTCCGCGCCGAGCAGACCGGCGAACGCCGCGCAGGCAAATCCGACTGCGGTCACCACCAGCCAGTCCGGATAGCGCGGCACGTCATGCATCAGCCGGTCCAGCCGCTCGGAAAGCTCGGCGACCGGCATGCAGGTTTCCGACGCCTCGCGCACCAGGGTGCGAACCGCCTGGTCGAGGCGCTGGTTGACGCCGGGCGGCGGCACGGTGGCCATGCGGGTGATGCTGTTGCCGTCGCGGCTCAGCGTGATGGTGATGGAAGCGTAGCCCACGCGCATGCCGAGCAGTTCCACGCCGCGGCAGCCGGCCAGCAGGGCGCCGCATTCGTGGATCACCCGCACGCTGCTGCCGCACTGCATCAGCACGCGCGCGCAGCGCAGCGCCACCAGGGCGATCTGCTCCAGATCGCGGTGGCGGAGGATCACCGGGTCGGTTTCGACGGGCTCGGTCAGCGCGGGGTTCTTTCGGCGGGGAAGGCGGCCAGTCTAGCGCAACAGCACGTCCGCTTCGACACTCGCGCTCACAGGGATGTCCTGCGCGCGGGCGATGGGAGGCTGGGGCCGAGGCGCCGCCGCCATCCTGGCGAAGATGCGCGGGGGCGGCGCGGGTGGCGGGCCGGAGTCGATCTTCACCGTCTCGAAGCGATCGAAATGCAGGCCGAGGTCGCCGGCCGCCTGTTCCGCCCGTGCCCGCAGGGCGGAGAGAGCCTGCCGGGTCGCCTGTTCGCGCGCGGCGCGCACCGCCTTGGAGCTTGCCACGAAGCGCAGTTCCTCCACCGCGAGGCCCTGCTGTTGCAGCGTTCCCACCAGCGCGAGTAGGGCGGCGCCCTTGCCATCCGTGCTTAGCGACAGCGTTTCGCTGGCGTGCCAGGGGGCTGCGGGCTTGCCGGCGGCGACGAAAGGTTGCCAGACGCTATAGGCGCCGGTGCTTGCCGTCACCGCCGCCACGGGCTTCGCCGCGGCGAGCGCATCGCGCATCAGCCCGTTCACACGCGCCTGCGCCGCCGCCGCCGAGGGCGCGTTTGCCTCCACCTGCAGGGAGGCGACCAGACGGTCGGGGTGGAGCATGACCTCGGCCGTCTCGGTCAAATGCAGTACGGTTTCCGGTGGCACCGGGGCGGCGGCCATCAGCAGGACGGCGAAAGCAGCGGCCGGAAGGGCTGGGCGCGGCATGGGGCCTCCGGACAGAAATCAGGCGAGATGCAGCAGGTGCGGCAGCCACAGCGAGATCGCCGGGATGTAGGTGACCAGCATCAGCACGCCGAACATCACCAAGTAGAACGGCCAGATATGCTTCACCACCTCCTCCATGGAAACCCTGCCCACGGCGCAGCCGACGAAGATGATCGACCCCACCGGAGGATGGCAAAGCCCGATGCCGAGGTTCAGCATCATCAGGATGCCGAAGTGGACCGGATTCACGCCGAAGTTCTGCATCACCGGCAGCAGGATCGGCGTGGTGATGAGGATGGAGGGTGCCATGTCCATGAAGCAGCCGATCAACAGCAACATGACGTTGATCAGCATCAGGATGACGTATTTGTCGTGGGAGATGGACAGGAAGAACGAGGTGATCATCGCCGGCATCTGCACCATCGCCATGATGTAGCCGACGCCCGCGGCGAAGGCGATCAGCGTCATCACCATCGCCACCGTGCGCAGCGTCCGGTGCACGAGCAGCGGTAGGTCGCGCCAGCGGTAGTCGCGGTAGATGAACATGGTGACGAAGAAGGCCCACACGGTGGCCACGGCGCCCGCCTCGATGGCGGTGAACACGCCGCCCAGGATGCCGCCGATGATGATGAGAATGGTCACCAGGCCCCAAAGGGCGTCGATGCCGATGCGCACGGACTGCCGGAACGGCACCACGATGCCGCGCGGATATTTGTAGCGGTAGGCATAGACGAGGCAGAGCAGGATGATGGCCAGTCCGAGCAGCAGGCCGGGAATGACGCCGGCCATGAACAGGGCGATGATGGAGATAGTGCCGCCCGTGGCCAGCGAATACAGCACGGCGTTATGCGAGGGCGGCACCAGCAGCGCCTGCACCGAGGCGCTGATGGTGACGTTGGTGGCGAACACGCGCGGGTAGCCGCTGTCCTCCATCTGCGGGATCAGCACCGAGCCGATCGCCGAGATGTCCGCCACCGCCGAGCCGGAAATGCCGGAGAGGAAGGTGGTGGCCACCACGTTCACCGCGGCGAGGCCGCCGCGCAGGCGGGTGACGCCGACGAGGACGTTGGCCAGCGCCACCAGCCGCCGCGCCATGCCGCCCTCGGCCATGATGGCACCGGCGAGGACGAAGAACGGAATGGTGAGCATGGCGAACTTGGAAACGCCGCTCGAGATCTGCAGCATCACCGCATCGAGCGGGATGGAGGCGCCCCAGGCGCCGATCAGCGCCGCGGCGCCCAGCGCGTAGGAAACCGGCATGCCGATCACCAACCCGACGACCAGCGCACCCAGGACGTAAAGGACTTCCATCGGAGACTACTCCTGGGCCGCAGCGCGTGCGGGAGTGGCGTGCGCGGGGCGGATGACGTCGGGGGCGGGGCCGAACAGCAGCCGCTCGATCACGAACAGGACGGTGATGGCGCCGCCGATCGGGATCGGCAGGTAGGAGACGCCGACCCTAAGCCAGGGAAACGCGTCGATATATTGGTGCCAGGTGGTGATGCACAGCATGACGCCCCAGTAGGCCATGAACAGCGACAGGGCGCCGACGACGAGGTCGGAGAGCTTGTCGGAGATGAACTTCAACCGCGGAGGCAGCATGTTCTGGAACACCAGCACGCGCATATGCACGTCCACGCGGTAGCAGGCGGCGGCGCCGAAGAAGGTGATCACCGCCGCCATCAGGGTGGAGGCGGGTTCCGGCCAGCCGGCGGAATTGTGCAGGACGTAGCGCGTGAAGACGCCGTAGGGGATGACGAAGGAGATGAGGACGAAGGCCAGCGAGGCGATGGTGACGCTGATCCAGTAAAGTACGTCCATGGACCGGCGAAAAATCTGCCGCATCGTCATCCTCCTGTGCGGGCGCAGCAAAACCCGCAGACGGAAGCGGTCAGGCCTCCGCCCGCGGGGAAATCACGCAAACAGCCTCAAGAGACTTTCTGGATGCGCTCGACGAGGGCCTTGTACTTGGAGCCGTACTTCTCCCACACCGGCTTCTCCGCATCCTGCCAGGGGGTCTTATCCTTGATGTAGGTGATGTCGATCTTCGCTTCTTTCATCTTCTTCAGCGCGTCGGCTTCCTTCTCGTCCCACAGCTTGCGCTCCTCGAACTGCGCCTCGCGGGCGAGCTTGGCGATCAACTGCTGGTCCGGCTTCGCCATCTTGTTCCAGACGATCTTCGACATCACCAGCATCTCGGGGAGGATCAGGTGCTCGGTGAAGGTGTAAAACTTCGCGGCTTCGTAGTGGTGGTCATAGACATAGCTCGGCGTGTTGTTCTCGGCGCCGTCGATCACCCCCGTCTGCAGCGCGCTGAACACCTGATCGTAGCCCATCGGCACGCCGTCGGCGCCGAGCGCGTTCATCATCGCCACGAAAATCGGGTTGCCCATCACCCGCATCTTCAGCCCCTTCATGTCGGCGATGGTCTTGATGGGCTTCTTGGTGTCGTACATGCTGCGGGCGCCGGCATCCATGAACGCCAGGCCGACGAGGTTGGCGTTCGGGGAGTTGGTGACCGAGGCGAGGAGGTCCTTGCCGATCTCGCCGTCGATCACTTTCCTCATGTGCTCGGTGCTGCGGAAGACGAACGGCAGGCTGAAGACGTTGAGGTCGTCGATCACCGGGCCGAGCGTGCCGGCCGAGGTGCGGCAGAAGGCCAGCGCGCTGGTCTGCGTCTGCTCGATCGTCTCCTTCTCGCCACCGAGCTGCATGGAGGCATACATGGCGATGGAGAGCCGGCCCTTGGTGGCGGCGGCGAGCTTCTTGCCCATGCTCTCGACCGCAGCGACGGTTGGATAGCCTTCCGGATGCACATCGGCGGCCTTCAGCACCATCTTCGCATCGGCGGCCTGGGCGAGCCCGCCGAAGCCGGCGGAAGCGAGCCCAAGAGCCGCGGCACCGCCGCCGAGCTTCAGAACACTGCGTCGATCCATCGTAGCCTCCCTGTTCCTCGGAGCGCATGCCCCGGGTGGATAATCACCGGAATCCTGGCAACGGCAGCCGAAAACTGGCCGGATGGCAGCGCCCGCCACCGCACGGCGCCGCCATACCACTTGGCGGAACGCCGAACAAGCAGCCCACGGGATGCTTTTCAGAACACAGCCGCGTGTGGCGCTACGGAAACAATGCGCGCAGTGCTTCAAGTTCTGCCAAAGTATGCAGAAGGACCGTGCGCAGGCGCTCCACTTCGCTGTCGCGCGGGCGCGTCTGCCGTGCAGGCGGGGGAGTATCCGCGACCAGGCCCGGCATCGGCAGTTGCCGCGATGCCTCGGGCGCCGGAGGCTCGGCATCCGTATGCGCTTCCGCCCGATCATCGCCGCTCGCGGGAGGGATGTCGTCCGCGAGCCTGCCGCCGCCCTCGCGCAACAGGCGCTGCACGCCCTTGATCGTATAGCCTTGGATGTACAGAAGATCGGAAATGCGCCTGAGCAGCGCGATGTCGTCCGGCCGGTAATAGCGGCGGCCGCCGCCGCGCTTCAGCGGCTTTACCTGCGCGAACTTGGTTTCCCAGAAACGCAGCACATGCTGCGGAATATGCAGGTCATCGGCGACTTCGCTGATGGTGCGGAAGGCATTCGGGGCCTTCCGTGTCCTGACGCGCTCACCTTCCGCCTCCTCCACCAGGGACGGTTCTTCGCGGGTGGTGCCGGCTGGAAGGATGCTCATTCTTCGTCTCCCACCCCCTCGGGCACCGCCACATGGTTCACCCGTGCCTTCAGCACCTGGCTTGGCCGGAATACCAGCACGCGGCGCGGCAGGATCGGCACCTCCACCCCGGTTTTCGGGTTGCGGCCGATGCGGCGGCCCTTCTGCCGCACCGAGAAGGTTCCGAACCCGCTGATTTTGACGGACTCTCCTCCTTCGAGTACAACCGCCATCCGCTCCAGCACGAGTTCCAGGAGGTCGGCGGATTCGTTGCGGGATAGACCCACTTCGCTATAGATGCTCTCGGCCAGCCGGGCCCGGGTGAGGGTGTTCATGGCATGACGCTAGAAAGCGCAGCGCGACTCGTCAATGCTCAAATATCAGCCACTTGAACCCAGGCGGCCGGCGGCGAGGCTACGGAGGTCGGAAGCGACGTCGGCAAGCACCTCCGCCCAGGCGCCGGGGCGGGGCTGCCGGTAGAGGCGAAGGCTGGGGTACCAGGGGCTGTCTTGCCGATTCTGCAGCCAGCGCCAGCACATATCGAAACGGGACAGCAGCCATACGCGCTTGCCCAGCCCCCCGGCGAGAAGCGCCACCGCCGTATCGACGGCGATCACCATGTCGAGCGCCGCCACCAGCGCCGCCGTGTCGGCGAAGTCGGCGCACTGTTCCATGGGGTCGAAAATAACGGCCCCCGAAGGCGGTGCCGGCCCTTTCTGCAGCGAGACGAAGCTCACGCCGGGAATGGTGCCAAGCGTGGCGAGCGCACCGGCGGGCAGGGAGCGGCGGGCATCCATGGCGTGCGCTTCCCGCATGGAGGGGCGGGAGGCGCCCGCCCACACCAGGCCCACGAGCAGTTCCGGCCCGGCGAGGCGTTCTCTCCACCGCCGGGCCGCGGCGGGATCGGCCGTGAGATAGGGAATATCCGCCGGCACCGTGGCCATCGTGGTGCCGAACGCGTGCGGCAGCGACAGCATCGGGCAGTGCAGGTCGTAGGCGGGCAACGGCTCGCCGCGTGCGAATACCGCCTCCGGCCCCGGCAGGCGGGAGAGCAGGCGAAGCAGCGGCGGCTGCACCTGGAGCAGTACCCGCGCGCCGCGCGCCGCCAGAAGCGGCACGTAGCGAACGAACTGCAGCGTGTCGCCGTAGCCGGCCTCGTCATGCACGAGGATGCGCCGCCGGCCTGCGATGTCCTCCCCCTGCCAGCAGGGGCCGGGAACACCGTGCGGCAGCATGCCGGGCACGAGCCAGCGGCTCTCGTTCTCGGCGAAGCCCCGGGCGAGGTCGCCGGCGGCGAGCAGGGCGAGCGCACGGTTGCAGCGCACCGCCGGATCGCCCAGGGCGAGCCTGAGCGCGTAGTCGTGGACCGGCAGCGCCGCCTCGGCGTGACCCTGTTCGGTGAGAGCGATCCCGAGGTTGGTGGCGGCCTCGACACAGGCGGGGTTGCGCCGCAGCGCCCCGGCATAGGCGGCGATTGCCTCCTCGTAGCGCTGCTGGCGGTGCAGCGCCGTGCCGAGCGTGCTGCACGCGGCCCAGAAGCCGGGTGAGGCCGCGAGCGCCTGCCGTGCGGCCTGTTCCGCCGCCCCGTGCTCGCCGCGCACGTTCAGCACCGCCGCGAGGTTGCTCCAGGCCGCCGCATCCGCGGGATTGGCCGTGAGCGCGACGCGAAAGGCGGTTTCGGCTTCCGCGAACGCGCCGGCGGTGAATGCCGCGCACCCTGCCTGCACAACCTCCGCCTTCGCCACCCCGCCCTCCCTGTGCCGGGCAGAGCGTGCCGGTTCGGCATGAATGGCCGGTGAAGAAACGCGAAGGGCGCGCGGGAGTGCCGCACGCCCTTCAACAGGTGGCGCGAGTCGCCCCGGTTCAGGCCGGGATCGGCACCTGCAGTTCCCTGGCGAGGGCGCAGATGCCGTTCCAGGTGTCGAGTTGCAGCGGGATGCCCTGGGCCGTGCGCGTGACCCGGTTGCGTGCCTCGGGCTCGCCGGGCACCAGCACCTCCTCGATGCCGGCGGCGGTCGGCGAGGACTTCACGTAGTCGGCGTACTCCATTGCCTTCCTGGCGAGGTCGGAAGCGCCGAAGTGGTTCGGATCGAGATAGATGGAAAGCATGCCGTTGGAGACGCGCGCGCTGCCCTTCTGCTCCGGCCCGGCGGTGCCGCCGCCGGTGAACAGGCCGCCCAGGATTTCGCACATGAAGGCGAGCGCCGAGCCCTTGTGCTCGCCGAAGGCGCGGATGGCGCCGATGCCATTGCGGGCGCTGAACGGACGGGCATCGCCGTAGAGAACCTCTGGATCGGCGGAAAGCTTGCCGTCGGGTCCGATCAGGGCGCCTTCCGGCACCGGCTTGCCGCCATTCGCCGCCACCATCACCTTGCCTTCGGCGACGATCGAGGTGGCGAGGTCGGCGAGCAGCATCGGGCGGCCGTCGAGCGGCGGGATGCCGATGCAGATCGGGTTGGTGGCGAAGCGGCGCGCGCGGCCGCCGAACGGAGCGACGAGCAGGCTGTTCTCGACGTTGACGAAGTGGATGGAGACGAGTCCGGCGGCGGCAGCGCGCTCGCCCCAGTCGCCGATGCGGCCGATGTGCGCCGAGTGCCGGAGCGCGACCACCGAAAGCCCGGCCTTCTTCGCCTTGGCGATGCCGAGATCGACCGCCTGCGGCCCGATCGTCTGGCCGAAGCCGTGGTTGCCCTCCACGACGGCGTGCGTTTCCGTCTCGGAGACGATGGTCATCGACTGGTTGGGGACGGTGTGACCGAGGCGGACGTCGGCGACGTAGCGCGTCACGCGGATCACGCCGTGGCTGTCATGGCCGGTGAGGTTGGCGGAAACCAGGAACCAGGCGATCGCCTTCGCTTCCGTGTCGTTGCAGCCCACCTTGCGGAAGATGGTGCCGACGAACTCGCGCAGCGCTTCCGCCGCGATGGTGTAGGTTTTCAGTTCAGCCATGATCAATGCCCTTTCTTCCTCCGCGGTGCGGAGGCGACTACGAACAGCAGACAGACGATGATGCGGAGTGGGTGCGCCTACACGACGCGGCCGGTTTCGTCGTCGATGAGGTGCATCTGGTTGAGATCGGCGGCGAGGGGCAGGTTTTGCCCTGGATGGGCGGGGGTGGCGGGATCGACGCGGGCGCAGACGGGCTGGCTGCCGATGAAGAAGTGGATCAGCGTCTCCATGCCCATCGGTTCCACCACGTCCACCGGCGCGTCCACCCGCGCCACGCCGGGGTGCATCACGTCCTGCGTCTCGGTCAGGTGTTCGGGACGCAGCCCGAGGGTCATCTGCCGGCCCTTGCAGGCGGCGTAGCGCTCGAAGCGGCTGGCGGGAACGGGCAGCACGGCGCCGTTGGCGAGGCGCATCTTCAGCCCGCCGTCGTCGAACATCTCGACGAGCAGGAAGTTCATCGCCGGGCTGCCGATGAAGCCGGCGACGAAGCGGGTGGCGGGGCTGTGGTAGAGTTCCTGCGGCGGGCCCACCTGCTCGATGATGCCGGCATTCATCACCACCACTCGGTCGGCGAGCGTCATCGCCTCCACCTGGTCGTGGGTGACGTAGACGGTGGTGGTGGGGATGGTCTGGTGCACCTTCTTGATCTCGGTGCGCATGGCCACGCGGAGCTTGGCGTCGAGGTTGGAGAGCGGCTCGTCGAACAGGAACACCTTGGGGTTGCGGACGATGGCGCGGCCCATGGCCACGCGCTGGCGTTGGCCGCCGGAGAGCGCCTTCGGCTTGCGGCCGAGCAGGGCGGAGATGTCGAGCATGCGGGCGGCGTCGTCGACGCGGCGGCGGATCTCGTCCTTGGGGAACTTCCGCAGCTTCAGGCCGAAGGCCATGTTCTCGAACACGGTCATGTGCGGGTAGAGGGCGTAGTTCTGGAACACCATGGCGATGTCGCGGTCGCGCGGGGGCACGTCGTTCACTAGGTCACCGCCGATCCAGATCTCGCCCGAGGAGATTTCCTCCAGCCCGGCGACCATGCGCAGCGTGGTGGACTTGCCGCATCCCGAAGGACCGACGAGGACGACGAACTCCTTGTCAGCGATTTCGAGGTCGATCCCCTTCACCGCCTGGACGTTGCCTTCGAAAACCTTCACGACCTTGCGGATCGAAACCTCGGCCATGTGACCTCCCTTAGCCCTTCGTGGCACCGGCGGTCAGGCCGGCGATGTAGTAATCCATCAGGAAGGCGTAGATGACAATGGGGGGCGCGGCGGCCATCACGCAGCCGGCCATGATCTTGCCCCACTGGAAGACGTCGCCGCGGATCAGGTCGCCGGCGATTCCCACCGTCAGCACCTTCTGGTCCGACGAGTAGAGGTAGGCGAGGGGATAGAGAAACTCTCCCCAGGAAACGGTGAAGGCAAAGATGGTGGCGGCAATGATGCCCGGCAGCGCCACGGGGATAAAGATGCTCCAGAGCATGCGCAAGTATCCGGCACCGTCGATCAGCGCCACTTCGTCGAGTTCTTTTGGAATGGAGCCGAAGTAGCCGATCATGATCCAGGTGCAGAAGGGCACCGCCAGCGTCGGATAGAGCAGCGCCAGGCACCAGACATTGTTGATCAGCCCGAGCGAGCGGATCACCTGGAACAGCGGGATGAACAGCAGCGAGTCCGGGATCAAATAGGTGAGAAACACCCCCGAGGCGAGGGTGGCGCTGCCCTTGAAACCGAGCCGCACCAGCCCAAACGCCGCCAGCACCGAGATCACCATCGACACGGCGACCGTCACCAGCGCGACCATCACCGAGTTGATGAAATAGCCGCGGAAGTTCGGCATGCTCAACAAATCGATGAAATTCTGCAGCGTCGGATGGTGGACGAACCACGGGTTGCCGGCCTGGGCCGCGATCTCCTGGTCGGACTTCAGGCTCGTCATCAGCACGTAGAAGGGCGGCACCAGGAACACGAACACGAACAGGGCGAGTGCCGCGTAGCTTCCCCACAGCGCCCAGCGGCGGTGGCGTTCCATGCGGCTCGGGCGGCGGGCCGGTACCGCCATGCCGGTGGCGATCCCCGCGGCGCTCATACCGCCATCTCCTTGCCGCGCCGGGTGACGTTGCGCAGCACGAAATAGGCGAACACGGCGAGCAGGGGGAACATGAACAGGCTGACGGAAGCGCCGAGCGGCACGTCTCCGGACTGGATGCCCACCTGGAAGGCGTAGGTGGCGAAGACGTGGGTGCTGTCCTCCGGGCCGCCGTTGGTGAGGATCCGCACGATGTCGAAGTTGGCGAAGGTGACGATCAGGCTGTAGAGCACCGTCACCGAGATGATGTTGCGGATCATAGGCAGCGTTATGTACAGCATTTTCTGGATTGCCCCCGCGCCGTCGATGGCCGCCGCTTCGTAGAGCTGCTCGGGTACCGACTTCAGCGCCGCCAGGTACATGATCATGAAGAAGGAGGTGCCGAACCAGACGTTCACCGCGATCATGCACAGCCGCGCCGGCCAGGCGACGCCGAGCCAGGGGACGGGGGTGAAGCCAAGATCCTTCAGCACGTAGTTGAAGGCCGAATAGGACGGGTCGAACAGCCACCACCAGCCAAGCGTGGACAACGCCAGCGGGATCACCCACGGCACCAGCAGCAGCCCGCGCCAGATGCGCTGGTGCCGGTTCGGGATGTTATGCATCAGGTGCGCCAGGATGAAGCCGAAGAAGGCCTTGAGCAGCACGGCGCTGATGGCGAACAGGCTACTCTGGAAGATCACCTGCTGGAAGGTCAGGCGATGCAGCAGGAACAGGAAGTTGCCCAGACCGACGAAGGCCGTCATGCGCCGGTTCAGCATCGACAGGTAGAGCGCATACAGCGCCGGATACAGCACGAGGCCGCCGATCAGCAGGATCATCGGCAAGCACATCAGGAGCGCCACCGTGGAGCGGCGGTGCAGCAGCCGCCGCCAGCGGCGGCAAGCGGCCGCTCGCGGCGGCTCGGCGGCCATCGCCAATTCCCTCGTGCCATCGACCATCGTTCCCTCCGCCTTGCGGTGCCGACCGGCGGCGTCCGCCCCAGCCAGGCCGGGGCGCGGCGCCGCGCCGCGTCGGCAGGGCCTCACCCGCGCAGGAAGCCCTCCAGCTCGTTCTCCGCCCAGCCGACCACGTTGGCGATGGACTCGCCGCTCTTCAGCTTGGCCATCATCGTCGGCATGGTGCCGCGGTTGTACATCTGCACCCCGATCGCGGGCGGGGCGGGCGCCCCGGAGATGTGCGCCTCGGCCTTGTGCCAGGGACGGATCGGGTAGTTGTAGAGCGTGCCCTTGGGCGGCGTTTCGTCGGCCCAGACATTGAAGTCCATCATGCTGGGGTAGGGCGGCATGTCGTAGCCCATGGTGGCGGCGCAGCGCTCCTCCACCTGCTCGCGCTGGGAGAGGTACTCGATCAGGTCCTTCGCCGCCGTCTTGTTCCTGGCGAATTTCCAGACGCCCCAGAAATATTCCACTGCGGACACGAAACGCCCCTTCGGCCCGGCCGGCGGCGGGAAGTGCCAGCAGTCGGCTCCCACCGCCGGGGCGTCGTGCGTCGCCACCGCCCAGGCCGAGGGCGGGTTGAAGATCAGCGCCGCCTGGCCGGAGATCAGCGCCCGGTTGTTGGAGGCGTCGTCGTAGCCGACGGCGTTGGGCGGCAGGAACTTGACGAGGCGTTGCGCGTATTCCAGCGCCTGGCGCACGGCGTCGGAGCGCACGGCGATCTCGCCCTTGGCGTTCACCAGCTCGGCGCCGAAGGAGGCGAACAGGCAGCCGGCGGAATCGGACGAATCCCCCGTGGTGCCGAGGCCGATGCCGAACGGTTTGCCGGCTTTGGAGCAGGCTTCGGCGGCCTTCAGGAGCGCTTCCCAGGTCCAGCCGTCCACGCCGGGGCTGGCGCCGGGCGCGGCGGGAAACATCTCCATCACGTCGAGCCCGGCGGCCTGCTTCAGAATGCTGATGCGGCCGACGCAGCCCTTGAGCTGTCCGCCGGACGAACTCGGCACTGCCATCCAATGGCCCTTCGACTTGGCGAGGTAGGCGGCCATGTCGTTCGGCGGGCCGATCGTCGTCGCCAGCCGGGCCATGACGTCGTCCATCGGCTCCAGGTAGTCGAGGTGGGTGGGCGCTTCCCAGGTGGCGAAGGAATAGGCGTCATGGCCGGCTCCGGCCTGCGCCTCGGCATTCTCGGTGATGACGATCTGGTTGTTGGCCGTGCTGAGGAAGTCGGCTTTCACCTCGACCTTGTTCTTCTCGCTCCATGCCGCGACCTGTTTCTTCATGGCGGTGTTGCCGGCCTGCACCCAGGCGTCGAAGAACACGATGGAGACGCTGCCGGCGGCGCCGGCGGTGCGGATATGGACGAGCGGCAGCGCCGTCGCCGCCACCCCCAGCTTGAGCGCCCGGCGGCGCGACAATGTGGTGCTTCGCATGCACGCTTCCTCCCTTGTTGGCGGCCGGGGCCCGCGCCCCGGCCTGCCGGTTCAGCGGACGAATCCCTCGAGTTCGTTCTCGGCCCAGGCGACCACCGCCGGGATCGACTGGCCGCTCTTCAGCTTCGCCAGCATGGTGGGCATGATGCCCTGGTTGTAGATGCGCACGGCGATCTCGGGCGGCGCGGGCAGGGCGGCGATGTGCGGCGTCTGCCCGTGCCACGGGCGGTTCGGGTAGTTGTAGAGCGTGCCCTTCGGTGGTTCGGCCGTCTCCCACACCGGGAAGTCGAGCATGCTGACGAAGGGCGGGATGTCGAAGCCGAGGGTGGCGTTCTCGCGCGCCTCCACGTTGTCGCGCTGCGACAGGAACTCCAGGAGATCCTTGGCGGCGCTCTTGTTCCTGGCGAACTTCCAGATCCCCCACATGTACGGAAGGTAGGGCAGGAAGCGCCCCTTCGGCCCCGCCGCCGCCGGGAAGTGCCAGATGTCGGCGGCGATCTGCGGCGCGTCGCGCAGCGCCACCGCCCACGGCGATGGCGGGTTGAGGATCATCGCCGTCTGGCCGGAGATCATGGCGCGGTTGTTCGAGGCGTCATCGTAGCTCACCGCGTTCGCCGGCAGCACCTTCACCAGCCGGCTGCCGTAGTCGAGCACCTCGCGCACGGCGTCGGAGCGCACGGTGATCTCGCCCTTGGCGTTCACCAGTTCCGCGCCATAGGCGGCGAACAGCGAGCCCGCCGCATCGACCGAATCGGCGGTGGTGCCAAGGCCGATGGCGAACGGCTTGCCCGCCTTGGCGCAGGCCTCCGCCGCCTTCAGCAGCGCCTCGTAGGTCCAGCCCTCCAGGCCCGGATCGGGGCCGGGGCCGGCGGGGAACATCTGCATCACGTCGAGGCCGGCCACGTCGCGCAGGACGCTGATGCGGCCTTCCGGTCCCTTGGTCTGGGTGCCGGAGGAGGAGGGCACGGCGAGCCAATGGCCCTGCGCCCTGCACAGATATTCCACCACCGGGTTGGTGGGACCGAATTTGGCGGTGAGCCGGGACATCACGTCGTCGACCGGCTCGAGGTCGTCCACGTGGTTGTGCACCTCCCAGACCGAGAAGGCGTAGATGTCGTGGCCGGCCTTCGCCTGCGCCTCGGCGTTCTCCGTCATCAGAATCTGGCCGCTGGCGGAACCGATGAAGTCGGCCTTCACCTTCACCTTGTTGCGCTTCTCGAACTCGGCGATCTGCTGGCGCATCACCGCGTTGCCCTGCTGGACCCAATGGTCCCAGAGCGCGATCGACACTTCGCCTTCGGCGTGCGCGGTGCGGATGTGGACGAACGGCAAGGCTGTCGCCGCGGCTCCGAGAGAGAGCGCCCGGCGGCGAGTGACCTTTGCTGGCGACATTTCCTGGACCCCCTAGGATCCGGCTCGACGCGGCCGGTACCCGTACGGCGCACAGGTTTCATTCCCGCATCGATCCGCATGCAGATCATGATCCTCACGAAGACGTGAAGCAAGAAGTTCCTGCGCCGGCGCGGAAGGGGCGCGAAAACGCGGTCATGGAAGACTGGGTCGTGCTCGATCAGGCGGTGGCGGCGGACGGCAAGGAGCTGCTGCTGCGCCAGCGGGGCGGCGCCTTCGAGATCCGCTGCAACGGCTTCGAGCTGATGGCCAACCGCGCGCACCAATCAGAACAGATGCTGGCGCGGCTCGGATGCAGCGGGCTTCGGCGCCGTGCCGCGCCCAGGGTGCTGATCGGTGGGCTCGGCATGGGCTACAGCCTGCGCGCCGCGCTCGACGCGCTGCCGGCGCGTGCCCGCGTGGTGGTGGCGGAACTGTTCCCGCAGGTGATGGCGTGGAACCAAGGTGTGCTCGGCGCGCTCGCCGGCCACCCGCTGCGTGACCCGAGAGTGACAGTAGCGACCGTTAACGTCGTCGCGCGGCTGGAAGGGGAGACCTTCGACGCGATCCTGCTCGACGTGGACAATGGCCCCGAGGCGGTGATGCTGCCCGGCAACGCACGTCTCTATACCGTGAGGGGGATCCGGCGGCTGGCGGAAGCGCTCGCCCCGCACGGCCGGCTGGGGTTCTGGTCGGCCGACGATTCGCCCCGCTTCGAGGCGGCGCTGGCGGATGCCGGATTGCGCTGGTGGCGCCGGCGCGTACCCGCGCGCGGCGTGGCGGGCGATCCGCTGCACACGCTCTACTTCGGCACGCTCCGCCGGGCGGTGTAGGCCGCTTCCGCGGAGGAGCGGCGAGGCGGCAAGGCTGCTCTCTCAGGTTCAATTGCGAATGATTATTGACTGCATTCGCAATTGGACGTATATCCGCACCGGAAGGCACGCCGAGCGGAGACGATGATGAGCGGAACCACGGCCAGCTTAAGCGAACGGACCATCATCGCCGGCCGCGAGGCCCTGGCGGGCCGGCGCCGCGGCCTGGGCGCCGTACTTCCCTTCGCCGGCCCGGCGGTGGTTGCCTCCGTCGCCTACATGGACCCCGGCAACTTCGCCACCAACATCGTCGCCGGCGCCCGCTACGGCTACGGACTGCTGTGGGTGGTGGTGCTCGCCAACGTCGTGGCCATGCTGTTCCAGTCGCTTTCCGCCAAGCTCGGCATCGTCACCGACCAAAGCCTCGCCGCGCTGTGCCGCGACCGTTTCCGCCTCTCCGTGGTGTGGGGGATGTGGCTGGTGAGCGAGGTGGCGGCGATGGCCACCGACCTTGCCGAGTTCGCCGGCGCCGCGCTCGGCATCGCGCTGCTCACCGGACTGCCGATGCTGCCGGCCATGGTGGTGGCCGGCATCGTCATCCTCGCCATGCTCCACTTCGGGCGACGCGGCTTCCGGCCGCTGGAACTGGTGATCGGCGGCTTCGTCGCCGCCATCGCGCTCGCCTACCTGGCCGAATTGCTGATCGCGCCTCCGGACTGGGCGGCGGCCGTGCGCGGCACGCTTTCGCCGCGGCTCGCCGACGGCGAGGCGTTGTGGCTGGCGGTGGGCATCATCGGCGCCACCATCATGCCGCACGCGCTCTACCTGCACTCGAGCCTCACCGGGAGGCGGCTGCCCGCTTCCAGCCGCTGGCAGCGGCGGCTGGTACTGCGCAATTCCAACATCGAGGTGGCGGTGGCGCTCGGCGTGGCGGGCGCGGTGAACATGGCGATGGTGACGATGGCCGCCGCCGCCTTCCACCTCGGCCATTCCGGCGTCACCGACATCGCGCAGGCCTACCACACGCTGGCACCGCTGCTCGGCGGCGGCGCGGCGCTGGTTTTCGGCCTGTCGCTGCTGGCCTCGGGCACGTCGAGTTCGCTGGTGGGAACCATGGCGGGGCAGGCGATCATGCAGGATTTCGTCCATTTCCGCATGCCGCTCTGGGCGCGCCGGGCCGTCACCATGGTGCCCGCCTTCCTGCTGATCGGCTTCGGCGCCGATATCACGCAGTCGCTGGTGTGGAGCCAGGTGATCCTCAGCCTTGCACTGCCGGTGCCGATGCTGGCGCTGGTGGTGCTCACCGGCGACCGCGGCCTGATGGGTCCTTTCGCCAACAGTCGCGGCACGCAGGCGGTGGCGGTGGCCGCGACGCTGGTGGTGATCGCGCTGAACCTGCTGCTGGTGCTGCAGACCCTCGGCGTCAGCCTGCCGTGGCTGGCCTGAACGCGGCTGCCACGCGCGCGACGATGCCAAGGGCGGCGGTGGCGGTGGCGGTGGTCATGCTCGGCTGCCCGGGGCGGCGCACCGCCTGCTCGGGCAGGCCGGGCAGGTGGATGAAGCCGCCACGCATGCCGGGGTATTCGGTCGCCGCGAGGTGGCCGAGCAGGTAGAGCGTGTGGTTGCAGAGGTGGGCGCCGGCGGAGTTCGAAATACTGGCCGGAATCCCCGCTTCCTGCAGCGCTTCCACGATCGCCCGCACGGGGATGGTGGCGAAGTACGCGGCCGGCCCTCCCGCCACCACCGGCAGGTCGATCGGCTGTGCGCCGTCGTTGTCGGGAATGCGGAAGTCGTTCACGTTGATGCCGACGCGCTCCACGGTGACGTCGGCGCGCCCGCCCGCCTCGCCGGTGGCGATGACGATGGCCGGGCGGTGGAGGGCGATGGCCGCGCGCAGCGCCGGACCGGTCTTTGCCGCCGACACGGGCAGGATGGCGGTGGAAAGCGCGACGCCGGGCGGCGGGTCCGCGGCGAGCGCCAGCACCGCCTGCATCGAGGGATTGACCGGTTCGCCGCCGAAGGGCTCGAAGCCGGTGAGAAGAACGCGCTGAAGATCGTTTCCGGACATGCGCGCAGCATAGGTCGGCCCGCCCGGCGCGCCAACCCGGTCAGGATGGCAGATGCACGGCGAGCCAGACCGCCGGAGGCTCGGCCGAGGTCCACGCTACCCGGTGGCGCTCGTGCGCGCCGATCAGCACCCACGCGCCGGGGGCAAGGCGCTGGCGCCTGCCGTTTGCGAACTCCAGTTCCGCCTCGCCGGCGAGCAGCGCCACCCATTCGGCCTGCGGCTGGTCGTACCAGAACCCCGGCGGGCTCGCGTGATCGCGCGAGACGATGCGTTCCACCCGGCAGCCGCCGGCCGAGGCCAGAACTTCCGCCTCCTCGCCGGGCGGACGGCTCGCCGCGGACGCGAACAGATTGCCGGTTTCGCCCAAGTTCCGCCTCCCTTTCGCCATGCCGTCCGGCTACCGCCACCCTGCGCCCGTGCGGCGCCGGCCGCACGCGGTTTTCTCGCCACTCGCGCCGCCCGCGGAAGCGCGCGGGGCGGGAAGGGCACCCATGACGGTGCCGACTAGCATGGCGGCGGCCGATCGGGCAGAATCGGCGCAGTTTCATCCCAGGGGCATGCATGGCCAGACGCTTCGTCCCAACCCGTCTCGTCTTCGCCGCCGCCGCGCTGGCAGCGCTCGCCGGCTGCACGCCCAGCTACTCGCCCAACAACTACAACGCCGCGGCCGTGCAGAAGGCGAACCAGACGATGCAGGGCATCATCGTCGGCGTGCGCAAGGTGGATGTCACCGCGTCGGGCGCCACCGGCGCCCTGGTGGGCGGCGCCGCCGGCGGCATCGCCGGGGCCCAGGCCGGTACCGGCAGCACCGCGGCATTCGGCGCGCTTGGCGGCAGCGTGGTGGGCGGCCTGCTCGGCATCGGCGTCGAGCGCGCCGCCGGCGATACCACCGCCTACGAATATGTCGTGCGCGAGACCAACGGCCAGCTTGTCTCCGTCACGCAGAAGGACAAGGCGCCGCTGGTGATCGGCGAGCACGTGCTGGTGATTTCCGGCGAGCAGGCGCGCGTGGTGCGGGACTACACCGTGCCGCTGTCGCCCGCCTTCGCCGTACGGGAGAGCACCGTGCCGCCGCCGTCGCCGGTGAAGCAGGCGCCGCTGACCTCGCCCGCCGGTGTGCCGGTCGCGGCTGGCGCGGCCGCTGGTGCTGCGGCGGGCGCCGCAGCTGGGTCCACGTCCGCTCCGGCGGCGGCCGCACCCGCAACGGCGACGATTCCCCCGGCCGTGACCGCCACTCCCGCCGCCGCCAAGGCCGCCGACGTGGTGAAGGCCCTCCCCGAGATGACCAGCGCCGCGAGCGCGACAGGCGGTCCGGCCGTCCCGGCTTCGGTGATCCCCTCGGCTCCCGGCATCAAGGCGGCGAACGTGATCAAATCTATCCCCGAGGTGACGAATCCGGCCGCCACGGCACCCGCCACCAACGCATCGGAGATCCCGGCCTCGGTGGTGCCGTCCACCACGGGCACGCCCGCCACGGCGCTGATCAGCGCCTTGCCGCAGGCTGCGGGCGCCGCCTCCGACAACGGCACGCCGACCCCGCTGGTGCCCAAGAGCAGCATCCCCGTGCCCGTGGTGCTGCCGGACGCGAACGGCGGCGGCGGCACGGGCAGCGCCTCCACCACGCCCGCGACGTCGCCGTAGAAGCTCAGGCGGGGCGGCTGGCGTCGAGCGCCGCCTGCAGGATGTAGGCGGCCGCCATGCGGTCCACCACTTCCGCGCGGCGGCGGCGGCTCATGTCGGCCTCGTCGATCAGGAAACGGTTGACGGCGGAGGAGGAAAGCCGCTCGTCCCACAGCGCCGCCGGCAGGCCGGTTGCCGCCGACAGCGCCTCCGTCCAGTCGCGCGCCGCCTGCGCCGCCGGGCCGAAACTGCCGTCGAGCGACAGGGGCAGCCCCACCACTAGCCCGCCCGCGCCTTCCTTCCCGGCGATGGCCAGCACCTCGGCGGCGTTCGCCTTCAGCTTGCCGCGCCTGAGCGCGCCATAGGGGCTGGCGAGCGCGAGCGTGACGTCGGACAGCGCGACGCCGATGGTGCGGCTGCCGGGGTCGATGCCGAGCAGCCTCTGGCCGGGGGCGAGGCGGGCGCGCAGGTCGGTCAGGTTGAAGAGCGGCATCGGCGCCGTTATGGTCGCAAAACCTCCCCCGACGACAGGAGAAATTATGGCGCTCGAGCCCGAGACCGTCCGGCGCATCGCCAGACTGGCACGCATCCGCATCAGCGAGGACGAACTGCCGCGGCTGCTCGGCGAGCTGAACGGCATCCTCGGCTGGATCGAGCAGTTGCAGGAGGTGAACGTTGACGGCGTGGAGCCGCTCACCGGCGGCGCCGACATGGCGCTCCGGCTGCGCGACGACGTGGTGACGGACGGCGGCATCCCCGAGGAGGTGCTGGTGAACGCGCCCGACCGCGCCGGCGCCTTTTACGCCGTGCCGAAGGTGGTCGAGTGATGTTTTCCCTCACCCTGGCCGAAACCGCGGCGGCGCTCAGGAAGCGGCAGTTCTCCGCCTCCGAGCTGACGGAAACCTATCTCGCGGCGGTTGAGGCGCTGAACCCGCGCCTCAACGCCTTCATCACGCCCACCCCGGAGCTTGCCCGCGAGCAGGCCGCCGCCGCCGACCGGGCGCTCGCCGCCGGCGAGGCCGGGCCGCTCGCCGGCATCCCGCTCGGCATCAAGGACCTGTTCTGCACCAAAGGCGTGCGCACCACGGCGGCGAGCCGCATCCTCGCCCCGTTCGTGCCGCCCTACGAAAGCACGGTGACGGAGCACCTCCGCCGCGACGGCGCGGTGTTCCTGGGCAAGACCAACCTCGACGAGTTCGCCATGGGCTCGTCCAACATCACCTCGGCCTTCGGGCCGGTGACCAACCCGTGGACGCGCCCCTCGGATGCCGCGCCGCTGGTGCCGGGCGGTTCGTCCGGCGGCTCGGCGGCGGCGGTGGCGGCGCGGCTCGCGCTCGGCGCCACCGCCACCGACACCGGCGGCTCCATCCGCCAACCGGCGAGCTTCTGCGGCGTCGCGGGTATCAAGCCCACCTACGGCCGCTGCAGCCGCTGGGGTATCGTCGCTTTCGCCTCCTCGCTCGACCAGGCCGGGCCGCTCGCCCGCACCGTGGAAGACTGCGCGCTGCTGCTGAATTCGATGGCGGGTTTCGATCCGAAGGATTCCACCTCCGCCGACCGCCAGGTGCCGGATTTCGCCGCCGCCAGCCGTCGCGGCGTGAAGGGATTGCGCATCGGCGTGCCGCGCGAATACCAGAGCGACGGCATGCCGCCGGAAATCGCGGCGCTGTGGCAGCAGGGGCTTTCGTGGCTGCGCGAGGCGGGCGCCACGCTTCACGACGTGTCGCTGCCGCACACGAAATACGGGCTCGCCACCTACTACATCGTCGCCCCGGCCGAGGCCTCGGCCAACCTCGCCCGCTACGACGGAGTGCGCTTCGGCGCCCGGGTCGAGGGCGAGGATCTCGACTCCATGTACGAGAACACCCGCGGCGCCGGCTTCGGCGCCGAGGTGAAGCGGCGCGTGCTGATCGGCACCTACGTGCTCTCGGCCGGCTACTACGACGCCTATTATCTGCGCGCGCAGAAAGTCAGGGCGCTGATCTTGCGCGACTTCCTCGACGTGTTCCGCGACGTGGACGCGCTGCTGACGCCCACCGCGCCCTCGGCCGCCTTCGCCCAGGGCGAGCGCATGGACGACCCGGTGAAGATGTACCTGAACGACGTATTTACCGTGCCGGCGAACATGGCGGGCATTCCGGGGCTTTCCGTGCCGGCGGGGCTCGACGCGCGCGGCCTGCCGCTCGGCCTGCAGGTTCTTGGCAAGCCGTTCGACGAGGAGACGGTGCTCGCGGTGGGCGCGGCGGTGGAAAAGGCGGCGGGGTTCGCCGCCCTGCCGTCTCTCCGGGCGGGGGAGGCGCGGCCATGACCTACTTTATCGACGGCGCCACCGGCCCGTGGGAAGTGGTGATCGGACTCGAGGTGCACGCCCAGGTCATCAGCAGGGCGAAGCTGTTCAGCGGCGCCGCCACCGCCTTCGGCGCCGAGCCGAACACCCAGGTTTCCTTCATCGACGCCGCCTTCCCGGGCATGCTGCCGGTGCCGAACCGCGAGTGCATCGCCCAGGCGGTGCGCACGGGTCTCGGGCTCAACGCCCGCATCAACCTGGCCAGCCATTTCGACCGCAAGAATTACTTCTACCCCGACCTGCCGCCCGGCTATCAGATCAGCCAGTTCACGCGCCCCATCGTGGGCAAGGGCACCATCGAGATCGAGCTTGCCGACGGCAGCGAGCGGGCCATCGGCGTCACCCGCCTGCACCTGGAGCAGGACGCGGGCAAGAGCCTGCACGACCAGCACCCGAGCAAGAGCTACATCGACCTCAACCGCGCCGGGGTGGCGCTGATGGAGATCGTCAGCGATCCCGATCTGCGCAGCCCGGAGGAGGCCGGCGCCTATCTGCGCAAGCTGCGCAGCATCCTGCGCTATCTCGGCACCTGCGACGGCAACATGGAGGAGGGCTCGCTGCGCGCCGACGTCAACGTCTCGGTGCGCCATCCGGGCGAGGCGGAATATCGCACGCGCTGCGAGGTGAAGAACGTCAACTCCGTCCGCTTCGTCATGCAGGCGATCGAGGCGGAGGCGAAGCGGCAGGTGGCGGTGTGGGAGGCGAACGAGACGGTGGAGCAGGAGACGCGGCTGTTCGATTCCGCCATGGGTGTCACCCGCTCGATGCGCAGCAAGGAAGACGCGCACGACTACCGCTACTTCCCCGAGCCCGACCTGCCGCCGCTGGTGCTCGACCCTGCCTGGGTGGAGAAACTGCGCCAGGGCCTGCCGGAACTGCCCGACGCACGGCGCGAGCGCTTCCTGCGCGACTTCGGGCTTTCCCCCTACGACGCCTCGGTGTTGGTGGCGGAAAGGGCGACCGCCGAATATTTCGAGGCGGTGGCGAAGGGGCGCGACGCCAAGCAGGCCGCGAACTGGATCACCGGCGAACTGTTCGCGCATCTGAACCGCAGCGGCCAGGGTATTGAAGAATCGCCGATTTCCGCGGCCGCGCTCGGGCGCATGCTCGACCTCATCGCCGACGGCACCATCAACGGCAAGATCGCCAAGCAGGTGTTCGAGGCGATGGCTGGGAGCGGCGCCGGGCCGGACGCCATCATCGCCGAGCGCGGGTTGCGGCAGGTGACGGACGAGGGCGCCATCGAGGCGGCGGTGGCGAAGGTGCTGGCGGCGAACCCGGACAAGGTGGGCGAATACCGGGCCGGCAAGGACAAGTTGTTCGGCTTCTTCGTCGGCCAGGTGATGCGGGAGATGAAGGGCAAGGGCAACCCGGCGCTGGTGAACGAGGCACTGCGCCGCCAACTCTAGAGGGCGGCGCTTGGCGGCGGCGGCCGGCGCCCGTATATAGTTTCGGTTCGCCCAACCAGAGAGCTGCAGTCCAGTCCCATGCCCCTCGACATGACCGATACCGCCGAAGCGCGCACCCTGATGGTCTCCGGCCAGCTCAGGCCCGGAGCGGTGACGCACGCGCGCCTGCTCGCGGCGATGCACGCGCTGCCGCGCGAGGCGTTCCTGCCGCCCGCACTCGCCGACCGCGCCTATACGGACGCGAATATCCCGTTGCCCGGCGGCCGCGTGCTGCTCGCGCCGCTCGCCCTGGCCAAGCTGGTGCAGCTTGCCGACCCCAAGGCGGGAGAGAAAGTGCTGCTGGTCGGCGCCGGCGTGGGCTACGGTGCGGCGGTGGTCGCCGCCTGCGGCGCCAATGTGACGGCGGTGGAGGAGGTGGAAGGGCTGCTGGCACTCGCCCGCAGCAATCTCGCCCGTTTCGCCCCCGAGGTCCGGCTGCGCGAAGGCCCGCTGGCCGCGGGTGTGGCCGAGGGCGGGCCCTTCGACCTCGTGTTCGTCGAGGGCGGCTTCGAGGTGCTGCCGGATGCCCTGGTCGCCGCCGTGCGACCGGGCAGCGGCCGCTTCGTCGGCGTCCGGGTCACCGCGCGTGGCATCGGTCAGGCCGAGCACGGAGAGCGGGCAGGCGCCGATGGCGCGCTGATTCTCCGTCCCGGCTTCGACTGCATCGCCCCGGTGCTGCCGGGCCTCGGGCGCCCGCGCGGCTTCGCGTTCTGACTGCGACGCCGTTGCCCGGCGCCGGGGCCACTGCCGGCGGGGCGGCAACGGCGTGGCGAAACGGCGGGATTTGTGGCAGATGAGGGCCGGCGCGCAGGCAACCGCCTGTCGTGGCGCCAAAGAGGGTCGAAGCATGCATTTGCGCCATCCGGTTGTGGTCGGTCTGCTCGTCGCCCTGGCGGCCGGAGGCAGCGCCCGCGCCGAGCCGCCCCGCACCCTCACCCAGGCTCTTGCCGCGGCGTACGCGAACAATCCCGGCCTGCAGGCCGCCCGCGCCCAGTTGCGCGCGGTGGACGAGAACGTGCCGCAGGCGCTGGCCGGCTGGAGGCCGCAGGTCACGATTTCGGCGAACGCCGGCTACAACCAGCTGAACACCGTCAACCACATCACGTCCACCTACTCGGCGCCCTACAACATCACCACCAACCGCGTGCTCGGCACCAATACCGAGCAGCTCGTGGTCACGCAGCCGTTGTGGCGGGGCGGGGCGACGCGCGCCGCCACGAACCGGGCGAAGAACCAGGTGCTGAGCCAGCGGGCACAGCTGATGAACAGCGAACAGCAGCTGTTCAGCAACGTCATCAACGCCTTCGTGAACGTGATCGCCAACCGGCAGGTGCTCGCCCTCGACGTCAACAACGAGCAGGTGCTGTCCAAGCAGTTGCAGGCCACGCGCGACCGTTTCCGGGTGGGCGAGATCACCCAGACCGACGTGGCGCAGGCGGAGGCGGCGCTGGCAGGGGCCACCGCCACGCGGCAGACCGCGGAAGGCAACCTGCAGACGGCCCGCTCGCAGTTCCTGCAATACGTGGGGGAACTGCCCGGCGACCTGTTGCCGCCGCAGCCGATCCAGCTGCCGGTGCGCACGCTCGAGCAGGCCCGCGCCCTGGCGAGCGCCAACAATCCGAACGTCATCGCCGCCCGCTTCAACGACGCGGCGGCCAAGGACGCGTTCGACGCCGCCTATGCCAAGCTGATGCCGAACCTCAGCCTGCAAGGCATTCTGGCCCGCACCAAGGACGTGAGCAACGCCAACACAACCGAACGCTACGGCGAGATCCTCGCCACGCTGAGCATGCCGCTCTACCAGGGCGGCGCCGAATACGCCGCCATCCGCCAGGCGCGGCAGCAGGAGGAGCAGGCGCGCAAGCTGATCGCCGACGCGCAGCGCACCGCCGTGCAGCAGGTGATTTCCGCCTGGGAAACCTACAACTCGGCGAAATCGACGCTGCAGAGCACCCGCGCGCAGATCCACTCCAACGAGATCGCCCTCGAAGGCACCGAGCGCGAGGCGATCGTCGGAACCCGCACCACGCTCGACGTGCTGAACGCCGAGCAGCTGCTGCTGAATTCCCAGGTGACGCTGGTGCAGAACCTCGCCAACCTGGTGGGGGCAAGCTACTCCGTCGCCGGCGCCGTTGGCCGGCTGACCGCGCGGGATCTCGCCCTGCCGGTGCCGCACTACGACGAGACCGCCTACTACAAGGCGGTGAAAGACCGGTTGATCGGCACCGGCGACTACGCGACGGACCAGCCCGGCCGCTGATGGCGCAGGAACGGAAAGCGATGCCAAGGACGGCAGCATGAGCGGAACATCTGCGGGTAAGCCAGCAATGCCCGCGCAGGCAGGCGGCACCGGCGATCCCTCGATGGAGGACATTCTCGCCTCCATCCGGCGCATCCTGGACGAGGACGAGTCGCACCAGCCGCCGCCGGTCGCGGTGGACGACGTGCTAACGCTCGACGCCTCGATGCGTGCCGATGCGCCATCACCGGAAGCCGAGGGGAGGCACGCCGCGTTCGCGTATCCGCCGGCGACGGCGCCCGTGGAGACGATCATGGAAGAACTCGTGCCTGCCGCCGCCGCTGCCTCGTTGCCCGACGAGACACCGGACCCGGCCACCCTGTTGGCTCCCGAGGCGGCGGCGGCCACCACCGCCTCGGTCTCCGGGCTTATCCGCACGCTGGCCGAACAGCAGGCGGTCGGCGTGCATCATGGCGGCCCCACGCTCGAAGACATCGTGCGCGAGGAACTTCGCCCGCTGCTGAAGTCGTGGCTCGACCACAACCTGCCGCCGCTGGTGGAACGCGTGGTCAGCGCCGAGATCCAGCGCCTGATCGGCCGCGCCTTTCCCTGAACGCGGCGAATCCCGCCACCTTTCCCCGCGCGGCCTGCCGGGCGCGCGAATTTCCAGACGCCCGCGGATGCCGGAGCCGATGCTAGACAAAACCTACGATCCTCACGCCACTGAAGCCCGCCTCTATGCGATGTGGGAGGACTCGGGCGCCTTCGCCTGCGATCCGGCAAGCGGTGCCAGCCCGTTCGCCATCATGATCCCGCCGCCCAACGTCACCGGCAGCCTGCACATGGGCCACGCGCTGACCTTCACCGTGCAGGACGCGCTGGTGCGCTGGCGGCGCATGCAGGGGCGCGACGTGTTGTGGCAGCCGGGGTGCGATCACGCCGGCATCGCCACGCAGATGGTGGTGGAGCGCCTGCTCGCCGAGCAGGGCAGCAACCGCCAGCAGCTTGGACGCGAGCGCTTCGTCGAACGGGTGTGGCAGTGGAAGGCCGAATCGGGCGGCACCATCACCCGCCAGTTGCGCCGCCTCGGCGCTTCGCTCGACTGGCCGCGCGAGCGCTTCACCATGGACGACGGCCTTTCGGCGGCGGTGCGCGAGGTGTTCGTCACCCTCTACCGCGAGGGGCTGATCTACCGCGACCGCCGGCTGGTGAACTGGGACCCGAAGTTCCAGTCGGCGATCTCCGATCTCGAAGTGGAGAGCCGGGAGGTGCGCGGGCACCTGTGGATGATCCGCTATCCGGTGGAAGGCGCGCCGGAGCAGAGCATCACGGTGGCGACCACCCGGCCGGAAACGCTGCTCGGCGACACCGCGGTGGCCGTCCACCCAGAGGACGAGCGCTTCGCCTCGCTCGTCGGGCGGTGCGCCATCCTGCCGCTGGTCGGGCGGCGGATTCCCATCGTCGCCGACGAGCATTCCGACCCCACCAAGGGCACCGGCGCGGTGAAGATCACGCCGGCGCACGACTTCAACGACTTCCAGGTCGGCCAGAGGCACAATCTGCCGATGCCTTCCATCCTCGATCGCGAGGCGAAGGTGACGCTCGCGGAGATCGCCGCCGAGATCCGCGCCGTGCCGGGAGTGGCGGAGCCTGAGTTCGTGCGCTCTCTGGAAGGCAGGGACCGCTTCGCCGCGCGCGAGGCGGTGGTGGCCGAACTGGAGCGCCTCGGCCTGCTCACCGGCATCGAGCAGCACCTGCACCAGGTGCCGCACGGCGACCGTTCCGGCGTGCCGATCGAGCCGAGGCTTACCGTCCAGTGGTACTGCAACGCCGCGGAACTGGCGAAGCCCGCCATCGCCGCGGTGGAGGAGGGCCGCACCCGCTTCGTGCCGCAGGCGTGGGAGAACACCTATTTCGCCTGGATGCGCGACATCCAGCCCTGGTGCATCAGCCGCCAGTTGTGGTGGGGTCACCGCATCCCCGCCTGGTACGGTCCGGACGGCACCGCCTTCGTGGAAAAATCCGAGGCGGAGGCGAAGGCCGCCGCCCTGGCCCACTATGGCTCGGAACAGCCGCTCACCCGCGACGAGGACGTGCTGGACACCTGGTTCTCGTCGGCGCTCTGGCCGTTCTCCACCCTGGGCTGGCCGGAGGAAACGCCGGAAGTCGCCCGCTATTATCCGGGCGAGGTGCTCGTCACCGGCTTCGACATCATCTTCTTCTGGGTCGCGCGGATGATGATGATGGGCCTGCACTTCATGGGCGACGTGCCGTTCCGCACCGTCTGTATCCACGGGCTGGTGCGCGACGAACGCGGCCAGAAGATGAGCAAGTCCAAGGGGAACGTCATCGATCCCCTGGATCTGATCGAGAAATACGGCACCGATGCGCTGCGCTTCACCATTTGCGCTCTCACCGGGCCGGGGCGCGACGTGAAGCTCGGGCCGGCGCGGGTGGAAAGCCATCGCAGCTTCGTCACCAAGCTGTGGAACGCCGCCCGCTTCTGCGAAATGAACGGCATCCTGCCGGACCCCGCCTTCAGGCCCGAGGAGGCGCGGCTGCCGCTCACCCGCTGGGTTCTTGCCGCGGCATCGCAGGCCGTGCGGGACGCCACCGCTGCGCTGGAGGCGTTCCGTCTCGACGAATACGCGGCCGTCTGCTGGCACTTCACCTGGGACACGTTCTGCGACTGGTTCATCGAGTTCGCCAAGCCGCTGCTCGCTTCTCCGGACAGCGCCGAGGCCGCCGAGGTGCGCGGCGCCGGTGCCCATGTGCTCGGCATCGTGCTGAAATTGCTGCACCCGGCGGTTCCTTTCGTCACCGAGGAGCTGTGGGATCGTCTCGGCTACGGCGCGCCGGGCAGCCTGATGCGCGCGCCCTGGCCCGAGCCCTTCGAAGTGCCGGAAGCGGAGCAGGCGGGGCGGGAACTCGACTGGGTGGTGAAGCTGATCGGCGAGGTGCGCGCCGTGCGGGCGGAAATGCGCGTGCCGCCCTCGCTCAAGGTGCCGCTGTATCTGAAGGACGCTTCCGCGGAGATGCTCGCCTGCGGCGAGCGCTGGTTCGAGGCGGTGTCGCGCCTCGCGCGGGCGGAATCGCTGAAGCCCCTCGCGGGCGAGGTGCCGGGCGGCTCGGCGCAGGCGATGGCCGGTGAGGCGACGGTGATCATCCCGCTCGCCGGCGTCATCGACCTCGCGGCGGAGCGGAGCCGGCTGGAAAAGGAGCGGGGGCGGGCGGAGGCGGAGGCGGCGAAGCTTGCCGCCAAGCTTGCCAACGCCGAGTTCGTTTCCCGCGCGCGGGAGGAAGTGGTGCAGGAAACCCGCGACCGGCTGGCGGCGGCGCGATCCGACACCGAACGGCTGGGCGCGGCGCTGGCGCGGCTCGCCTGAAGGCGGGGCGGATCAGGGCTGCTTCAGGAAGTCCTGCCGGAGCGGGGTGAAGCAGTCCACCACCTTCGCCGTGGGCGAAAGCAGCTGCACCGCGTGCGGCACGTCGGGCGGCACGGCGAACAGATCGCCGGCGGAGAGCCGCGCCGGTTCGCGGTCTGCGCGGATCAGCAAAATCTCGCCTTCGGCGACGTAGCTGATCTGCTCGTGCGGGTGGGTGTGCAGCGGGTCGGGTTCGGCCCACGGGCCGCCGGAAAACACCAGCACCGCGGCCATCAGGTTACCCGTGTGCAACAGCCAGCGTTCGGCCTCGGGGCGGATTTTCTCGGCGGGCGCGTCCGCCGGGCGAAGGATGGTCAGTGTCCGCGTGTTGTCGATGGCCATGCCGGCCGCCTCAACGCTGGCGGGCCTTGCGCGCGGCGGCACGGGCCTCCTGCAGCGCCTTCTGCTCGGTCACCATCGCTATCGCCCGGGCCTTCTTCTCGGCGGCGCGGGTGGCGGCGCGAGCCGTCATGTCCGCCTGCGCGGTGCGGGCGCGCCACTCAGCCTCGCGAGCGGCACGCGCCTTCTCCTCCTGCTCCGCCCGCTCGCGGACGATGCGGGCCTGCCGCTCCGCCTCCAGGCGGGCGGCCTCCGCCTCGCGGGCGGCCTTGCGCTCCGCCTGCCGGGCGGCCCGGGCCTCGTCCGCGGCCTTCTGCTGGGCGATGCGTTCCTGCACCGCCGGGTCGTCAAGACCGGGCTGAGACTTGAACTTCTCCAAAGCGGCCTTTTTCGCCGCGGCGGCTGCCGCCAGGCGGTCAGCGAAATCGTCGAATCGGTTGCGCGCGCTCATGCGCGCTTTCTAGCCGCAAACGCGCCCAGTGCAAGAGGAGCGAATGCACACGGGAGTGTCGGTTGACGCAAGGCCTCGGCGGCGGCAATGGAAGCGGCCATGAAGGCCCTTGCCGCCCCGCTGCTTGCCGTTCTCTCGCTCTGGCGAGGCCGAGCCGGCTGGATATTCGCCGCCGGCGTGGTGATGCTGGCCTCGCTCGCCTCCGGCCTCGCGCTGGCCGGCGTCGCCGGCGGGCTGTTCGCGGCACTCGCCACCGGCACGGTGTTCGCCAGCGCCGCGTTGCTGCGCACGCTCGGCCCGCTGCGCGTGGTACTGCGCTACCTCGAGCGGCTGGCCGGCCACGAAGCGACTTTCCGCGCACTGGCCGACCTGCGCGTGTGGTTCTATCGCGGCCTGTGCAACAGCGCCTCCGGTGGGCTCGGCTTCCGCCAGCGCGGCGACGTGCTGAGCAGGCTGGTGAACGACATCGAGGCGCTCGACGGCCTGGTGCTGCGCATCCTGCTGCCCTGGTGCGGCGCCGTGCTGATCCTGGCGGTGTTCCTCGGCTTCTATTTCCCCTACGCGCCGTGGGTGGGGGTGGGCATCGCGGCGCTCTTCGCCGGCACCGCATTCGCCCTGCCGGTGCTCGCCGCGCGTGCCTCCGCGCAGGCCGGCGCGCGGCTCGCGCAGGCTACGGCGGCGCTGCGGGTGGCGGCGCTCGATACGCTCGCCGGGCTGCGCGAGGTGTGCGCCTACGGTGCCGGGGGGCGGATGCTCGCGCAGGTTCAGGCGCGCGAGGGGGCGCTGTTCACCGCGCAGGCCGCGCTTGGGCGCAAGGGCGCGCGCATCGGCGCCGTGGCCTTTCTGTGCGGGCAGGCGGCGATCGGGCTCGCGCTCGCCGCGGCCGCGTTCCATCTGGTGCCCCTGAGCGGACCGGCGGTGGCGGGAACCTTCATCGTCGTCGCCGGGTTCGAGGCGGCGGCGGGACTGGCGATGGCCGGCGTGCAGGCAGGCGCTGCGTCGGCCGCCGCCGGCCGTGTGCTGGCCGCGGCGCAAACGCCCCCGGCCGTGAAGGAGCCGCGCGAACCCGCGCCGCTGCCTACCGGCAACAAGCTTAGCTTCGAGGACGTTTCCTTCCGTTGGCTGCCGGACCGGCCGGCGGTGTTCCGCAACCTCACGTTGGAGATTCCGGCAGGAGCGCGCGTGGCGGTGCTGGGGCCTTCGGGCGCCGGCAAGTCCACCCTCGCGGCTCTCGCGCTGAGGCTCGCGGCGCCCGAGGCGGGGAGGGTGCTGCTCGGCGGCACCGACATCGCCACCCTGCCGGCCGCGGCGCTGCATAAGCGCATCGCCTGGCTGAGCCAGACCACGCACCTGTTCGACGACAGCCTGCGGCGCAACCTGCTGCTCGCCCGCCCGGATGCGACGGAGGAGGAACTGTGGGCCGCGCTCGACGCGGCGCAGATCGGCGATTTCGTGCGCGCACTGCCGGGCGGCCTCGATTCCTGGCTCGGCGAGGCGGGTGCGGCCGCTTCCGGCGGGCAGGGACGCCGGCTGGCGCTGGCGCGGGCGCTCCTGTCGGCGGCGCCGATTCTCATTCTCGACGAGCCTTGCGCGGGACTCGACGCCGAGAACGAGCGCGCCTTCTTCGCCGCGCTGAACGAGGCGGCGGGCGAGCGCACCGTGCTGCTCATCGCCCACCGGCTTACCGGGGCCGAGCGCCTGCACCGAATTTGGCGGCTCGCGTCGGGCGGCGTGGTCGCGGCGGCCGCCTGATTTCGCGTATCGATCAGCAACAGACTTATTTTGCGGTAGAAATCTGATTCGCCCGCGGCGGCGTTTTTGGCTCTTGGCGCCCCGGCTCCCTGCGCACATGATACGCTTGAGGATCGGCGAAAGGTCCGGCAGAGAAAACGGCCGGACGGCAGCAAGGGCTGATCCAGGAGGTCGTTCGTGCCACACACTTTGTCGGGGCCGCGCACCGCGGTTCTCATCGGGCCTTACGGCAGCGGCAAATCGACGCTGTTCGATGCGCTGATCGCCGCCGCCGGCGGACCGGCGCGCCGTGGTGCCGCCCCGCGCGGCGGCGGCACACGCATCGGTCACTGCGTCTATCTCGACGAGCCTTGGGCGCTTGTTGACTGCCCCGGTTCGGTGGAATTCGCCCACGAGGCCGACGCCGCACTGGCGATGGCCGACATCGCCATCCTGGTCTGCGATCCCGACCCGGCGAAGGCCCAGGCCAGCGCTCGGCTGCTGCGCCGGCTCGAGGAGAACGAACTGCCCGCGCTGGTGTTCATCAACCGCATCGACAGCTTCACCGGCGACGTGCAGCAGACGGCGGAGGCGCTGCAGAAGCTGACGAAGCGGCGGCTGGTGCTGCGCGAGGTGCCGATCCGCTCGGGCGAAGCGGTGACCGGCTATGTCGACGTCGTGAGCGAGCGCGCCTACCAGTACCGTCCCGGCAACCCCTCGGAGCGGATCGAACTACCGGCGACGGCGACCACCAGCGAGGAAGAGGCCCGAGCGGTGCTCGTGGAGGCGCTGGCCGACCACGATGACGCGCTGCTGGAAAAGGTTGTGGAGAACATCAAGCCCACCGCGGGCGAGGTGTTCGAGCGGCTGGTGGACGTGGAGGGCCGCGCGCAACTGGTCGAGGTGCTGATCGGTTCCGCCGAGCGCGACCAGGGCGTGCGCCGGCTGTGGAAGGCGCTGCGCCACGATGGCCCGCCGGCCTCCGTGCGCGCCGACCGGCAGGGGGTGGCCGCCAGCGGCGCGCCGCTGTTGCAGGTTTTTCGCACGCTGAACGCGGGCTTCGGCGGCAAGCTCTCCTGGGCGCGCGTCTGGCGCGGCCCGGTGAAGGACGGTGCCACGCTCGACGGCAGCCGCATCGGCGGCATGTGGCGGAACGCGGGCGGCGAGATGACCAAGATCACCGAGGCCGCCACCGGCGAAGTGGTGGCGCTGGGACGCCTCGAGGGGGTCGTTACCGGCGCGGTGCTGGGCGACGTGGGTGACGCCGACCTGACCTTCCCGACGCCGCCGCAGCCCGTCTACGAGATGGCCATCAACACCGCCGACCGGAAGGACGACGTGCGCCTCTCCGCGGCGCTGCAGAAGCTGCTGGAGGAGGACCCCGGCCTGGTGCTGCGCCAGGATGCCGATCTCGGCGAGACGGTGCTGCTCGGCCAGGGGGAGATGCACCTGAAGGCGGCGATGGAACGGCTGGCGAACGCCTTCAGCGTGAAGGTGAACGCACACCGCCCGCGTATTCCGTTCCGCGAAACCATCCGCAGGCCGGTGCACGAGCATGGTCGTCTGAAGCGGCAGACCGGCGGTCATGGCCAGTTCGCCGACGTGAAGCTCGACATCGCGCCGCGCGAGCGGGGCGATGGCTTCCAGTTCGTGGACAAGATCGTGGGCGGCGCGGTGCCGCGCAACTTCATCCCCGCGGTCGGCGAGGCGGCGGAGGAGGCGGCGAGGAAGGGCGCGTTCGGCTATCCGGTGGTGGACATCTCCGTCACCCTGGTGGACGGCGGCTTCCACACCGTGGACAGCTCCGACATGGCCTTCCGCACCGCCACCCGCATGGCCATGCAGGAGGCGATCCCGAAGGCCGAGCCGGTGCTGCTGGAGCCGATGCACCACGTCACCGTGACGGTGCCGAACACCTATACCGCCACCGCGCAGAGGCTGCTCACCGGAAGGCGCGGGCAGATCCTCGGCTACGGCGAGCGGCCGGGCTGGTCCGGCTGGGACGACGTCGAGGCGCTGGTGCCGGAAATCGAGCTGCACGACTTCATCATCGAGTTGCGCAGCCAGACCATGGGGCTCGGCACCTACACCCATCGGTTCGAGCATCTGGCCGAGGCGCACGGCAAGGTGGTGGCCGAGGCGCAGAAGATGGCCGAGGACTGAAAGCGAACCGGCCGGCCTGGGCGGTTGATCCGGGCCGGCCGGAAGCCTTCAGGGGCGGAAACTCAGGCGCCGAGGCCGCGCAGGATCTCACGGAAGGCGACCTGCCCCGGATCGTCGAGCCCGACGGAACGGTCGGCGAAGATGCGGGCGCGGCCAATGTGCGCCGGCTCGTTCCGCATCCGCGCGAGCGTCGCGTCCACCGCTGCCGCTGCCGCCACCAGCATCGCCGCCGGGTCGTCCTTGCCCGTGGTGGCCTCGATGGCGGCGTTCAGTGCATCCAGCACCGTTTTGTCGCCGAGCGAGGCCTTGCCGCGAGCGATCATGGCGTCGAGCGCGCCCTGCAGCAGCGCCGGCACCTCGGTCCACGGCACCTCGGTACGGCCCTTGGTGGCCTTGGCGGCGCTGAGCAGCGCTGTCGCCAGCAGGGTGCCATAGCTGGAGCCGGAAGCGCGGGTGAACGCCTGTGCGCAGGCCATCAGCGCCATGCCCACGTCGGCCGGCAGCGTCGGCAGCGCTTTCACCACCTCGCGGCCGCCGCGGACCATGGTGACGCCGAGGTCGCCGTCGCCGAGCTGGCCGTCGATGGTGTTGAGCGAATCCGCCGCGGTCTCCATGTGCGCGGCGATGCGGGAAAGCCCGGCGGCGAGCACCGGCACGGTGAGCGGCATGGTCTCACACCCTCCAGAAGGCGCACTCGGCCGGGGCGAGGAGGTATTTCTCCAGTTCCGGCGTGAGCGTGATGATGGTGAAGGAAACGCCGGCCATCTCCATCGAGCAGGCGTAGCGGCCGACCAGCGGCATGACGATGCTGGCTCCCGCGCCGGTGAGCCGCGCCGCAACGTCGCGGTAGAGGATGAACAGTTCCTCGGGCGGCGTGGCGCCGAGGCTGTTCACCAGCACGGAGACGCGCTGGCCGGAAGCGATCGGCCGGTCGGCGAGCAGCATGTCGAGCATCTCACCGGCGATGGCCTGCGCCGGGCGCAGGGCGCCGCGGCGCACGCCGGGTTCGCCGTGGATGCCCATGCCGATCTCCATCTCATCCTCGCCGATGGTGAAGGTGGGGCGGCCCGCCTGCGGCACCGTGCAGGGGGTGAGCGCCACGCCGACGGTGCGGCAGGCATCCGCCGCGGCCTGGGCGACGCGCGTCACTCCCGCGAGGTCGAGGCCCGCCTCGGCGGCGGCGCCGGCAATTTTGAAGGCGTAAATCATGCCGGCAACGCCGCGCCGCTTGGCGGCCTCGGCGGGCGGGGCGGAGGCCACGTCGTCGGCGAGGCGGACGGTGGTGGAGGGAACGTCCTCCATGTCCATCATCTCGCCGGCCATGTCGAAGTTCATCACGTCGCCGCCGTAATTGCCGTAGAGGCGCAGGATGCCGGCGCCACCGTCGGCCGCGCGCATGGCGTCCACCATCTGTTCCACCGAGGGGGAGGCGAACACCTCGCCGATGGCGCAGGCGTCGAGCAGGCCGCGACCGACATAGCCGGTGAACACCGGCAGGTGTCCCGAGCCGCCGCCCGTCACCACACCCACCTTGCCCTTGCGCGCGAGGCCGGGGCGCTTGATCACCCGTCCGCCGCCGCCCGTGCGCTCGTAATACTGGGGAAAGGCGAGGCAGAGCCCCTCCAGCGTCTCGTCGACGTAGGCGAAGGGGTCGTTCAGGATCTTTTTCATCGCGCGTTCCTCTGCGGTGCCGCCCCGGTGGCCGGCATTGGCGGCAGCATAGCCCGCCCGGCAGCCGTTGGGCAGATGGCAAGCGGAACGAAACCGCCACCGCGGGGGTGCGCCGATGAGCATCTGTTCTCCCGCGTTGACAAAAGATAGAGCCGCCCGTTATGGTCGCGCGGTCTGCCGCAGGGCAGCATGCCGGCCTCCGGCGGCGACGGCGGCCGACCGGAAAAGCCTCCTGAAGCGTCCAACCTGGCGGACAGATAATGAACCGGATCATCAATAATCCCGACCTCGTGGTGGAAGATGCGGTGCGCGGCTACCTGAAGGCGCACGCCGACCTGGTCGCGCCGACCGGCAATCCGCGCGTCATCCGCCACCATCTGGCGCCGCGCCAAGGCAAGGTGGGCGTGGTGACGGGCGGCGGTTCCGGCCACGAGCCGGCGTTCCTCGGCTACGTCGGCGACGGCATTCTCGATTCGGTGGCCATCGGCGAGATCTTCTCCTCGCCCACGGCCAAGAGCTTCCACGACGCCTTCGTCGCCGCCGACGGCGGCCGCGGCGTCGCCTGCCTCTACGGCAACTACGCCGGCGACAACATGAACGTGAAGCTCGCGGTGAAGCAGGCGTCGGCGCATGGCCTCGTGGTGAAGACGGTGGTCGCCAACGACGACGTTCCCTCCGCTCCGGTGGCCGAGCGCGCCAAGCGCCGCGGCGTGGCCGGCGAGGTGCTGATGTGGAAGGTGGGCGGCGCGCGGGCAGCCGAGGGCGCCGACCTGGAGCAGGTGATCGCCTCGGCGCAGAAGGCCATCGATTCAACGCGCAGCATCGGCATCGGGCTTTCCGCCTGCACCATTCCCGCCGTCGGCAAGCCGAACTTCTCCATCGACAACGGCATGATGGAGGTGGGCATCGGCCACCATGGCGAGCCGGGAGTGAAGGTGAGCGCGATCTGCCCGGCGAGCGAGATGGCCGACCTGATGCTGGAGCACGTGCTGCCCGATCTGCCGTTCGCCGCCGGCGACGACCTTGCGGTGCTGGTCTCGGGGCTCGGTGCCACGCCGATCATGGAGCTTTACATCCTCTACGACCGCATCAGCGAAGTTCTGGGAGGCAAGGGGATGAAGGTGCGCCACCCGTTCATCGGCAACTATTTCACCTCGCTCGAAATGATGGGCGTCACGCTCACCATCATGCGGCTCGATGCCGAACTCGACCGACTGGTGGCGGCACCCGCGCGGTCGCTCGGGCTGACGAAGGTCGTGTCGTGAGAGGCGTCGTCCTGGCCGACGCGGGCGGCGTCGTGGTCGAAATGGTCGACGCGATCAACGCCAACCGCGCGAAGCTTTCGGAGATCGACGGCGCCATCGGCGACGGCGACCACGGCATCAACATGAGCAAGGGCTTCACCCAGGCCGGTGCGGCGCTGGGCGACCCTCTGCCGCCGCTGCCGAAGGCGCTGCAGGTGCTGGCCGACGCGCTGTTCGAAGGCATCGGCGGCTCCATGGGGCCGCTCTACGGCTCGCTGTTCGGCGCCATGGCGGAGACGCTCGGCAGCGCCCCCGTGCTGGACGCGCCGCTCTGCGGGCGCATGCTGCGAGCGGGACTGGAGGGAGTCGAGGAGATCGGCTCGGCGAAGCCCGGCGACAAGACGCTGCTCGATTCTCTTGCTCCCGCCTGCGACGCCTTCGACGCTGCGATGGCCGCCGGCAGGCCGTTCGCGGAATGCCTGCGGGAGATGGCGGCGGCGGCGGAGAAGGGGCGCGATTCCACCCGCGACATGATCGCCCGCGTCGGCCGGGCTTCCCGGCTCGGCGAGCGCTCGCGCGGCGTGGTCGACGCCGGCGCGTCCTCCTGCTGCCTGATTCTGCAGACCATCGCCGCCGGGCTGGAAAAACGGCTTCAGGCCTGACGTGACTCTGTGACGGCGGGCCGGAGCTTCGCCGCCGCGTCCCCTGCATCCGGGCAGACGGATTACGACGCCCGCCAGGATTTCCGCTTCGGCCCGAACTGCCAACCGCTGAAGGAACAGCGAGAGTGAGCGCCTATAGTTTCGAAGAGGCCTTCGACATGACCGGGAAGGTGGTCCTGGTCACCGGCGGTGCGGGTGGCATCGGCGAGGCGATCGCCATGGCGTTCGCCGCGCGCGGCGCGCGCCTCGTGCTGGTCGGGCGCAGCGACAGGGTGATGAAGCTTGCGGAGGCGCTGCCGGGCGCCGGGCATCTCGGCATCACCGCCGACATCTCCGTCCGCGGCGAGCCGGAACGGGCGATGGATCTGGTGCGCGAACGCTGCGGCCGGCTCGACGTGCTGGTGAACAACGCCGGCATTTCCGCTCTCGAATGGGCGGAAAAATTCGACGACGACGACTGGGACCGCATCATGGCGGTAAACCTTTCCGGCGCATTCCGCATGGCGCGCGCGGCCTTCCCGCTGCTGCGCGACTCGGGCGGCGGGCGGATCGTCAACATGGCCTCCCAGGCGGCGACGGTGGCGCTGGAGAAGCACGTCGCCTACTGCACGAGCAAGGCCGGCATGCTGGGCATGACCAACGTTCTCGCGGCGGAATGGGCGAAATACGGCATCGGCGTGGTGGCGATCTCGCCCACCGTGGTGGAGACGGAACTCGCCCGCTGGGCCTGGGCGGGCGAGGTGGGCGAGGCGATGAAGCGGAAAATTCCCATGGGCCGCTTCGCGCAGCCCGAGGAGATCGCCATGGCCGTCGTGTATCTCGCCTGCGGCGCCGCGAACATGATCACGGGCGCCAACCTGGTCATCGACGGAGGCTACACGGTCATCTGACAAGGCGAACGGCAAATGAGGCTCGCGCCAGCCGGCGGGAATTCACAAGGAAGCCTCGGACTCTTACCGGTCCCGCAAGCGGCACCGGCAACTTTTCCCGATCAGGATGATCGCCTGCAACATCGGGTCCGCTCGCGGGCCGAAGGAGGAGGACAATGAGCAGCACGATTGCGCGACCGAACCAGCTTCCGGAGACCATGCATGCCGTGGTCGCCTATGCGCCGCGCGACTACCGCTTCGAGACGGTGCCGGTGCCGCATGCCGGCCCGGATGACATCATCATCGAGGTCGAGGGCTGCGGCATCTGCGCCGGCGATTCGAAGGCCTACGAGGGGGCGCCCTCGTTCTGGGGCGACGGCAAGGACCAGCCGCGCTACATCAAGGCACCGATGATCCCCGGCCACGAGTTCGTCGGCATCGCCGTCGAGCTTGGCGAAAACGTCGCGCGCAAGGGCGAGTTCAGGCTCGGCGAGCGGCTGATCTCGGAACAGATCGTTCCGTGCGACGACTGCCGCTACTGCAAGAGCGGCCGCTACTGGATGTGCGAGCGCCACGACGTCTACGGCTTCCAGAACAACGTCAACGGCGCCATGGCGAAGTACATGCGCCTGCCGGCCACCTCGCGCACGCACAAGGTGCCGAACGAACTGCCGCTCAGCAAGGCGCTGCTGGTCGAGCCCTATGCCTGCTCGGTGCACGCGGTGAACCGCGGCAACATCCAGCTCGACGACTTCGTCGTCCTCGCCGGCGCGGGGCCGCTCGGGCTTGGCATGGTCGGCGCGGCCAGGCTGAAGAACCCGGCGAAACTCGTCGTGCTCGACACCAAACCGGAACGCCTGGAGATCGCCAAGCGCTTCGGCGCCGACCTGGTATTCAACCCGCTGAAGGACGACGTGGTCAAGATCGTCAAGGAAATGACGGGCGGCTACGGCTGCGACGTCTACATCGAGGCGACCGGCCACCCGCAGAGCGTGCTGCAGGGGTTGAACATGGTGCGCAAGCTCGGCCGCTTCGTCGAGTTCAGCGTGTTCGGCCAGGAAGTGACGGCCGACTGGAGCATCATCAGCGACCGCAAGGAGCTTGATGTGCTCGGCTCCCATCTTGGGCCGTACTGCTATCCGTTCGTCATCGCCGCCATCGCCGACGGCAGGCTGCCGACGGAGGGCGTAGTGACGCACCAGCTGCCGCTTAAGGACTTCGAGAAGGGAATCGAAATGATGCACAAGGGGGAAGGATCGATCAAGATCGCACTGATTCCGTAACTATCCGGCGGCGGACCGGCGCGGGCAATCCCGCTGCCGGCCGCCGCCCGGCTTCACACGTGCCCCCGAGCGGAAGCGGCCGCGGGGGATCAAACCGAAAATCCGCGGGAGAGGGTTCAATGAAAGACAAAGCCACGAGTTTGTTCGAGGATTTCGCCGCCGGACGCCTGTGCCGTCGCGATCTCATCCGGGGCGCCGCCAAGCTCGGCATCGGCAGTGCCGCCGCCAGCATCATGCTGAACAGCGTGCAGACACAGGCGATGGCGGCCAACTGGGACTGGATGAAATTCAAGGGCAAGAGCATCAAGCTGCTGCTCAACAAGCATCCCTACACCGACGCGATGCTCGCCAACCTCGATCATTTCAAGAAAATGACGGGGATGAATGTCACCTACGACGTGTTCCCCGAGGATGTTTATTTCGATAAGGTGACGACAGCGCTTTCCAGCAAGTCCACGGCGTACGACGTGTTCATGTCGGGCGCCTACCAGACCTGGCAGTACGGCCCGGCCGGCTGGCTCGTCGACCTCAACGAGTTCATCCACGATCCGGCCGCGAACTCTCCGGACTTCAACGTGAAGGACTTCCTGCCGAATCTGCTCGCTTCCGACTCGTGGTCCGGCGTTCCCGGCGAACCCCTCGGCGGCAAGGGCGCCAAGCAGTGGGCCATGCCGTGGGGCTTCGAGCTGAACTCCATCAGCTACAACAAGAAGATGTTCGCCGAGGCGAAGCTCGAGCCGCCGATGAATCTGCCCGACCTGATCGTGAAGGCCGAGAAGCTGCAAAAGGATATCAAGGGCATCTACGGCATCGGCGTGCGCGGTAGCCGCAGCTGGGCAACCATCCATCCGGGCTATCTCTCGGGGCTGGTGAGCTACGGCGGCTCCGATTTCGACGTGGTGAACGGCAAGCTGAAGGCGGCGATGAACAGCCCGCAGGCGAAGAAGTTCACCAAGTTGTGGATCGAGATGATCCAGAAGGCCGGCCCGCGCAACTGGACCAACTACACCTGGTACGAGGTGGGGAACGACCTCGGCGCCGGCGCCTCGGCGATGATCTTCGACGCCGACATCCTGGGCTTCTTCCAGCAGGCCGGGTCCAAGCAGTCCGGCAATATCGGCTTCCACGCCTTCGCCGCCAACCCTGAGAAGAAGGCGCCAACGCCGAACGTGTGGATCTGGTCGCTGGCGATGAGCGCGTTCTCCGCCAACAAGCCGGCGTCGTGGATGTTCCTGCAGTGGGCCGCGGGCGCCGAGCAGTGCCTGTATGGCGCCACCAAGGCCAGCCAAGTCGACCCGGTGCGGCAGTCGATTTGGAACGACAAGGACTTCCAGTCTCGCCTGAACGCGAAGTATCCGGGCTACCTCGAGCAGTACCAGGCTTCAGCGCCGGGCTCGAAGATCTACTTTACGCCGCAGCCGCTGTTCTTCAACCTCACCACGGACTGGGCCGCCGCGCTGCAGGAGATGTACGCGAAGCAGGTGCCGGTGGACGAAGGACTCGACAAGCTCGCCGAGCGTGTGCAGAGCCAGCTGCGCGACGCGGGTATCGCCGACTGATCCGACTTACCTTCGACGGGGGTGCCGCGAGGCGCCCCCGCCCTTCCGCTTGATGGATGTGTGACGCCATGCCCAACCCGGCTGCGGCCACAATGGCCGTTTCCCACGCCAAACGCCGCAGCGGCGCGCGCATGGCGCGCATCTTGCCGTATCTGCTCAGCCTGCCGGCGCTGCTGACCTGCATCGGCATCCTGGTTCCCTTCTTCTCAGCCGTGTATTATGCGCTGCAGCGTTACAATCTGGCCTTTCCCGCGGGGAGGAAGTTCATCTGGCTGGACAATTTCGTCCAGCTGTTCCTCAGCGGCGAGTTCTGGCACACCATCACCATCTCGCTTCTCTATACGGCGCTGACCGTCGGCCTCGAGATGCTGCTGGGGCTGGCCATCGCGCTGCTGCTGTGGCGGCGCAGCTTCGTCACCAATCTGCTCAGCGTGGCGCTGATCCTGCCGCTGATGGTCGCACCCGAGATCGCCAGCCTGATGTGGAAGCTGATGACGAACGCCAATTTCGGCATCCTCAGCTACTTCGTCTCGGTGATCGGCATCCACGACTTCCGATGGGCCTCGGCGCCGCAGAGCGCGCTGTTCACCGTCGTGCTGGTGGACATGTGGGTGTACACGCCCTTCATCAGCATCCTGCTGCTCGCCGGCTTGCGCGGCCTGCCGCGCCAGCCGTTCGAGGCCGCCGAACTCGACGGCGTGCCCACGAGCTTCGTGTTCTTCCGCATCATGCTGCCGATGCTGCTGCCCTACATGCTCACCGCCGGCCTGTTCCGCATGCTCGACTCCATCCAGCAGTTCGACATCATCTACGCCATGACTCAGGGCGGCCCCGGCAACACGCTGATGGTGTTCCAGATCCAAGCTTACTTGCAGGCCTTCACCTTCACCAATATCGGTCGCGCCTCGGCGATCCTTGTGGTGCTGTGGGCAATCACCTTCGCGCTCAGCAAGGTCTTCATGAAGAACTGGCTGCGCCTGCGCGAGCGGGCCCACGGCCTCGCGTGAGAGGAGAGAAACCATGCAAGGCAAATCCGTCCTCCGCGCCGTGTCCTTGGTGCTGATCGGGCTGTTCTTCCTGTTCCCGCTGTTCTGGGTTTTCCTGATGTCGTTCATGACGAATGCCGACATTCTGCGGAACCCGCCGAGCGTGATCTTCTCGCCGACGCTGCACAACTACGGCGCGCTGATCTCCGGCAACCTCGGCACGGTGGTCGGCACCCAGAAGATCGACTACATGCTGAACCTGTTCAACAGCTTCGTGCTGAGCTCGGGCTCGGTGATCTTGTCGCTCATCCTCGGCGTGCCCGCGGCCTACGCCTTCGCCCGCTTCAAGTTCCGGCTCGGCGAAGACATGGCCTTCACGCTGCTCAGCTTCCGCTTCGCGCCGCCGCTGCTCGTGCTGCTGCCGCTGCTCATCTACTTCCAGCAGATGGGCCTCTACGACACTTACTTCGGACTGATCTGGGTGTACCAGCTCATCACCCTGCCGCTGGTGCTGTGGATCGTGCGCGGCTATTTCGAGGACGTGAGCGAGGACATCGAGCTTGCCTACCGGCTCGACGGCCACAGCTGGCTGCAGACGTTTCTGCGCATCTCCATCCCGCTGGCGCGGCCCGGAATCGC
Source organism: Pseudomonadota bacterium (assembly GCA_021780035.1). Taxonomy (GTDB): domain Bacteria; phylum Pseudomonadota; class Alphaproteobacteria; order Acetobacterales; family Acetobacteraceae; genus Rhodovastum. The sequence goes on from JAJXZO010000144.1 coordinate 52,260, forward strand.
CGCGGCGGCGCTGCTCTCCTTCATCTTCGCCTGGAACAACTTCATCTTTGCCCTCATTCTTGGCTCCTCCTCGGTGCAGCCGGTGACCGTGGGCGCGCTCGCCTTCATCACCGCGTCCGGCATCGAGTACGGGCAGATCGCGGCGGCTTTGGTGCTCTCCATCGTGCCCACGCTCATTCTTGCGCTGTTCACCCAGCGCTATCTCGTCGAGGGCCTGAGCCTCGGCGCCATCAAGGGCTGAGGGAGATACCGATGGCATTTCTCGAGATCACCGGCCTGAACAAGGCATTCAAGGGCCACGCGATCATCCGCGACCTTTCGGTCGCGGTCGAGAAGGGCGAGTTCCTCGTCGTGTTCGGCCAGTCCGGCAGCGGCAAGACGGTGTTGCTGCGGCTCATCGCCGGCATGCTGCAGGCGGACGCCGGCGACGTCCGCCTCGACGGGCAGTCCCTGCTCGGCGTCAACCCGGAATACCGCGATATCGGCATGGCGTTCCAGAACTACGCCCTCTATCCGCACATGACCGCCTTCGAGAACATCGCGAGCCCGCTGCGCTCGCGGAACGTGCCCGAGGACGAGGTGCAGAAGCGTGTGCACGACACGGCACGGCTGCTGCGCATCGACCACGTCATCGACCACCTGCCACGGGCGCTATCGCAGGGGCAGAAGCAGCGCACCGCGCTGGGGCGCAGCCTGGTCGGGCGGCCCGCCGTGCTGCTCCTCGACGACCCGCTCCGCAACGTGGACGCGAAGATCCGCTATGAAATGCGCCTGGAACTGCCGCGGCTTCTTCGCAGCTTCGAGTCGACGGTGATCTACGTCACCCAGGACTACAAGGAGGCGATGGCGCTCGGCGACCGCATCGCCGTGCTGGTGGACGGCACCTTCCAGCAGGTGGCGAGCCCGCACGCGGTCTACGACGCGCCGAACAACACCCGCATCGCCCGGCTGTTCGGCGACCCGCCGATCAACCTGCTTTCGGTGCGCCCCGCCGGCACCGCCCACGGGCTGACCATGCGCATCGCCGACACCATGGTGGCCCTGCCGCAGACCGACGAGGCGCTGGTCGGGCGGGAGTGCATGCTCGGCATCCGCTCGGAGAACGTCGGCGTCTCGCTCGAGTCGACATCGGGCATCCCGGTGACGATCGACGCCATCACGCCGCTCAACAACCGCCTGGTGATGCTGCTGCGCTGCACCGACGGCACCGAGGTTTTCGCGAGCTGTCCGCAGGGAGGGCCGCTTGAGGGATTGCGCGGGCGGCACCAGGCGTGGGCGGATTTCGATCTCGCGCACGCCTTGTTCTTCGACACCAACGACGGCGCGAGGCTCTGAGACACCATGGCAACGCTCTATCTCGACAAGGTCTGCAAGACCTACGGCGGCACCACGATCCGCGCCGTTGAAGACGTGACCATGCACATCGAGGACGGCGAGATCATCTCGCTGCTCGGCTCCTCGGGCTGCGGCAAGACTACCACGCTGCGCATGGTGGCGGGTCTCGAAACGATCACCGAAGGCAAGATCCGCGTCGGCGACAAGCTGGTGAACGAACTGGCGCCCGCGCACCGCAACGTTGCCATGGCGTTCGAAACCTACGCGCTGTATCCACCGCTCAAGGTGCGCGACAACATCGCCTTCGGCCTGCTGCGCGACCGCGTGCCGCGCGCCGAGATCGACAAGAAGGTGAACCACATCGCCGAGATGCTGGAAATCACCGACCTGCTCGACCGCTAC
>JAJXZO010000002.1 GCA_021780035.1 Pseudomonadota bacterium
TGCTCGGTCGGCTGTTGCGCCGCCGCCCCGCCCGCGCGCCCGGCGGCCCGCGCGGCCTCTACCTCGTCGGCGGGGTGGGGCGCGGCAAGTCGATGCTGATGGACCTGTTCTTCGCCGCCGCCCCGTGGCCGCGCAAGCGCCGGGTGCATTTCCACCGCTTCATGCAGGACGCGCACCGCAAGGTGCACGCCTGGCGCCGTGCCGGGCATGGGGGCGACCCCATTCCCGAACTCGCCGGCAAGGTGGCGGCGGAGGCGGCGCTGCTCTGCTTTGACGAGTTCCAGATCACCGACATCGCCGACGCCATGATCCTCGGCCGGCTGTTCGAGGCGCTGTTCGCCCGCGGTGTCGTGGTGGTGGCCACCTCCAACACGCCTCCCCATCTGCTGTTCCACGGCCAGCCTGGCTACGAGGCGCTGGCGCCCTTCCTCGCCCTGCTGCAGCGGCAACTCGAGGTGGTGGAGATGGAGGCGGGGCGCGACTGGCGCCGGCAGCACTGGCACGCCATGCCGACCTGGCACGTGCCGGCCGACGCGGCGGCGGTAGCGGTCCTCGACGCCGCCTTCGCCACGCTTGCCGGCCACGCGCGGCCGCACCCGCGGAAGCTTTCCGTGCTGGGCCGCACGCTCGCCGTGGAGAAGGCGGCGGGCGGGGTGGCGCGCTTCTCCTTTGCCGCACTCTGCCAGACGGCGCTGGGGCCGGCCGACTACCTGACGCTGGCCGGGGAGTTTCCCGCCCTGGTGCTCGACGCCATTCCCCGCTTCACTGCTTTCGATGCCGACGCCGCGCGGCGTTTCGTGGTGCTGATCGATTCGCTCTACGAGCATCGGGTGAAACTCGTCGCCTCGGCCGCCGCCGAGCCGGATCGGCTGCTCGACGGCCTGGATACCGAACCCGCCTTCGCCCGCACCGCGAGTCGGCTCGCCGAGATGCAGGGCGAGCACTACCTCGCGCTGCCTCATTTCACGTAATCGTGAACAACGGCGCCGTGCCAACGCCGCTGAACTTGAGCGGCCGATGAAAAATACGCCACGCGAATGTTGGGAGCGGCGGGGAAAAGATGTTAGAGGAGCCGCCGAACGCCGGGGGCAGGGCGCGCTGGGCGCATCCTGCGCCGGGGTGGCGGAACAGATCGCGGGTTTCAAGAAAGTCGGTACGTAGGGACATGAACATCCACGAATACCAGGGCAAGGAATTGCTGCGGCAATATGGTGTCGCGGTTCCGGAGGGCGCCGTCGCCTGGACTCCCGAGGAGGCAGCGGCCGTCGCGCAGCGTCTCGGCGGGCCGGTGGCGGTGGTGAAGGCGCAGATCCACGCGGGCGGCCGCGGTGCCGGGCGCTTCGCCGACGACCCGAACGGCAAGGGCGGCGTCCGCGTCGTCCGCTCGCCCGAGGAAGCGGCGGCGGCGGCGGCGGCGATGCTCGGCCACACGCTCGTCACCCGCCAGACCGGCCCGGCCGGACGCAAGGTGCGGCGGGTCTATGTGGAGGCCGGCTGCGACATAGCCCGCGAGCTTTATCTCTCCATGCTGGTCGATCGCGAATCGGCGCGGGTGGTGGTGGTCGCCTCGACCGAGGGCGGCATGGAGATCGAGAAAGTGGCGGCCGAGACGCCGGAGAAGATCCTCCGCGCTGCCATCGACCCCGCCTCCGGATTCTCCGCCTTCCATGCCCGCAAGCTCGCCTTCGGTCTGAAGCTGGTCGGCAAGCAGCAGGCGGCCTTCGCGCGTTTCGTCGGCGGCATGTACCAGGCCTTCCAGGCGCTCGACGCCAGCCTGATCGAGATCAACCCGCTGGTGGTCACCGGCTCCGGCGAGGTGGTGGCGCTCGACGCCAAGTTCGGCTTCGATGACAACGGGCTGTTCCGCCACCCCGAGGTGGAGAAGCTGCGCGACGAGGCGGAGCAGGATCCGAAGGAGCTGGAGGCCGGCAAGTACGACCTCAGCTACGTCGCGCTCGACGGCAACATCGGCTGCATGGTGAACGGCGCCGGGCTCGCCATGTCCACCATGGACATCATCAAGCTTTACGGCGGCGAGCCGGCGAACTTCCTTGACGTCGGCGGCAGCGCCACCAAGGACCGGGTGACGGCGGCCTTCAAGATCATCCTCTCCGACCCGAACGTCGAAGGCATCCTGGTCAACATCTTCGGCGGCATCATGCGCTGCGACGTCATCGCCGAGGGCGTGGTGGCCGCCGCCCGCGAGATGGCGCTTAACGTGCCGCTGGTGGTGCGGCTGGAGGGAACCAACGTGGCTCTGGGCAAGGAGATCATGCAGCGTTCCGGCTTGCCGATCATTGCCGCCGACAACCTTGCCGACGCCGCCGAGAAGGTGGTGAAGGCCGTGCGGGAGGCCGCCTGATGTCCGTTCTCGTCGATGCCGGCACCCGTGTTCTCGTGCAGGGTTTCACCGGTTCCCAGGGCACCTTCCATTCCGAGCAGGCGATCGCCTACGGTACCAAGGTCGTGGGCGGCGTCACGCCGGGCAAGGGCGGTTCCACCCACCTCAACCTGCCGGTATTCGACACCGTGGGCGACGCGGTGGCCGCCACCGGGGCCGATGCCTCGGTTATCTACGTGCCGCCGCCCGTCGCGGCCGACGCCATCCTCGAGGCGATCGACGCCTCGGTGCCGCTCATCGTCTGCATCACCGAGGGGATACCCATCCTCGACATGGTGCGGGTGAAGCGCGCGCTCGACGGCTCGCGTTCGCGGCTGATCGGCCCCAACTGCCCGGGCGTCATCACTCCCGACGCCTGCAAGATCGGCATCATGCCCGGCCACATCCACCGCCGCGGCAAGGTGGGCATTGTCTCGCGCTCGGGCACCCTTACCTACGAGGCGGTGGCGCAGACCACCGCCGTCGGCCTCGGCCAGTCCACCTGCATCGGCATCGGCGGCGACCCGGTGAAGGGCACCGACTTCGTCGACGTCCTCGAGATGTTCCTCGCCGACCCCGAGACTGAGGCGATCATGATGATCGGCGAGATCGGCGGCCGCAGCGAGGCCGATGCCGCGGAGTTCCTCGCCTCGAACAAAGCGAAGAAGCCGACCGTCGGCTTCATCGCCGGGGCCACCGCGCCGCCCGGTCGGCGCATGGGCCACGCCGGGGCGGTGATCAGCGGCGGCCGCGACACCGCGGCGGCGAAGATGGAAGCGCTACGCGCGGCCGGCGTGTTCGTCGCCGAAAGCCCGGCGGCGCTCGGCAGCACGATGATGAAGGCGCTGGGAGCCTAGGAAACGAAGGCCCGCCGCCGCCGGCGCATCGAAGCCATGCGCAAAACGGCGACGCGGCGGGCCGGTCCCGGCGGCAAGTTCCTTCCTTCGTCAGGAACGATGCCGTGGAGGGGCGGATGGCTGATCGGCAACGGATGAGCGAGGGACGGCGATGACCGCCCGCCCGCTTGCGCTCACTATGGGCGACCCCGCCGGCATCGGCGGCGAACTCACGCTCGCCGCGTGGCTCACCCGCCGCCAGGCGCGGCCGTTCGTCGCCCTCGACGATCCCGCGCGCCTCGCCGGCATTGCGGCACATCTCGGCCTCGACGTGGTGTTGCGGGAAGTCGCCTCGCTCGCCGAGGGTGCGGAGTGCTTCGCTGAAGCACTGCCGGTGCTGCCAGTGATACTTGCGGCAGAGCCGCGTCCGGGCGTGCCCGACCGGGCGAACGCCCCGGCCGTCATCGCCTCCATCGAGCGGGCGACGAAGGCGGCGCTCGCGGGCGAAGCGGCGGCCGTGGTCACCAACCCGATCCACAAATCCACCCTCTACGGCGCCGGCTTCGCCCATCCCGGCCATACCGAGTTCCTGGCCGCGCTGTGCGGCACGCCGCTGCCGGTGATGATGCTGGCCACCGCCGAGCTTCGGGTGGTGCCGATTACCGTGCACGCCTCGCTGCGCCGCATGCTGGAGATGATCACCACCGAGCGCATCGTCGCCGTCTGCCGCGTCACCGCGGCGGCGCTCCGTGACCGCTGGGGCATCGCCGCGCCCCGCCTCGCGGTGGCCGGGCTCAACCCGCACGCGGGCGAGGACGGCACCATGGGCGCGGAGGAAATCGACATCATCGCCCCGGCGATTGCCGCCCTGCGTGCCGAAGGGCTCGACGTGCGCGGTCCCTTCGCCCCGGATTCGATGTTCACGCCCGAGGCGCGCGCCGGCTACGACGTGGCGATGGGCATGTACCACGACCAGGTGCTGACGCCACTGAAGACGCTCGACATGCACCACGGCGTGAACATCACGCTGGGGCTGCCGATCATTCGCACCTCTCCCGACCACGGCACGGCCTTCGCTATCGCCGGCCAGGGGCGGGCTGATTCCTCGAGCCTGATCGCGGCGATCGACCTCGCCGCCGAACTGGCCACGCGCGCGGAGGAACACCGATGAAGCCGATCCGCCTTGGCGTGAACATCGATCACGTCGCCACGCTGCGCAACGCCCGCGGCGGTGACCACCCCGACCCGCTGCGCGCCGCGCGCGAGGTGCTGGCGGCCGGGGCGAACGGCATCACCATGCATCTGCGCGAAGACCGCCGTCACATCCGCGATGCCGACGTGGAGGCGGTGCGCAGGGAAATCGCCGCGCCGCTCAACCTGGAGATGGCGGCCACCGACGATCTGGTGCGCATTGCCCTCGCGCTCCATCCGCACGCGTGCTGCTTGGTGCCGGAGCGGCGACAGGAACTCACCACCGAGGGCGGGCTCGACGTGGCGGGGCAGCGGGAGCGGCTTCGCGGCGTGGTCGCCGCCCTCGTGGGCGGCGGCATCCGCGTATCGCTGTTCATCGATCCTGATCCCGCGCAGTTGCGCGCGGCCGCGGCCGTCGGCGCGCCGGTGGTGGAACTGCATACCGGCGCCTACGCGGCGGGCAACCCCGCCGAATGGGAACGACTGCAAGCGGCGGCCCGGCTCACCGCTGATCTTGGCCTCGAATGCCACGCCGGCCACGGCCTCACTTTCGCCAACACGCCGCCCGTGGCGGCGCTGCCCGAGGTGATGGAACTCAACATCGGCCATTTTCTGATCGGCGAGGCGCTGTTCGCCGGCCTCGGTCCCACCATCCGCCGGATGCGCAGCATCATGGACAAGGCCCGCGCCGGCTGAACTCCCCCAACAAGCCGTGGGGTGGGACGCGCTTCGCATCCCACCTATCCGGCAAGCGGCCACTCAAACCGAGCGTCGTAACCCGCATCAAGATGCGGGTGGTTGGCTTGCTGATTCAAGCCCCCACCGCCGCCAGCAGATCGGAAAGCTCCAGCCGGGCCAGCGAATCGGTCTCGATGCCATCGACGAACATGTCGAACAGCTTCTGCTTGCGCGCGATCGTCTGGGCGATGCGCTCCTCCACCGTGTCGCCGCAGACATAGGCGAACACCTGCACCGGCCGCGTCTGCCCGATGCGGTGGGCGCGGTCCTCGGCTTGCGTCTCGACGGCCGCCGTCCACCAGCGGTCGAAATGAAACACCACGGATGCCGCCGTCAGGTTCAACCCGACGCCGCCGGCCCGCAGCGACAAGACCAGCACCGCGTGGCGGGGATCGTCGGCGAACCTGGACAGCACGGCGCCGCGTGTCGCGCTGTCCTGGCCGCCGGTGAGCAGCAACGGTGCGAAGCGGCGTAGCCGCTGGGCGATCGTCCGCACGCCGAACGGTTCTGCCACGAACTGGCTGAACACCAGCGCCTTGCCGCCCGCCGCCGCGACGCTGCCGATTCGCCGCTCGAGATCGTCCAGCTTGGCCGATTGGCCAGTTTCCGGCATTGCGTTGCAGATCTGCTTGAGCCGCAGCAGCAACTCCAAAACGTGCGTCACCCGCACCCTGGCGCCGAGTTCCCGTAGCCACACGATGCCGTCTTGCTCGGCGATATCGTAGGCCGCGCGCTGGGTTGGCGTGAGCCCGGGGTCGATGGTGAACACCGTCTTCGGCGGCAGCTCGGTCAGCACCTCGGTGCGGCGCCGGCGCAACTGCATTTCCGCCAGCAGGCGGCGGAAGCCGACCATCATCTGGCGGCGGTCGAACCGGCCCGGGGCGACGAAATCCAGAATGGAAACCAAGTCGTCGGCACGGTTCTCCAGCGGGGTGCCGGTCAGCGCCCAGGCGCGACGCGTGTGGAGCCGCTTCATCGCGATCGCCGTTTCGGTATCCGCGTTTTTCAGCCGCTGCGCCTCGTCGGCGATCACCACCGCCCACTCGCGCTGCCGTGGCCCGGCGGGATCGACCAGTAGGATATCCGCCCGCAGGCTGTCATAGCTGGTCAGATAGACATCTGCGCCGCGTCGCCAGGCCCGCAGGCGCTCATCGGCGGCGCCGAGCACGGTGGACGGGCGCAGCTCCGGCGCCCAGTCGCGCACCTGCGCGCGCCATTGCAGCACCAGTCCGGCTGGCGCGACCAGCAGCGCCGGCACGCCCTGCTCCGCCAACACCCGCAGCGCGCCGATGGCCTGGATGGTCTTGCCGAGTCCCATGTCGTCGGCCAGCAGAGTGGACCCCTGCACCAGCCGGGCGATGCCGTTTTGTTGATAGGCAAACAGCGGATGCCGCCACCGCAAGCCGAAGGGCATGGCTTGCCCGGCGTCAGGCGGCGTCGTCATCATCCGGTGGCGGGGCCGTGACGTCCGTGTTCTCGGTGTAGTCGGTCGCGATCGTCGATACGTCCACCCCGATATGGGCGCCTTGCAGGCGCAGCATGTCCCACTCGGTGATCCAGCCGCGCACATGATGCCGCAACGTGCGGTTGGCATGCCGCTCGGCCAGCTCGGCGGCGGGGGCTGGCCAGTCATAGGCCGCCGAATAGCAGCCGCGCAGGGTTTGGGCATGCCGTCTGAGGTCGTCGTCGCCCGGCGCGCGCAGCAAGGTGGCACCCTGGATGGCGCGAATGGCTGCACTGGCCATGTCCGCCTGGTGCGGCTGCCCCTTCTGGCGCATCCGTTCCGGCAGTTTCTCGTCGTCCTGCCGCGCGTTGATCACCGCGTCGGCGAAATCGTCGCTGATGGCGATGGTGGCGTGCAAGCCGGGCACGCGAAACTCTGGCGCCAGGCCGAGCCAGCGCGCCAGTTGGAAATAGGCACCGGCGCGCTGCATCGGGCCGTAGCGGCCGATCAACTCCACCTCGTCGATCAGCACGCACCAGCCCGCGAATCCGGCGGCGCGGATCAGTTGCGCCATGAAGCGCGGGCGCTGCAATTGCAGTGCCGCCGCATTGACGCCGGCAAGATCGAACATGCCGCGCGCGCCCAGTGCCGCCAGGCGCAGCCGCACCTGCGATGTCGGCGGTTTGGCGCCGCACAGGAACGCCTCGATGCCGTGCATCAGCTCCGCCGGCAGGTCGCGGGCGAGCAGATGCGTCACCGCGGCGAACACCGGCGCCACCCCGGCCTCCGGCGTGCTGGCCCAAAGCTCCAGCTCCTGCACGGCGCCTTCGCGGCGCTGCACCTCGCTGAGCACGACCGTGACCGCGTCATCCGGGGTACCCGGAACGACCGCGCCGCGCATGGCGGCGGCGAACAGCAGGCCGAGTTGGGAGAGTGGCGTCTCCTTGCTCACCGTCACCGTGCTGACGACAAAATTGCGCCGCAACGCCTGCTCGCGCAGATAGCCCAGCAGATGCGACTTGCCGGTGCCGAAACCGCCCGCGAAGGCCACGCCGGCGTGCGGCCGCGGTTCCCACATGGCATCCAGCGCCCGGGTGAACCGGTCCTCGAGCGTCGTCTCGACGCTGCCGAGCATGCGGATGGCGGCGCGGTTGGGCACGCCGGCACGCAGCGCCTCGATGGCCACGCGCGCGTCATGGCGATCCGGGGCGGTCATGGCGCGATCACGACGAGCGGCGACAGCGGGTTGTCCTGTCCGTGTGGGCGAACATCGTCCCATACACGCATTTTCAGCGCGGTGTACTGGCTCAGCGCCCGCTTCGGCACGTCGTCGTTGAGCAACCGCGCGTCCCCCATGGCCACCAGCAACAGGCCCTCGAAATGTTCGCAATCGTCGATGACTTGGCGGAGCACTTCGTAGCAATCCATCACCGCGGCCGGCGTGTAGGCGACGTCCTCGAAAATCTCGCGGCGTTCGCGCAGCAGGCGACGGATGTCGAGCAGCAGCACGAGGCCGCGGCAGCCGCACCCCCGCAGCCAATGGCACAGCGACATCAGCATCGCCCGCGCGTTGTGCCGGCCGATGCGCGCGCCGATCTGCGCCTCCCGCACGCCCTTCAGGCTGCGCAGATCGCCGCGCAGCCAGTCGAGCACGGCGTCGCGCAGGCTGTCGTTGTCGTCGGTGAGCTGGGCGTCCAGCAGCGCGATCATGGCCTTGCGAAAATCCTGCGCCAGCAGCGCATCCTCCCACACCGCGCGCGTGATGTGCTGCTGCAACGTGCTGCGCAGAAGTGGCGGGGCAATGCCGTTGCGCTCCGCGAGGGCGGCTAGCGAGGTTCGCCGACCCGGTTGCGGCCAGCGATAGCCGGCATCGGTCACCAGGGTTTCCAGTCGCGTCTGGACCAGCCCCTCCCAATCAAGCTCCTTCGCAATGGCGAAGAAAACGAAATGCAGCATGTGCAGGCGGGTCGCCGCGGTGTCGATGCCGATCACCGACAAGCCGGAGTTCGCGGCGGCGGCGGTCAGGCGTTCGCGCACTGCCGGTTGGGTCGCGTCATCGGCCACGACGAAGCGCACCGCCCCGCCGCCTTCGGGGATGAAGGTATCGAGATATTCCCGCTTGATCGGCGCGAACCAGGTGTCAAGCGTGATCGGCATCGTCCCCCTCCAACGCCGTCGCGTCGCGCGCGAAGCGGACGCCGACATAGACATGTTCCACGCCGTATTCGTCATAGACGGTCAGACGGTTGCGCCCCTTGCTGCCGGTCGAGGCCGGCAGGGTGAAGCGGTGGCCCGTGCTGGTGCGGGTGTCTGGCGCCCGGTCCAGGCGCAGCAGATCGCAGGCGAATGCCTCGCGTGAATAGTCGGCGGCGGCGGCGGGATGCAGGGTCAGCAAGGCGTGGATGTCATTGAGCGCGACCACCGGGCCATCGCCCACCCGCTCGGCCCGCCAGTTGGGTTGGGCGATCGGGGCAAGATAGGCATAGGCGCTGAACACCTGCCCCAGGAACCGGGTCGCGTCAAACCGGCTGGCGGCCTGCGCCTGGCGCAACCGCCGCACCAGCGTGCCGGGGCGAATCCCGCGTTCCAGCTTGCGGCCGATCCGTACCGCCGAAATTTTCGCTTCCAGTTTCAGAAGCAATGGAAACGCGGTCAGCCGCCCGTCCCGCTCGATCAGCACCACGCCCTGGGCGGCTGCCTCGGCCTGCAACTCGGCCAGGTACGAACCATCCGCCAGCGCGGCGGCGGCATCGTAGCGCAGCGAGTCCCGCGCGGTCTGGACCGAAAGGGCAAACTGCTCGGCCTGGCGCGGAATCGGATCGAACAGGCCGGCCAGCGCCGCAAGCTCACCGGCGTTCGTCTTTTTGCGCAAGGCCCGGACCCGCGCCAGCAGTGCCTTGCCTTGCTTTTCTGATTCCACCAATAACTGGTCGAGGCTTACAATCTGCGACTCGAGCGCTTCGTCCGCCACGGTCGTTCCTACCTGTATTTTGCAAATTAGACGCATAAACCAACGCTCGGAAACGTAAGGTATCCGATTGGACGACTCTGCCGAGTCTCTCCAAGTTAGGGCATCTTCTATCTTGTGTGGAGAGGGAATCCCTTGCCCGACAAGTGGGTGCACCATCGCGCCGGCTGAACCGCCACGAGGCCGCGCCTACCCGCGCGGATGCGTCCGGTGCCACACCTGCAGCAACTGGGCGGTATCGACCGAGGTGTAGCGCTGGGTGGTGGAAAGGCTCGCGTGCCCCAGCATCTCCTGGATCGAACGCAGATCCGCGCCGCCGGCCAGCAGGTGCGTGGCGAAGGAATGCCGCAGCGCGTGCGGGGTCGCGTGTCTGGGCAGGCCCGCATGCTCCCGAAAATGGCGGAGCGTGCGCTGCGCCACCCCCGGGTTGAGCGGGCCGCCGCGCGCGCCGGTGAACAGCGGGGCATCCGGCGCGGGGGCGGGGTGGTAGCGCAGCCAGACGCCGATCGCCTCGCGCACCACCGGCAGCACCGGGACGATGCGCTCCTTGCCGCCCTTGCCCAACACGCGCAGCGCCTCGCTGCCGCCGGGCCGCGGCGCCCGGCCGACGGTGAGCGACAGCGCCTCGGAGATGCGCAACCCGCAGCCGTAAAGCAGGGTGAACAGCGCCACGTCGCGTGCGCCGTTGGCCGGCGAGACGGCCTCCACGTCGATGTCGGCGGCTACGCTCCCGGCCTGCTCGCGGGTGAGTGCCCGCGGCAGTGGCCGGTGCGCGCGCGGCGACTCGAGGAGGCGGACCTCCTCGTTGGTCAGCCCGTGGCGGCGGGAGAGGAAGCGGAAGAAACCGCGCACCGCGGCGAGCTTGCGCGCCCGCGTCGCCGCACCCGCGCCCTCGTTCGCCTGTGCCGCGAGCCAGGCGCGGAAATCCGCGAGCCGGAGCGCGGCCAGGGCGGCGAGGTCGGGCTCGCCGCCGAGGTGGGTGGTGAGGAACCCGAGCAGTCCGTCGATGTCGCGTTGATAGGCCTCCACCGTCAGCCCGGAGGCCCGCCGCTCGTTGGCGAGCCAGTCCAGGTACTCCTGCCGGGCCGTGGCGGGGCTGCCCACGCTCAGGGAGCGATGATGTGCTGGCCGGTGCCCTTCCAGTCGGCGAGGAAGGCGGCGAGGCCCTTGTCGGTCAGCGGGTGCTTGTAGAGGCCGCGCAGCACCGAAGGCGGCACGGTGGCCACGTCGGCGCCGATCTTGGCGGCGGTGATGACGTGCATTGGGCTGCGCACCGAAGCCACTAGTACCTCGGTCTTGAAGTGCGGGTAGTTGCGGTAGATCTCCACGATGTCGGCAATCAGTTCCATGCCGTCCTGGCCGATGTCGTCGAGCCGGCCGACGAACGGGCTGATGAAGCTCGCCCCCGCCTTGGCGGCGAGCAGCGCCTGCGCCGCCGAGAAGCACAGTGTCACGTTCACCATCGCGCCGTCGCTCGAAAGCGTCTTGCAGGCGCGCAGCCCGTCCGGCGTCAGCGGCACCTTGACGGCGACATTGGCGGCGATCTTCCGCAGTACCGCCGCCTCGCGCAGCATCTGGTCGTATTCGGTGGCGGCCACTTCCGCGCTCACCGGGCCGGGGACTACGGCGCAGATTTCCGCGATCACGTCGAGAATTTTCCGCCCGGACTTGGCGATCAGCGATGGGTTGGTGGTGACGCCGTCCACCAGCCCGGAGGCCGCCAGCTCCCGGATATCCGAGATTTCCGCAGTATCGATGAAGAACTTCATTCCACCCTCCTCGGGGTTCCCACTCTTTCGCATCGAAGCCGAATCAGGCAGAGCATATCGGATGCCCGCTCACAATCCCAACCGGGGCACTGCCGCGTTGCAAGAGGCGGTGCCGGTGCTCCTGCCCCTGCCGCTGCGCGGGCCGCTCGACTATGCGGCGCCGGAGACGACTGCCCTCGTTCCGGGAACGCGAGTGGTGGTGCCGCTCGGCGGGCGCGAGGTCACCGGCGTGGTCTGGGATGGCGCGCCGGGCGGAGGAATCGCCGGCGCGCGGCTGCGGCCCATCCGCCGCGTGCTCGAAGCCGCGCCGCTCGGGGAGGATCTGCGCCGGCTGGTGGACTGGATCGCCGCCTACACGCTGGCGGCGCCGGGCGAGGTGCTGGCGATGGCGCTGCGCGCGCTGCCGGCAGCCGCCACCACCGCTCCCGCCGGCTGGCGCCTTGCCCCCGCACCGCCCGCTTCCACCCGAATCACCGAGGCGCGTCGCCGCGTGCTCGCCCTACTCGGCGATGGCCGCGCATGGCGGCAGGCGGAACTGGCGGCACGGGCCAGGGTCACGCCCGCGCTGCTGCGGGCGATGGCGGCGGCGGGCTTCATGCAGCCGGCGCCGCTGGCCGCTGAACCGCCGTTCGCCTTGCCCGATGCCGCGCATCCCGGCCCGACGCTCGGCCCCGGGCAGGCGGAGGCGGCGGAGGCGCTGCGGCAGGCGGTGGCGGCGTGCCGCTTCTCCGTCACCCTGCTCGAAGGCGTGACCGGCTCGGGCAAGACCGAGGTGTACCTGGAAGCGGTGGCCGAATGCCTGCGCGCCGGCCGCCAGGCGCTGGTGCTGCTGCCGGAGATCGCCCTTTCCGCGCAATGGGTGGAGCGTTTCGTCGGCCGCTTCGGCGCCGCTCCGGCGCTCTGGCACTCCGACCTCTCCACCTCGGTGCGCCGCGCCACCGCGCGGGCGGTGGCGGCGGGAGAGGTGCCGGTGGTGGTCGGCGCGCGCTCGGCGCTGTTCCTGCCGTTCCCCGACCTTGGGCTGGTGATCGTGGACGAGGAGCACGAGAGCGGCTTCAAGCAGGAGGAGGGGGTGATCTACCACGCCCGCGACATGGCGGTGGTGCGGGCGCGATTCGACAGGGCCGCCACGGTGCTCGTTTCCGCCACGCCGAGCCTGGAGACGCTCGCCAATGTGGAGCGCGGCCGCTACCACCGCCTGCACCTCCCCGAACGCCACGGCAGCGCCGGCCTGCCGGAGGTGGTGCTGGTCGATCTGCGCGCCACGCCGCCCGCGCGCGGACAGTTCTTGGCGCCGCCGCTGCGCGAGGCGATCGCGCGGACGCTGGCGGCAGGCGAGCAGGCGATGCTGTTCCTCAATCGCCGCGGCTACGCGCCGCTGACTCTGTGCTGCGCCTGCGGCCACCGCATCGCCTGCCCGAACTGCACGGCCTGGCTGGTGGAGCACCGGGCGCGGCGGGTGCTGCAATGCCACCACTGCGGCCACACCGTGCCGCTGCCGCCCGCCTGTCCCGCCTGCGGCGTGCCGGACAGCCTGGTGCCGGTCGGCCCCGGCGTCGAGCGCATCACCGAGGAGGCTGCCACCGCCTTCCCCGAGGCGCGGCGGCTGGTGATGGCCTCCGACACGCTTTCCGGCCCGGCGGCGAGCGCCGAGGCGGCGCGGGCGATCGCCGCGCGCGAGGTCGATCTGATCATCGGCACGCAGATCGTCGCCAAGGGCTGGCATTTTCCCCACCTCACCCTGGTCGGCGTCATCGACGCCGACCTCGGCCTCGCCGGCGGCGATCTGCGTGCCGGCGAGCGTACGGTGCAACTGCTGCACCAAGTGGCCGGACGCGCCGGCCGCGCCGAGGCGCCGGGGCGGGTGCTGCTGCAGACCTACGCTCCGGCGCATCCGGTGATGGCAGCGCTGCTGTCGGGCGATCTCGCCACGTTCATGGCCCGGGAGGCGGAGGCGCGGCGGCCCGGGAACTGGCCGCCCTTCGGACATCTGGCGGCGCTCGTCGTCTCGGCGCCGAGCGCGGCGGAGGCCGACGCGGTGGCCGCCGCCTTCGGCCGCGCTGCC
>JAJXZO010000031.1 GCA_021780035.1 Pseudomonadota bacterium
AAGCTATCGGTCGCCACCGCCTCGTGCAGCAGGTGGATCAGCCGACTGTCGAAGGCGTGCGGCTCGCCGCGGTGGCGAAGCTTGTAAAGCCCGCCCACCGGCAGCAACTGCACCGGGCCTTCCCACGCCTGCTCGTGCCGCTCCAGTACCTTCTGCGCGATGCCGGAAAGACCGATGCCGGAAATGCGCGACGGCATGCCGGGGAAGAACTCGGCAACCAGTTGCCGCGACAGGCCGATCGCCTCGAAATTATAGCCGCCGCGATAGGAGGAGATGACGGCGATGCCCATCTTCGACATCACCTTCAGCAGCCCTTTGTCCACCGCCTTCTTGAAGCGCCCCACCGCCTCCTTCAGGGAAAGCTCGCCGAACAGGCCGCGGGCGTGGCGGTCGGCGATGCTCTCCTGCGCGAGGTAGGCGTTCACCGTGGTGGCGCCGACGCCGATCAATACGGCGAAAGCGTGCACGTCCAGGCACTCGGCGACGCGGACGTTGAGCGAGGTGAAGGTCCGCAGCGACTGGCGCACCAGATGCGTGTGCACGCCGCCGGTGGCGAGCACCATCGGCATCGCCGCCCGCCCCCGGCCGGAGGCCTCGTCGGTGAGGATGACGTGCTTGCAGCCGCTGCGCACGCCCTCCTCCGCCTCGCGCCTCACGCGCGCGAGCGCGGCGCGCAGGCCGGATTCGCCGTCGGCGGCGGGGAAGGTGCAATCGACGATGCAGGCGGTGTCGCCCATGTAGTCGCGCATCGCCTCGAACTCGGCGGTGGACAGCACCGGGCTTTCCAGCTGCAACAGGTCGAACTGGCTCGAGTCCTCGTCGAGCACGTTGCCGAGGTTGCCGAGCCGGGTCTTCAGCGTCATCACCCGCGTCTCGCGCAGGCTGTCGATCGGCGGATTGGTGACCTGGCTGAAGTTCTGCCGCAGGTAGTGGTGCAGGCCCCGGTAGTGCTCGGAGAGCACCGCGAGCGGCGTATCGTCGCCCATGCTGCCGATCGGCTCCTGCGCGTCCTCCACCATCGGCTGCAGGATGGTTTCCAGCTCCTCCTGCGTCACCCCGGCGGCAAGCTGGCGGCGGCGCAACTCCTCACCCTGCCACAGCACCGGTTCCGGCGCGTCGGTCTTCACCAGGTGGTCGATCTCGCGGATGCGCTTCGCCCACTGGCCGTAGGCATGCCGTCCCGCGAGCGCGTCCTTCATCTCGTCGTCGGTGTAGAAGCGGGCGCGGTCGAGATCGACGCCGATGGTCTGCCCGGGGCCGACGCGGCCCTTGGTCACGATCTCGGCCTCGTCAAGCTTCACCATGCCGGTCTCGGAGCCGACGATCAGCATGGCGTGGCGACTGATGGTGTAGCGCAGCGGCCTCAGCCCGTTGCGGTCGAGCCCGGCGATCACCCAGCGGCCATCGGTGGCGGCCACCGCCGCCGGGCCGTCCCACGGTTCCATCACGGCGTTGCAGTAGAGAAACATGTCGCGGTGCGACTTCGGCATGGTGGCGTCCTGGCTGATGGACGCCGGGATCAGCATCGCCTTCGCCATCGGCGCGTCGCGGCCGGCGCGCACCAGCACCTCGAACACGTTGTCGAGCACGGCGGTATCCGAACCTCCGGCCTGCACGACCGGCTTCACGTCCTCCATCCACGCGTCGAGATCGGCGTTGGCGAGCCTGGTCTCGTGGCTCTTCATCCAGTTGACGTTGCCCGAGAGCGTGTTGATCTCGCCGTTGTGGGCGAGCATGCGGAACGGCTGGGCGAGGCGCCAAGTGGGGAAGGTGTTGGTCGAATAGCGCTGATGATAGATGGCAAAGCGCGAGACGAAGCGCGGGTCGTTCAGGTCGGGATAGAAATCGGCCAGGTTCTCGGCCAGGAACATCCCCTTGTAGATAATGGACCGGCACGACAGCGAGCAAAAGTACAGTTCGGGAATCTGCGCCGCGATCGCCTGCTTCTCGATGCGCCGGCGAATGACGTAGAGGTCGCGCTCGAAGCCGGCCGTGGTCCGGGGTTCCGCCGCTTCCGCGCGCGGGTCCCAGATCATGATCTGCTCGATCTCGGGGCGGGTGGCGTTCGCCTTCTCGCCAATGCACTCGACGTTGATCGGCACCTGCCGCCAGCCGTAGATGGCGTAGCCGAAGTTCAGGATCTCGGTCTCGACGATCTGCCGGCAGCGCTCCTGCGCGCCGAGGTCGGTTTTCGGCAGGAACACCTGCCCCACGGCGATCGGGCCGGGACGCACGCGATCTCCGCCCCGCCGCACGGCGTCGGCGAAGAAGTCCTGCGGAATCTCAACATGGATGCCGGCGCCGTCGCCGGTCTTGCCGTCGGCATCGACGGCGCCGCGGTGCCACACGGCGCGCAGCGCCTCGAGACCGGCCTCCACCACGTCGCGGCGGCGCTGGCCGTCGAGAGCGGCGATCAGGCCGACGCCGCAGGCGTCGTGCTCCTGCTCCGGCGCGTAGGTGCCGGCAAGCGCGGCGCGGTTCTTCTCCCAGGCCTCGACAAAGCTGCCGGCCGGCTCGCGTGCGGTCATCGCCTTATCTCCTCCGTGCTGCCGCGCACGCGCGGCCCCCCGAACCCGGCTCATTGCCCGCCTCCCGCCGCCAGGGCGGGCTCGGCGGCCAGTGAAGGCGTGGCGGAGGCGCGAACGTTGGCCCCGATCCACGCGTGCATCTGCGCCGCCGCCTCGCGGCCGTCGCGGATCGCCCACACCACCAGCGAGGCGCCGCGGACGATGTCGCCGGCGGCGAACACGCCGGGAAGCGCCGTCATCATGCTGCGGTATTCCACCCTCAGGGTGCCGCGGCGGGTCACCGCGAGGCCCGGTTCGGCGAAGGCCACCGGCAGGTCCTCGGGATCGAAGCCCAGCGCCTTGATCACCAGCGTCGCCGGCACGTTGAAGTGGCTGCCCTCCACCGCCTCCACGCTCTGCCGGCCGGAGGCGTCCGGCAGGCCGAGGCGCATGCGCACGGCGCGCACGGCGGTCACCGCCTCCTCGCCGAGGAACGCCTCGGGGGCGGAGAGCCAGAGGAACTCCACGCCCTCCTCCTCGGCATTGTGCACCTCGCGTAGCGAACCTGGCATGTTGGCGCGGTCGCGCCGGTAGAGGCAGCGCACGGAGCGCGCCCCCTGGCGGATGGCGGTGCGCAGGCAGTCCATGGCGGTGTCGCCGCCACCGATCACCACCACGTCGCGGCCGGCGGCATCGAGCCTCTCGGCCTCCTCGTCGGGCAGCGTGTCGCCAAGCTCGCGTCGGTTGGCGGCGGTGAGGTAGTCGAGCGCCTTGACGATGCCGCGGAGGCCGGCGCCGGGCCCGCCGAGTTCGCGGCTGCGATAGACGCCGGTGGCGATCAGCACGGCGGCGTGACGCTCGCGCAACT
>JAJXZO010000032.1 GCA_021780035.1 Pseudomonadota bacterium
GTCCAGCCCGCCGCCCGCTCGGAGAGGGTAAGGCCGAGGCCCGGGAGGTCGGGCACGCCGATGCGCCCCTCGCGGATGGGAAAGCGCTCCTCGAACAGCGGCTCGAACCATTCGAAGTGCTCGATCCACGGCTCGCGCGGGCACGCCGCCAGCAGCGGGAGGTGCATCTCCATGACGAAGTGGGGCGCGATCTCCACGCCGAACTGATCGGCGAGCGCCATGACGCGCAAAAACGGCGTGATGCCGCCCACACGCGGCGCGTCGGGTTGCAGGTAGTGGGCGGCGCCGGCCTGCAGCAGCGCGAAATGCTCGGCGACGCTGGAGAGCATCTCGCCGGTGGCGATCGGTGTGGAAAGCCGGCTCGCCAGCAGGGCGTGGCCCTCCACGTCGTCGCCGGCGAGCGGCTCCTCCAGGAACACTAGGCCGAACGGTTCCAGCGCGCGGCCCAGCCGCAGCGCGGTGGGCCTGTCCCACTGCTGGTTGACGTCGGCCATCAGCGGGAAGCCGTCGCCCACCGCCTCGCGCACGGCGGCGAGCCGGCGGAGGTCTGCCGCCGCGTCGGGCTGGCCGATCTTCACCTTGATGCCGCCGATGCCCCGCTCGCGGGCACGTGCCACGCCGTCGCGCAATTCGGACAGCGACGCCTGCAGGTAGCCGCCCGAAGTGTTGTAGCAGCGGACGGAGTCGCGGTGCCGCCCAAGCAGGCGGGAGAGCGAGAGGCCGGCGCGCTTCGCCTTCAGATCCCACAACGCCACGTCGAAGGCGGCGATCGCCTGCGCGGCAAGCCCGCCCCGGCCGATGGAGGCGCCGGCCCAGGAAAGCTTCTGCCACAGCCGGCCGATATCGTCGGCGGTCTCGCCCAGAAGCAGCGGCGAAAGCTCGAGCGCGTGCGCATATTGGGCGGGGGCGCCCGCGCGCAGGCAGTAGGAGTAGCCGAAGCCGCTCATGCCCGTGGCGGTCTCCACCGTGGCGGCGAGCACCGCGACCTCGGCGAGCGGCTTCTGCCTGCCGGTGGCCACTTTGGCGTCGCTGACGGGGCGTGCCAGCGGCAGGGCGATGGAAGCGAGCGTCACGGCGGCGATGCGCTCGTCCTGGACGGGGGACGGATTCGGGGCGTGCATGCAGACGATCCTTGCGGAAAGGGGAGCGGCCGCGGCTATGATAACGTCGGACACGAAGAGGGGAACAGGGCGCATGGAGGATTCGCAGCGGCAATTCGTCGCCGGCCACTACGGGCCGCGCGCGGCCGACTACGTGGCGAGCGCGGTGCACGCCGAAGGCGCCGACCTTGAACGGGTTGCCCGGGACTTCCGGGAGCGCCCGGCGGAGCGTGTGCTCGACCTCGGCTGCGGCGGCGGCCACGTCAGCTACCGGGTGGCGCCCACCGCCGGCATGGTGGTGGCCTGCGACCCCACCGAGGCGATGCTGCAAGCGGTGCGGCAGACGGCGCGGGTGCGGAGCCTCGCCGCCATCCGCGTGGCCGGGGCGGCCGCCGAGCGCCTGCCCTTCGCCACGGCCTGCTTCGATGCCGTGCTGTCGCGCTTCAGCGCCCACCACTGGCAGAACCTGCGCGCCGGTCTGGCGGAGGCGCGCAGGGTGGCGCGCACGGGCGCGCGCGGAGTCTTCATCGACGTCGTCGCGCCGGCCGAGCCGGAAGCGGACAGCCACCTGCAGGCGGTGGAACTGCTGCGCGACGCCTCGCACGGCCGCGACTACACGATGGTCGAATGGCTGGCGGCCTTGCGCGGCGCGTCGTTCGCTATCGATGCAATAACGGAATGGCCGCTGCGCATGGAATTCGTCTCCTGGTGCCGGCGCACGCGCACGCCCGCGGCGCGGATGGAGGGCATAAGGGCGCTGCAACAGGCCACGTCGGAGAGCGTGCGGCGGCGCTTCGCCATCGACGAAAATGGCAGCTTCGATCTGGGAGTTGCGTGCTTCTCCGTGCGCGCCGTGTGAACACGCAATCACCGGAATGCGATCGATAGCAAAGCCGTGATAACGGCGTAATCAGGCACTGAAAAGACTTCAATCGGAAATAGGTTGCGGGCGGCATTGCGCTGCCTGTATGGTAATTTGTTCACGACGACTTTCTGGCCGACTTGCGTCGTGGTGAAGGGAACGAGCTTTGCCATTGCCGCCGGACCAAGACCGGCGGCAATGCCTTGCGTTCCGGGCCGCATGGTGTCCGGGCGAAAGTAGCTTCCCGGGGCGGAGGAAGCCCGGAGGGGGCATCGGGCGGCCGGCTATTTCGCCGGCCAGCGTCGCGTTGAGTGTTTGCCGCGCGGGCGGCGGGTTTCCGCCGTCGGGGCAGGTCCGTCGGTGTGGCCGCGTTTGCCACACGGAAGAAGATTCTTTGCCGTAATCTTGCCTTGGAGTGGCGGGAAGTATGCCGCCATCTCCGGGCGACAGTCATCTGAGGAGTTTCCCGTGCAGCTTCCTGATGTTCGTAGTGCTGTTCGCCCGCTTTGGGCGCCGGGTGCGGGCGCGCGCTTCGGCGGTTGTGCCGGGCGTCTGCCTTCCGGCGTCAGAGCCTTCGTGGCCGGCGAACGCTCCTTCACGGACCCGGCTGTTGAGCGAACCAAGGATGGCGCGCGTTCCGGCGCAGCCGAACCGGGTGCGTGGTCGGAGGTCGCATGAACCGCCTCGTCATCGTCTCGAACCGGGTGCCCGATCCCGCTGCGGGTGCGCAGGCGGGCGGGCTCGCCGTCGCCCTCGACGGGCTGATGGAAAAGCACGGCGGACTGTGGTTCGGCTGGAGCGGCCAGGTCACCTCCGGAGAACCGGGAGCCGGCGTGCGGCTCGTCCGCCACGGCGCCGTAGACTACGCCACCATCGACCTCAGCCGCGACGAGCACGAGCGCTACTACAACGGCTTCTCCAATGGCGTGCTGTGGCCGCTTCTGCACACCATGCCGGAACTGCTGCACTACGACCGGCGCGACGCCGAGGCCTACCGCGAGGTCAACAAGCGCTTCGCCGCCGGGCTCGAGCCGCTGCTGCGCTCCGACGACCTGATCTGGATCCACGACTACCACCTGCTGCCGCTCGCCTCGGCGCTGCGCGCCCGCGGCGTGCGCAACCCCATCGGCTTCTTCCTGCACATCCCCTTCTGCGCGCCCGACGTGCTCGGCGTGGCGCCGGAAGTGGCGGAACTGGTGCGCGACCTGCTTTCGGCCGATCTCATCGGCTTCCAGACCGACGCCGACCTGGCGAACTTCGCCGCCGCCGCGCAGACGTTCGCGGGGGCGATGCGCGGGCCGATGAACGCGCTGCTCTACGCCGGGCGGCGCATCCGCCTCGGCACCTTCCCGGTGGAAATCGCCGCTCCCGAGTTTGCCCGCACCGCCGCCGCCATGGCGAG
>JAJXZO010000165.1 GCA_021780035.1 Pseudomonadota bacterium
CTTGAAGGCCGGACTGTGCGTCCGTCGTGCTCGTCTCGTCATGGTCTCTCCCCATCCGCGCCATCCTGGCCGCGGTCAGACAGATTTTCCACTTATCGACCTGTCCGAATTTGCCCGGCCACCTCTCCCCTCGCGTCCTGTGTGCTCCCGGTCGATCATCAACGCCACGTCGTGGATGGTGCGGAACAGCAACCGGCGAACGAAGCGGCGGAACCACCAATACACCGTCTGCCACGGGCCAAAGTGGATCGGTAGCATGCGCCAGCCACCGGCGCTGCGCGCCATGTAGCGGATCGCATTCACCATCTCGCGCAAGTCCACGGCTGCCTTGCGGCCTCGCCGAGCTGGCTTGGGCATCAGCGGTTCCAGCCGAACCCACTCCTCGTCGGTCAGGTCAGACGGATAACGCCTTGTCTTGCGAGTAATCTCGGCCATCCGGCCACGGCTCTCTCGGGTCCACATCCCGAGCTTGAATCATGCCGTGCCGAGCCGCCACAACCATTCTCAAACGGTCTCTCAGCCGTGGCCTCAGGACGCCGGACTTCCTGCTGATCGACGGCGGTGCCGGCCTACAGAGGCAATCGAGACGGAGAACTGACTTCGGCCGGGCAGTTCGGCTCGAGGACAGCGAATATGGCGCGAAGCTGTCACCTGCCCGCGGTGTTGAGGTTCTCTTTCAGACGGACTCATCCGAATTTCGCACTGACTGCCACGGCGCGGCGGATCCCTCCCTCCCTTCCTCCCTCTACTCTCCGCAGCCGGCGGTGCGGAGGAGGGAGAGGACGGCGTCCTCGGGCACGTCATCGCGGATGCAGGCGCGCCCGATGCCCTGGGCCAGGATGAACACCAGCCTGCCGTCGCGGCGCTTCTTGCTCGCGCGCATGTGGGCGAGCAGGCGGCCGGCGGGCATGAGCCGTGCGGGAGCGGCGCGCTCTACCGGTTGCCTGATCCGCGCGATGAGATGCCCGGAGTGAACATCCAGGTGGCAAGCGGTCCCGATCGATCAGTCACACCGCATGGAAATCAGTCGCAACAGCTTTCCGAACTCCAGGCTTCCCGCCCTTCCTTGATCAGGAAATACACGATGGCGAGCGAGGCGACGGAATCCACCCACCACGCCCCGAGCAGGAATTGGAGAACCAGGCCGATTACGACGACGAACGACAGCCAGCCGCAGGCGATGCTTTCAACGGCGTCGGCCCGCAGTGCCTGGCTTCCGAGTTGCCGGGCCAGGGCCAGCTTCCGTCGCGACAGGCCGTACATGATCGGAATTGCCGCAACGGTCAGCAGGAGGCCGGGCATGGAAAATTCCGCTCCCCGCCGAACCGTCAGGCCCCAGGCGGCGGCAACAACCACGTAGAGTGCGAGCGCAAAGAGCAGCGCACCCGAAATCCGGCTCGCGCGATGCTCGGCGGCTTCCGAGAAGCGTTCACCGTGCCGCAACTCCACCGACAGACGCCAAATCAGCACGCAAGCCGATGCCAGCTCGATCAGGCTGTCGATACCGAACGCCATCAGCAAGAGGCTGTGCGCCACGTATGCCGCGGCGATCGCGACAACCGCCTCTATAGCCATCCATCCGACGGTGAGCCGCTCGAGCCGGAAGGCCTTTCGAATCAGGGCTTCGCGCTTCGGCGCATCCGCCGGGACCGACGCAGCGTCCGCGCGGCAGTCGTCCATCATAGTGCGACCCGCGCCCTCCCCTACTCCCCGCACCCGGAGGCACGGAGGAGGGAAAGGACGGAATCTTCGGGAACGTCGTCGCGCATGCACGCCTTGCCGATGCCGCGGGCGAGGACAAAGACCAGTTTGCCGTCGCGGCGCTTCTTGTCCGCGCGCATGTGGGAAAGCAGGCGGGCGGCGGAAAGCCGGCGGTTCAGTTCCGCGAGTTCCGCCATCAGCCCGGTGGCGCGGAAGTGGGCACGTACGCGCTGGTGATCAGCCTCGGCGCAGAGGCCGAGACGCGCGGAAAGGGCGAAGGCGAGATCGGTGCCCAGCGCCACCGCCTCCCCGTGCAAAATGGTGCCGAAGCCGATCTCGGCCTCCAGCGCGTGGCCGAAGGTGTGGCCGAGGTTGAGCAGCGCGCGGCCGCCGGCGGCGTTCTCCTCGCGCTCGTCCTCGCCCACCACGCGCGCCTTGAAGGCGCAGGCGCGCAAGACCGCCTCGGCCTGGGCGCCCGCGTCTCCCGCCAGAACGTCCGTGCCGAAGCGCTCGCACCAGGCAAAAAACTCCGCGTCGCCGATCAGCGCCGTCTTCACCGCCTCGGCGTAGCCGGCCCGGAGTTCGCGCGCCGGCAGGGTGGCAAGCGTGGCGGTGTCGGCCAGCACCATGCGCGGCTGGTGGAAGGCGCCGATGAGGTTCTTGCCCTGGGAGGCGTTGATGCCGGTCTTGCCGCCGACCGAGGAATCGACCTGGGCCAGAAGCGTGGTGGGCACCTGCACGAAGGGAAGGCCGCGCAGCGTGGTGGCGGCGGCGAAGCCGGCGAGATCGCCCACCACGCCGCCGCCCAGCGCGACGATGGCGGTCTGCCGCTCCACGCCGAGCGCGAGCAGGCGGGAAACCAGGCCCCCGTAGCTTTCCAGGCTTTTCGAGGCCTCGCCAGGGGGAACGATGATGCTTTCGGCGGCCACGCCGGCCGCCGCGAGGCCTTCGAGCAGCGCGGGGAGATGCAGCGCGGCCACGGTGGCGTCGCTCACCACCACCACGCGCTTCTGCGGCAGCACGCCTTCGAGTAGCGCGCCGGCGGAGGCAAGCAGGCGCGCGCCCACCACGATCTCGTAGCCGGCGGAGGCGAGGGAAAGCGCGAGGCGGCGGGGCCCGGCGGAGGCGATGTGATCGGACTGTCGCAACGGTTACCGTTCCCGAGGTTGCGTGGCTGGGGCGCGGAGGCTAGCACAGCACCGGCCGGAACACAGTGCCGGCGACGCCAAGGCCAGGGTGCATGCGCAAGTTCCTGCTGTTCCTCGTTCTGCTGCTGATCGTCGCCGGCATCGGCGGCTTCTTCGCGCTGGGGCTGTTCCCGCCGCCGGCGCGCCAGACGGAAATGACGGTGGCGGTGCCGAGCAGCCGCATCGCCGCGCCCGCCCCGGCACCGGCTCCGGCCCCGGCACACTAGCGGCGCGCCGTGGAGCGGCATCTCGAAGCCTTCCTGGAGATGCTGCTGGCGGAGCGGAACGCCGCCCGCAACACGCTGACGGCCTATCGCTCCGACCTCGAGGATTTCGCGCGGTTCGCCGCCGGCAGGGGCGAGGGCCTGGCCTCGGCGGGCACGGCGACGTGCCGGAAGTATTTCGCCTCGCTGGCCGCCGCCGGGCTTTCGGCGCGCACGGCGGCGCGGAGGCTGACGGCGCTGCGGCGCTTCTACCGGTTCCTGCTGCGCGAGCGGGTGCGGGCGGACGACCCGACGGGAGCGCTGGACGCGCCGAAGATCGGGCGGTCGCTGCCGAAATATCTCTCCGAGGCCGAGGTGGACGCGCTGCTCGCCGCCGCCAGGGCAAGGCCCGAGGCGCAGGCGCCGACGATGGTGGCGGCGCTGGAGATTCTCTACGCCACGGGGCTGCGCGTTTCCGAGCTTCTGGCGCTGCCGAGGAACGCGCTCGCCTCGGGTGCCGAGGTGCTGCTGGTGCGGGGCAAGGGCGGGCGCGAGCGGCTGCTGCCGCTTTCGGCGGCGGCGCGGGAGGCGGCGGCCGTGCTGGTGAAGACGCGCGCACCGGGCCGCTGGCTGTTTCCGGGGCGCGGAGAGGCGCAGCCGATGACGCGGCAGGGATTCGCGCTGGCGCTGAAGGCGGTGGCGCTCGATGCGGGGATTTTGCCGGCCCGCGTCTCGCCGCACGTGCTCCGGCACAGCTTCGCCAGCCACATGCTGGCGCGCGGGGCGGATTTGCGCAGCCTGCAACTGCTGCTCGGCCACGCCGACATCGCCACGACGCAGATCTATACCCACGTGCTGGAGGAGAGGCTGCAGCGGCTGGTGGAGGCGCACCATCCGCTGGCGACGGCGCACGCGGGGGCTGACCGCCGCCGCGGCGGGTGCTAAAGGGCTTCCCCATGCGGTATTTCCTGGACTTCGAAAAGCCCATCGCCGAGCTCGAGAGCAAGATCGACGAACTCCGCAAGATGTCGGAGAGCGAGGATCTCAACATCGCCGAGGAGGTCGCCCGTCTCACCGAGAAGGCCGACCGCCAGCTCAGGGCGACGTACGCCAAGCTGTCGGCGTGGCAGAAGACGCAGGTGGCGCGCCACCCGGAGCGGCCGAAGGCGAACGACTACATCCGCGCGCTGATCTCGGACTGGACGCCGCTGGCCGGCGACCGGGCCTTCGCCGAGGACGCGGCGATTTTGAGCGGGCTGGGGCGGTTCAAGGGCCGCTCGGTGATGGTGCTGGGCACCGAGAAGGGCGTCGATACGGAAAGCCGGGTCGCGCACAACTTCGGCATGGCGAAGCCCGAGGGCTACCGCAAGGCGCGACGGCTGATGGAGATGGCCGGAAGGTTCAAGCTGCCGGTGATCACCTTCGTCGATACCTCGGGCGCATTCCCCGGCGTGGAGGCGGAGGCGCGCGGGCAGGCGGAGGCGATCGCGCGCTCCATCGAGGCGTGCCTCGACGCGCCGGTGCCGGTGGTGGCGGTGATCGTGGGCGAAGGCGGCTCGGGCGGGGCGATCGCGCTGGCCTCCGGCGACGCGGTGCTGATGATGGAGCACGCCGTGTATTCGGTGATCTCGCCCGAAGGCTGCGCGGCGATCCTGTGGAAGGACGCGACGCAGGCACCGGTGGCCGCCGAGGCGCTGAAGCTGACCGCCGACGACCTGAAGCGCCTGAAGCTGATCGACATGGTGGTGCCGGAGCCGCTGGGCGGCGCCCACCGCGACCCGCAGGCGGCCATGGCGGCGGTGAGCGAGGCGGTGGAGGCGGCGCTGACCCCGCTGCTCGGCCTCGAACCGGCGGTGCTGCGCGCGCGGCGCTGGGAGAAGTTCCTGGCCATGGGCCGCGACGCGGCGGGCTGAGCCGGGGCTTTACCCCTTCCGCGCCGGGAGCCTAGGATCGGCGCGCCGGCGGTTCCTTCGCCGGGAAAAGTGCACTTCCGCGCGCCCACAGGGGCGGTGATTCATCATGTCCGACCTCTCCTCCGCCTCGGAACGGGGCGCGGCGCCGCCCTCGCGGGCGCTGTTCTTCGCCGTGTTCCCCTCCATCATGCTGCCGATGTTCCTGGCCGCCATCGACCAGACCATCGTGGCGACCGCGCTGCCGGCGATCGCCGCGGATCTCGGCGACGTGGAGCGGGTTTCCTGGGTGGTGGTTTCGTACCTGGTGGCGGCGACCATCGCCGCGCCGGTGTACGGCCGGCTCGGCGACCTGATCGGGCGAAGGCGGCTGATGTTCGTGGCGCTGGCGATCTTCGTCACCGCTTCCGGGCTGTGCGCACTGGCGCCCTCGGTGCTGGCGCTGGTGGGGGCGCGGCTGCTGCAGGGGCTGGGCGGCGGCGGGCTGATGACGCTGTCGCAGGCGCTGGTGGGGGAATCGGTGCCGCCGAGGGAGCGCGGGCGCTACCAGGGCTACCTCGCCACCGTGTTCGTCTGCTCCTCCACCTTCGGGCCGGTGGCGGGCGGGTGGCTGACGCAGCACTACGGCTGGCCGTCGATCTTCCTGGTGAACCTGCCGCTGGGCGCGGCGGCGCTCGCCATCACTACGCGGCTGCCCGAGCGCCCGCCGGCCGCGCCGGTGAGCGGGCGGCTGCACTTCGACTTCCTCGGTGTGGCGCTGTTCGCCGGCTTCATCGCGCCGATGCTGCTGGCGCTGGAGCAGGCGCAGCGCTTCCGGATCTCGGCGCTGCCGGCGGCGCTGGCACTGGGGACGGTGGCGGCGGCGAGCCTCGCGCTGCTGCTTCGCCACGAGCGGCGCTCGCCGCTGCCGCTGCTGCCGATGAAGCTGCTGGCGCAGGGCGGGATCTGGCGCAGCAACGCGCTGGCCGCCTGCCTCGGCGCGCATCTGGTGTCCCTCATCACCTTCCTGCCCATCTACCTGCAAGTGGCGCGCGGCGCCGAGCCAAGCCTGACGGGCGTGATGCTGCTGCCGCTGACCATGCTGATCGCCGTGGGATCGATGCTCACCGGACGGATGGTGTCGCGCACCGGGCGGGGCGCCGCCTTCCCCACCTTCGGCATGCCGGTGGTGTGCGTGCTGGTGGTGGCGCTCGCCCTGCTCTCGCCGCAGCTTTCGCTCGGGCAGTTGCCGTTCCTGTACGGCGCCATCGCCGTGTTCTCCGGCACGGCGATGCCGGTGGTGCAGACCACGGTGCAATACGTGGCCGGGCCGAAACAGCTGGGCGCCGCCGCCGCGTCGGTGCAGTTCTCCCGCTCGGTGGGAGCGGCGATGGGCACGGCGATCACCGGCGCAGTGCTGTTCGCGACGCTCGCCGCCACCGACCCGGCCGCCGCGCATCTGTTCGGCGCCATCATCGAGGAGGGGCCGGCGGCACTGGCAGCACTGCCGAAGGCGCGCGCGGCGGTGGTGGAGGGCGAGATCGCGCACGCCTTCCGCGCGGCGTTTCTCTGTATCGCCTGCTTCTCCGCCCTCGGCGCGGCGATGGCGGCGAGCATTCCGGTGCGCCGCATCGGCTGACCGGGTGCCGCATTTGGCAGAATGCGCAAGCTTCTGTATGAAAGATGCCCCGCAACGCTGAAAAGGAGAACCGGGGGCGATGCTTCGCAGAAATTTCCTTGCTGCCGGAGTGGCGGCACCCTTCCTCGCCGGACAGGCCCGCGCCGCCGGAGCGGACATCCCCATCGGCGCTATCGAGATTCTGAGCGGACCCGCCGCCGCCTACGGCATCGCCATCCGCGCCGGCCTGGAACTCGCGCTCGGCGACGTCAACGCGAAGGGCGTGCTGGGCGGGCGCAAGCTGAAGCTGACGGTGCTCGATTCGGCCGGCGACAAGAACCAGGCGATCAACGCCGCGCGCGAACTGATCGGCCGCGACAACGTGATTTCCATCATCGGGCCGACGCTTTCCACCGAGATGTTCGCCGTGGGGCCGGTGACCAACGCGCGCAAGATCCCGATCATCGGCACCTCCACCACCGCCGTCGGCATCACCGACATCGGCCCCTACGTGTTCCGCACCTCCCTGCCCGAGGCCGACGTGGTGCCGGCGACGCTGCGCTACGCCATGGACCATGGGGTGAAGACCATCGCCTTCCTCTACGCCAACGACGACGTGTTCGCGAAGTCGAGCTACGACGTGATGCTGGCGGCGGCGAAGAAGGCGGGGCTGAAGATTCTCGACTCGGAGGCGTTCGGCACCCACGACACCGATTTCTCCGCGCAGCTCACCAAGGTGAAGGCGCTGAAGCCCGACGCCGTCGCCGTCACCGCCCTGGTGGAACCCACCGCCGGGGTGATGTTGCAGGCGCGCGCGCTCGGCTTCGACAGCAAGACGATGTTCCTCGGCGGCAACGGCGCCAACTCGCCAAAGCTCGGGCAGATCGCCGGCAAGGCGGCCGATGGCTTGATCGTCGGCAGCCCGTGGTTCATCGGCAAGAACGACCCGCTCAACGACGTGTTCATCGCCGCCTTCCGCAAGAAATACGACCGCGATCCCGACCAGTTCGCGGCGCAGGCGTTCGACACGCTGAAGATCCTGGCCGCCGCCATCGACCGCGCCGGCGCGCCCGATCCGACCAAGGTGCGCGACGCGCTGCTGAAGACCGACTTCACCGGGGTGATGGGGCCGTTCACCTTCACGCCGCACCGCGATCCCGCCTCGGCCAAGGGGGTGGTGGTGCTGCAGATGGAAGGCGGGCAGTTCCGCATCGCGCCGTAGGCGCCCTCCGATCCGGCTGGGAAACCCGGTGGCGTGGCCGCGCCGCTGGGTTTTTTTGCGTGCGCGAACAGACATGCATTCTGCACACAGAATGCTTGCATGCAACGCCGCGATGCGGTAGCAGAAGATCCAGCCCGCGACAGGCGAACTGTCCGGAGGGAGGAACATCATGAAGACATCGCCCGTATTGCGCCTGCTGTCCGCCGCGGCCCGCCGGTCGCGGCTTACTCGCCGCTCGGCTCTCGTCGCCGGGGCGGCCCTGCCGCTGGTGGCCGTTCTGCGCCGGCCCGCGAACGCGGCGCAGTTCAGCCTGAAGATGGGCGACGGGCAGGAACCCAACCATCCGGTGAACGTGCGCGCCAGGGCGGCGATCGCCAAGATCGCCAAGGAGACCTCGGGCGCCGTCGAGATCAAGCTGTTCCCGAACGCTCAGCTTGGCGCCGACCCCGATCTCATCACGCAGTTGCGCAACGGCGGTGTCGATTTCATCAACATGGGCTCCGACGTGCTGACCACGCTGGTGCCGGCCTGCGCCATGCTGAACCTCGGCTTCGTCTTCTCCGACTACGGCCAGGTGTGGAAGGCGATGGACGGCAAGCTCGGCGCCTTCATCGGTGGGCGCATCGAGCGCGTGGGCCTGCTGCAGATCGGCCGCAGCTGGGACAACGGCTTCCGGCAGATCACCTCGGCCACCCACCCCATCACCACGCCCGAGAGCCTGCACGGCTTCAAGATCCGCGTGCCGCCGGCGCCGATGCTGACCTCCCTTTTCACCGCGCTCGGCGCTTCCCCCACTCCGGTGAACTTCAACGAGCTGTATTCGGCGCTGCAGACGCACCTGGTGGACGGCGAGGAGAACGCGCTGCCGATCATCGCCACCGCCAAGCTCTACGAGGTGCAGAAATACTGCTCGATGACCAACCACTCGTGGGACGCCTACCTGATCGTGGCCAACAAGGCGCGCTTCGGGCAGATGCCGAAGAAGTTCCAGGAGATCGTCACCGCCGCCTTCGACGAGGGCGGCACGGGCGAGCGGGCGGACATCGCCAGTCTCAGCATCAGCCTGAAGAAGGAGCTGATGGACAAGGGCATGATCTTCAACGACACCCAGGCTGGGCCCTTCCACGCCGCCCTGCTGAAAAGCCCCTACTACGGGCAGTGGAAGCAGAAGTTCGGCGCCGAGCAGTGGAAGCTGCTGGAGGACGTGGTCGGGCACCTCGCCTGATGTCCACGGCCGGAGGGATCGACGCCGCGGCGGCGGCAGCCGGCGACTGGGCGCCGGAGCGGCTGCTGCGGCGTGCGGTGGAGGTGGCGGCCTGCCTCGGCGTGCTCGCCGAGGTGGGCATCCTCTCCGCCGGGGTGATCTGGCGCTACGTGCTGAACGCGCCGCTGGTGTGGTCGGACGAGCTTGCCTCCATCGTCTTCCTCTGGCTCGCGCTTCTTGGCGGCGTCATCGCGCTGCAGCGCGGCGAGCATATGCGGCTCACCACCGTCGTAAGCCTGCTGCCGGCGGCGGTGCGGCCGCGCGCCGCCGTGGTCGCCGTGCTCGGCCCGGCCTGCTTCCTCGGGCTGATCCTGGGGCCGGCGATCAACTACGGCATCGGCCAGTGGATCGTGGAGACCCCCGCCCTCGGCCTGCCCGACGCGGTGCGCGCCGGGGCGATCCCGGTGAGCTTCAGCCTGATGCTGATCGACTGCCTGCTGCGGCTGCGCGGCCACCGGCTCCGCCACATCCTGGAAGTGGCGGGCGGGTTCGCCGCGCTGGCGGCGGCGGCCTATGCGCTGCACCCGGCGCTGGCGGCGATGGGCAACTGGAACCTGCTGATCTTCTTCGTCCTCGTCCTTGGCACGGGCGTGCTCTCCTCCGTGCCGATCGCCTTCGCCTTCGGGCTTTCGACCGTGGCCTACCTGCTCACCGTGACGTCCAATCCGCTCATCATCATCCTCGGCCGCATGGACGAGGGGATGAGTTCGCTGATCCTGCTCGCCGTGCCGATGTTCGTATTGCTCGGGCAACTGATCGAGATGACCGGCATGGCGCGCGCCATGGTCGATTTCCTCGCCGCCCTGCTCGGCCACGTGCGCGGCGGGCTTTCCTACGCGCTGATCGGCGCGGTGCTGCTGGTTTCCGGCATCTCCGGCTCGAAGGCGGCCGATCTCGCCGCCGTGGCGCCGGTGCTGTTCCCCGAGATGCGGCGGCGCGGCGCCGAGGACGGCGAGCTGGTGTCGCTGCTCGCCGCCACCGGGGCGATGAGCGAGACGATTCCACCCTCTCTCGTGCTGATCACCATCGGCTCCATCACCACCGTCTCCATCGCCGCGCTGTTCCGGGGCGGCCTGCTGCCGGGCGTGGTGCTTGCCATCGTCCTCGGCGTGGTGGCGCGCTGGCGGGCGAAGCCGGAGGCCGGGAACACCCCGCGCGCCTCCATCGGCACCATCCTCCGCACGCTCGTCGTCGCCCTGCCCGGCCTGATCCTGCCCTTCGTCATCCGCACCGCCGTGATCGACGGCGTGACCACGGCGACCGAGGTTTCCACCATCGGCATCCTCTACACGCTGCTGATGGGCCTGTTCGTCTACCGCCGCTTCGACTGGCGGCGCATCTACCCCATTCTCACACAGACGGCGGCGCTTTCGGGGGCGATCCTGCTCATCATCGGCGTCGCCACCGGCATGGCGTGGTCGCTCACGCAGTCGGGCTTCTCGTCGGCGATGACGCAGGCGATGGCGCACGCCCCCGGCGGGCGCTGGGGCTTCATGGCCATCTCCATCGTCGCCTTCGCCGTCCTCGGCAGCGTACTGGAGGGACTGCCCTCAATGGTGCTGTTCGCGCCGCTGCTGTTCCCGGTGGCGCAGCAGCTGGGCATCGACCAGGTCCACTACGCCATGGTGGCGATGCTCGCCATGGGGCTCGGCCTGTTCGCGCCGCCCTTCGGGCTGATGTACTACGCCTCCTGCACTATCAGCCGGGTACACCCCGACGCCGGCATGCGCCGCATCTGGCCCTATCTGGGCGCCGTCGCCGTGGGGCTTCTGATCGTCGCCGCGGTGCCCTGGATCTCCACCGGCATGCCCTGAGCGCCGGCCGGCGGCGATCCGCTCTTTCTCCCGGGGCGGCGGTGGGTTATGCCACGCCACCACGCTCCGCCTCGGACCGCTTCGATGCTCGCCCAGCAACTTGTCAACGGCGTCCTGCTCGGCGCCACCTACGCGCTGTTCGCCCTCGGTTTCACGCTGATGTTCGGCGTGCTCGGGGTGATCAATCTTGCCTACGGCTTCTATTTCTCCGCCGGCGCCTTCGTGGCGCTGTTTCTCTGCCACGACCTCGGCATGTCCATCTGGCTCGCCCTGCCCTTCGCCGCCGCCGCCGCCGGCGCGATCGCCACCGTGCTCGACTGGCTGCTGCTGGCGCGGCTGCGCGCCCGCAAGGCGCCGGAACTGGCGAGCCTGATGGTGACGCTGGGCGGCGTGCTCGCGCTCTATTCGGCGGCCACCGCCATTCTCGGCCCCGATGTCCGCCGCCTGCCGCCCGGCGTGGTGAGCGGCGCGGTGATCCATTTCGCCTCGGTGCGCGTGACCACCCCGCAGCTGCTGATCGTCGCCGCGGCGGCCGTGCTGGTGGCGGCGCTGTTCTGGCTGCTGCACGCGACAAGGCTGGGGCTCGCCATCCGCGCGCTGGCGGAAAGCCCGGACGCCGCCGGCCTGTGCGGCATCGCCACCGGCCGGACCGCCGCCACGGTTTCCTTCATTTCCGGCTGCCTCGCCGGCGCCGGCGGCGTGCTGATCGGCCTCAACTTCAACGCCATCGACACCTACATGGGCGAGGAGATGATGCTGCGCGGCTTCGTCGTCGTCATCGTGGGCGGTCTGGGCGACATCCGCGGCGCCGTCATCGCCGGCGTCGCCCTCGGCGTCATCGAGGTGCTGACCGCGGGGTATTTCAGTTCCGGCATGAAGGAGGTGGTGGCGTTCGCCATCCTGGTGCTGGTGTTGTGGACCCGCCCGGCCGGGCTGTTCGGCCGGCCGCGCGTGCGACGGGCCTGAAGCCATGCAGGCCTGGCTTTCCGACTTCCTCTGGA
Source organism: Pseudomonadota bacterium (assembly GCA_021780035.1). GTDB lineage: Bacteria > Pseudomonadota > Alphaproteobacteria > Acetobacterales > Acetobacteraceae > Rhodovastum. The sequence goes on from JAJXZO010000165.1 coordinate 11,900, forward strand.
CCTACCAGAACCTGATCTACTCGCTCGGCATCAACGGCCTGCTCGGGCTTTCCATGTACGTGGTGCTGGCGGTGGGGCAGCTTTCCCTCGGGCAGGCCGCCTTCATGGGGCTCGGCGCCTACTTCTCCACCTTCCTCACCATGCGCCTCGGCCTGCCGTTCGCCCTCGTGCTGCCGCTTTCCTGCGCCGCCCCGGTGGTGTTCGCGCTCATCATCGGCACGCCGACGCTCAGGCTTTCCGGCGTGTATCTCGCCATCGCCACCATCGGCCTCGGCGAGGTGCTGCGCGGCGTCTACCTGAACGCCGACTTCCTCGGCGGCGCGCTCGGCATCAGCGGCATCCCGCAGAAGACGACGTTCTCCATCATCTACGGGCTGCTCGCCGCCGCCATGCTGGTGCTGTGGCTGGTGGGCAGGAGCGGCATCGGCCGCGCCATGGAGGCGATGCGCGAGGACCCCACCGCGGCGCAGGTGCTGGGGGTGAACCTCGCCCGCTACCAGCTTGGCGCGCTGCTCGCCTCCGCCGTGCTGGCGGGGCTGGCCGGCGCGCTCGACGCCCACGCCTCGAGCTTCATCGGCCCCAACGAATACGGCTTCGAGCCGGCGGTGACGATTCTCTCCTTCGCCCTGCTCGGCGGCATTTCCACCCCGCTCGGACCCGTGGTGGGCGCGGTGATCCTCACGCTGCTGCCGGAGGTGCTGCGCGGGCTCGCCGACTTCCGCCTGGTGTTCAACGGCCTCATCATCGTGCTGGCCGTGCTGTTCCTGCCCACCGGGCTGCTGCCGCTCAGGATGCGGAGAAGCGCCTGATGAGCGCGCTGCTCGCCACCGAGGAACTGTCGCGCCGCTACTCGGGGCTGCTGGCGGTGGACAGCGTGAGCCTGGAGGTAGGGGCCGGCAGCGTGCACGCGCTGATCGGCCCGAACGGCGCCGGCAAGACCACGCTGTTCAACCTCATCTCCGGCCTCGACCGGGCGGATTCCGGGCGCATCCTGTTCGAGGAGCACGACATCGCCGCCCTGCCCGCCCATCGCCGCGCCTCCCTCGGCCTTGGCCGCACCTTCCAGGCGATCCGCATCTTCGGCGCCATGACGGTGCTGGAAAACGTGCTGACCGGCCTGCACAGCCGCCGCCGCGCCGGCTTCTGCGCCACGGTGCTGCGCACCCCCGGCTTCCGCCGCGAGGAGCGCGCGCTGGTGGAGCGGGCGCGGGAGGCGCTGGCGCTGGTGGGGCTGGCGGCGCGCGCCGGGGAACCGGCCGGTGCCCTTTCCCACGGCGAGCAGCGGCGGCTCGAGATCGCCCGCGCGCTGGCGGCGGAGCCCCGGCTGCTGCTGCTCGACGAGCCGGCGGCGGGGATGAACCCCGCCGAGACCGAGGGCCTGGCGCGC
>JAJXZO010000153.1 GCA_021780035.1 Pseudomonadota bacterium
TCGCCATCATCATGGACGGCAACGGCCGCTGGGCGCACGCCCGCGGCCTGCCCCGGCTCGCCGGCCACCGTGCCGGCGCGCAGGCGGTGCGCCGCGTGGTGGAAAGCGCCATCGGCCACGGCGTCGCCTGGGTGACGCTCTACGCCTTCAGCAGCGAGAACTGGAACCGCCCGGTGCGCGAGGTGCGCGACCTCACCGGGTTGCTGCGGCTCTACCTGCAGAACGAGGTGGCGGAACTCGCGGCGCAGGGGGTGCGGCTGCGCTTCATCGGCGAGCGCGACCGCTTCGACGCCGACATCGTCGCCGCCCTCGCCGGCGCCGAGGCCTCCACCGCCGCGAATTCCCGCCTCAATCTCACGGTGGCGCTCTCCTATGGCAGCCGCGCCGAGATCGCCGCCGCCGCCCGCGCCGCCGCCCGCGCCGCCGCCGAAGGCCGGCTCGATCCCGCCAGCCTCGACGAAGGCGCCTTCGCCGCCCTGCTGTCGACCGCGGGCATGCCGGACCCCGACCTCATCATCCGCACCAGCGGCGAACAGCGGCTGTCGAATTTCCTGCTGTGGCAGTCGGCGTACGCCGAACTGCTGTTCCTCGACGTGCTGTGGCCCGACTTCGGCCCGGCCCACTTCGCCTCGGCGATTTCCGAGTATGCCCATCGCGAGCGGCGGTTCGGTGCCCGCCCCCGCTGACCCCGTGCGCCGCGCCGGCGGGATGCGCTGGGCGGACCTGCGCACGCGTGCGCTCTCGGCGGTGGCGCTGATGCTGCCCACGCTGTTCTGCCTGTGGTACGGCGCCTGGTGGTGGGCGGGACTGATCGCGATCGCCGTCGCCGGGCTCGCCATCGAGTGGGTGGCGCTTTGCGGCTGCCGGCCGGCAAGCCCGGCCGGCGTCGCCATCCCCGCACTGGTACTTGCCGCCGAGGCGGCGGCGGTGCTGCACCTGGAACTGCCCGGCCTGGGCCTGCTTGCCGCCGGATTTCTGCTGGTCTGGTGGCTGGCGAGGCGCCCTTCACTTGCCGCCGGCATTCCCTATCTCGGTGTTGCCGCCCTGGCGCTGTACTGGCTCAGGGGTGACGGCGAGGCCGGCCGCGCCAACATGCTGTTCGTGCTGCTGGTGGTGTGGGCGAGTGACATCGGCGCCTACGCTGCCGGCAGGCTGATCGGCGGACCGAAGCTCGCGCCCCGGGTTTCGCCGTCGAAGACCTGGGCCGGCGCGGCGGGCGGGCTGCTCGCCGCCATGGCGGTGGGGGCGGCGGCGGCGGAAGTGCTGCACGGAGGAAGTCTCGTGCGGATTCTGCCGATCGCGGCCGGCGTCGGTATCGCCGCGCAACTCGGCGACCTGTTGGAGAGTGCGGTGAAGCGTCACTACGGCGTTAAGGATTCAGGCCGGCTGATCCCCGGTCACGGCGGGCTGCTCGACCGCCTCGACGGGCTGCTCACCGCCGCGCCCGCGGCGGCGGCGGTCGCGATCGTCGCAGGGCACGGGCTGGTGCTGTGGCAATGAGCGGCACCGGCAAGACGGTTTCGGTGCTCGGCAGTACGGGCAGCATCGGCACGCAGACGGTGGAACTGCTGGCCGCCGACCCCGCGCGCTACCGGGTGGTGGCCCTCGTCGGCGGCCGCAACGCCGCCCTGCTGGCGAAGCAGGCCCGGGCGCTCGGGGCGCGCCGCGCGGTGATCGCCGATCCGGCGCAGCACGCCGCCCTGGCCGAGGCGCTCGCCGGCAGCGGCGTCGAAGCGGCGGCGGGGCCGGAGGCGGTGGTCGAGGCCGCGGCGATGGATGCGGAATGGACGATGGCCGCCATCACCGGCGCCGCCGGCCTGCCCTCCACCTTGGCGGCCATCCGCCGCGGCCGCTCGGTGGCACTCGCCAACAAGGAGGCGCTGGTCTGCGCCGGCGAAGTGATGCTGGAAGCGGTGCGCGCGCACGGCGCCACGCTGCTGCCCGTCGATTCCGAGCACAACGCCATCTTCCAGTCGATGGCCGACGGCAACCACGGCGCGGTGGAGCAGATCGTGCTCACCGCCTCCGGCGGGCCGTTCCGCAACGCTTCCCTGGAACAGATGCGCGGCGCCCGACCCGAGGACGCGCTGAAGCATCCGGTGTGGTCGATGGGGGCGAAGATCTCCATCGACAGCGCCACGATGATGAACAAGGGTCTGGAACTGATCGAGGCGGCGCGGCTTTTCTCCCTGCCCTCGGAGCGCATCGGTGTGCTCATCCACCCGCAGTCGGTGGTGCACGGCCTCGCCTACTACACGGACGGCAGCGTGCTCGCCCAACTCGGCAGCCCGGACATGCGGGTGCCGATCGCCCATTCGCTCGCCTGGCCCGAGCGCATCGCCACATCGGCGCGCCGCCTCGACCTCGCCCAGGTGGCACGGCTCGAATTCTTCGCCCCCGACCTCGAACGCTTTCCCGCGCTCCGCCTCGCACGCGGGGCGCTTGAAGCCGGCGGGGGGGCTCCCGCCATCCTCAGCGCGGCAAACGAGGAAGCGGTGGCGGCGTTCCTCGCCGGGCGCATCGGCTTCCTCGATATCGTCGGCACCGTCTCCCGGGTGCTCGACGCCATGGGCGCCCGCGCTGCCGCCTCGCTCGAAGCCGTGGTAGCGCTCGATGCCGAGGCGCGACGGCGGGCGGGGCCCCTCCTCGCAACCCTGGCGGGGGGCTGAAGCGATTATGCTGCACACGCTCATCGACCTGCTGCGCGCCCCGGTCGCCTTCGCGGTGATCCTCGGCGTGCTCGTGTTCGTGCACGAGTTCGGCCACTACGCGGCGGCGCGGTGGCAGGGCGTGCACGTGGAAACCTTCTCCATCGGCTTCGGCAGCACGATCGCCTCCTGGACCGACCGCCGCGGCACAGTATGGAAACTGGCGCTGATCCCCCTCGGCGGCTACGTGAAACTGCACGGGCTGGAGCGCGGCGACGACGCCACCGACGAGGTGCGGGCGCGCTGGCGGCCGGGCCACACCTTCCACGACAAGCCGTTGCGCGCGAAGGCGGTCATCATCGCCGCCGGCCCGATCGCCAACTTCCTGCTCGCCGTGGTCGTATTCTCCGGGATGTTCCTCACCATCGGCCAGAGCGTGGTGGCCCCGGTGGTGGGCGACGTGCTGCCCAATTCGCCGGCGGCGGCGGCGGGCCTCGCCGTCGGCGACCGCGTGTTGGCGATCAACGGCGCCCCCGTCACCAATTTTGACCAGATCCGCAGCGTCGTGGCAGCAAACCCGGGCAAGCCGCTCACGCTCACGATCCACCGCAACCACCTCGCCCGCACGCTCAATGTCACCCCGGAGACGGAGACCGTCGGCGGAGAGAAAATCGGCCTGCTCGGCATCCGCGGCAGCACGATCGAGTACAGGAAGCTTGCCGCGTGGAAGGCACTGCCGGCCGGCGTTATGGCGACATGGTTCGTCACCAGGCAGACTCTCGCGGCGCTGTGGGGGATGATCGCCCATCATGCCGGCACCTCGGAACTCAGCGGGCCGCTCGGCATCGCCCAGCTGTCCGGGCAGGTGGCGGCGCTCGGGTTCGCCTACGTGCTGCGGCTCATCGCGGTGCTGTCGGCCAACCTCGGGCTGTTCAACCTGCTGCCGATCCCGATCCTCGATGGCGGACATCTGTTGTTCTACGGAGTGGAGGCGGTGATGGGGCGCCCGGTGCCGCGGAAGGTGCAGGAGTACGGCTTCCGGCTGGGACTGGTGCTGCTCGCCTCCGTGTTCCTGTTCGCCACCTGGAACGACCTGGTGCGCATCGGCCTGTTCCACTGGATACACGGCTGAGAGGCCGAACGCCGGGGCGGCTGCGCGCGGCGCCGCCCGGTGCTACAGATTTCCCGGCCGCCCGCGCGGCGGACGGAACGCGCCTTCGAACGTCGGAGCAAAGCCATGGAAATTCGTCAGGCCATTCACAGCGACCACGCACGCGCCCTCGACACCGCGGGCCTGCGCCGGGAGTTCCTGGTGGAAGCGCCGTTCCGACCGGGCGAACTCACCATGACCTACAGCCAGATCGACCGCATCGTCCTCGGCGGCATCGTGCCGCTCGCCGCGCCCATCGGTCTGCCAGAGGGCATCGGCAAGACCTTCGGGGTCGAATACTTCCTCGAGCGCCGCGAACTCGGCCTCATCAACATCGGCGGCCCGGCGGTGGTGGAGGTCGACGGCACCGCGCACGCGGTCGGCACGCACGAGGCGCTCTACATCGGCCTCGGCACCCGCGGCCTCGCCTTCCGCAGCGTCGATCCGGCGAAGCCGGCGAAGCTCTACTACAACTCGGCGCCGGCGCATCGGGCGCTGCCCACCCGGCTGCTCACGCTGGCCGACGCCGCCTCGGTGAAGCTCGGCGACGCGGCTTCCGCCAACCGCCGCACCATCCACAAGTTCCTGGTGCCGGAGGTGATCGAAACCTGCCAGCTCTGCATGGGCATGACCCGGCTGGAGGAGGGCAGCCTTTGGAACACCATGCCCTGCCACACCCACGACCGGCGCATGGAAGCCTATCTCTACTTCGGCATGGAGCCGGGCGCGGCAGTCTTCCACATGATGGGCCAGCCGCAGGAAACGCGGCACCTCCTGGTACACAACGAGCAGGTGGTGATCTCGCCGAGCTGGTCGATCCACGCCGGCGTCGGCACCCGCGCCTACAGCTTCATCTGGGGCATGGTGGGCGAGAACCAGACCTTCGACGACATGGACGTGGTCGCCGCCGCCGACCTGCGCTAGCCGGCCCGCCGCCGCAGCAGGCGCCTGCCCTCGGCCATCTGCCAGGCCACCAGCCCGGAGAGGCCGACGATGAGTTCGCGCGCGCGTTTCACCATGGAAAGCGCGATCGCGAGCCCGGGCGGGATGCCGAACAGTCCGGAAACCAGGATGTAGCCGGCCTCCTGCACACCGAGCCCGGCCGGCACGGCGAAGCCGGCGCTGCGCGCCGCTTGCCCCAGGCTCTCGATCACCAGCGCCTCCCGCCAGCCCACGGCGACGCCCATCGCGTGCAGGGCGAGCCAGGTTTCAATGGTGCCGAGCACCCAGGCGGCGAGGTGCAGCGCCGTGGCCGCGGAGATGGCGAGGCCGCGGCCGTGCAGGCGCATCAGTTCGCCGTGCAGCCCTTCGACGATGTGAACGGGGAAATTCGGAAAGCGGCGGCGCAGCATCCCCGCCGCGCCCTCGACGAGGCGCAAAAGCCCCAGGCGCTGGGCGATGATGAAGCCGCCGATGCCCAGAACGCCGGCGATCACCCCGCCCTGCACCCAGGCCGTCCAGCCGCCGTGCGGGTAGATGAGCGCCAGCGCGCCGAATCCGGCCAGGGTGAACAGAAGCTGGGTCACGGCCTCCACCGTGATGTCGAGCGTGGTGCCGGCAGCGGCGAGCGGCCCGGCCACGCCGTGCAGCATCAGCAGACGGATGCCGGCGATGTTGCCGCCGAGCTGGGCCACCGGCAGCATGGAGTTCACCGCCTCGCGGATCCAGCGGATGCGGAAGAAGCGCCCGAGCCGCGGCCGCCTTCCCGCTCCCACCAGCAGCCGCCACGCCACCGCCGACAGGAACAGCTGGAAGAACAGCAGGAGCGTGGTGAGGGGGATGACCCAGTAGGCGCGCAGCACGTCGGCACCGATGGCGCGGGCGCCGAAAAAGGCGACGAGGCCGATCACCGCCGAGCCGCCGGTGGCGATCGCGATCAGCGCGAAACGGTGGGACATGGGTAAACCGCCAGGGTCGCCGGCGCTTTGACGACCGAACAGGCGGAGAGTCAAGCCGCGCCGGCGGAACGCGGCGGCTACAGGCCGCCCAAGACGCTGAACACGCAGGTGATGCCGGAAACGGCGAGCACGAGCGCCAGGTACCAGCCCTTCAGCCGCACCTGACGCGGCAGGGCCACCATGGCGAGCCGGACCAGGAAGCCGAGAACCACCGGCAACATCAGCCCGTTCATCACCTGCACGCCGACATTGAGCGAGACGAGGTTGGGGGCCACCATCACCGCCACCGCGCCGCCCACCACGCAGAGCGCATAAACGGCGTAGAACCAGGGCGCCTGCCTGGGGTTGTATTCGAGCGAGCGGCGATAGCCGGCGACCTCGCCGAGGCCCCAGGCGAGGGCGAGGGAAACGACGATGGCGGCAACGAGGCCGGCGCCCAGCACGCCCATGCCGAAAACAAGCTTGCCCAGGCTCTGGCCGAGGAACGGGGTGATCGCGCCGCTCAGGTCGCCGATGGTATTCAGGCTGGTGCCGGCTCCGTGCGTGCCGATGGCGGCGGCAGCAGCGACCAGCACGGCGATCATCACCAGCTGCGTCACGATGGCGCCGAGAGCCGTGTCCCAGCGCGCCGCCCGGTAGTCGGCGACACCCAGCTTTTTGTCGGCGACCGCCGACTGCTGGTAGAAGATCATCCACGGCATGATGACGGCGCCGATGTTGGCCGCCACCAGATAGCGGAAGTCGCCGTTGCCGATCGGGAAGTGGATCGACTGACTGGCCAGCGCGCCGAGATCCGGCCGCGCGGCCGCGGCGATGACGAAGAAGGCGAATTCGAACAGGCCAACGGCGATGGCCGCGCGCTCCACGCGCCGGTAGGAGCCGGTCAGCGCGATGGACAACAGCGCGGCGGCGGCCAGCGGCATGGTCAGCGTGCGGGGAATGCCGAACAGTTCGCCCACGCCCGCGACACCGGAAAACTCGGTGAGCAGCGCGCCGATGGAAGCGATCGCCAGACTGCTGGCGGAGACCCATGCCCAGAACGGGCCGAAGCTATCGCGGATCAGCTCGCCGTGGCCGCGTCCGGTGAACACGCCGAGCCGCACGGTGAGTTCCTGCACGATATAGAGCACCGGGATCAGCGCGAACTGCAGCAACAGCAGCCGGTAGCCCCACTGCACGCCGCTCTGTCCGGCGGTGATGATGCTGCCCACGTCGGTATCCGCCAGCATCACCAGTAATCCCGGACCGAACACGGCCAGGAACGGCAGCCGGCGCAGCAACGAGAACGGGCGGACGGCCGGTGTGATCAGGGACTGTTCGCGAGCGGAGTCTGACATTCGGCGGGAGTTCCCTGTCAGTCGAAGGTGCGAATGATTTGCACTTGCCGACGCTCTTTTCACTCCGAAGGAGGTCCGAAGTCAAGCCCGAACCCGACCGCATCGACCCGGCAGACGCGCGGGCAGCCATGCTTTTTCGCCGCCATCGGCCGCTTCGCCGCCGTTACCGCAAGCGTTGCGTTGCCGGCCGCTTCGCAGGAAAACATCTTGCCCGCCGGCACCCGCCGGCCCCGCCGGAGCGAACGCATGCCCGAGTTGCGCCTGCACAACAGCCTCTCCCGCCGCAAGGAGGTCTTCACCCCGCTCGATCCCGCCAACGTCCGCCTCTACGTCTGCGGCCCCACGGTCTACGACCTCGCCCACCTCGGCAACGCCCGGCCGGTGGTGGTGTTCGACGTGCTCGCGCGCACGCTCAGGCGGCTCTATGCGCGCGTCACCTACGTCCGCAACGTCACCGACGTGGACGACAAGATCAACGCCCGCGCGCAGGAGAGCGGCGAGCCGATTTCCGCCATCACCGCCCGCACGCTGGCCGATTTCCACGCCGATATGGCGGCCCTCGGCGCCCTGCCGCCCGATGTGGAGCCGCGTGCCACCGCGCACATCGGCGAAATGATCGCCCTCATCGAGAAGCTGATCGCCTCCGGCCACGCCTATGCGGCCGAGAGCCACGTGCTGTTCTCGGTGGCGCATTTCGCCGACTACGGCCGGCTCTCCGGCCGTTCGCCGGAGGAACTGCTGGCCGGGGCGCGCGTGGAAGTCGCCCCCTACAAGCGCGACGGCGGCGATTTCGTGCTGTGGAAGCCCTCCCCGCCCGAACTGCCCGGCTGGGACAGCCCCTGGGGTCGCGGCCGGCCCGGCTGGCACATCGAGTGCAGCGCCATGTCGTGGCGCTACCTGGGCGAAAGCTTCGACATCCACGGCGGCGGCGCGGACCTGATGTTCCCGCACCACGAGAACGAGCGCGCGCAGTCGTGCTGCGCCTTCCCCGGCAGCCAGTTCGCCCGCTTCTGGATGCACAACGGCATGCTGAAGGTGAACGGCGAGAAGATGTCGAAAAGCCTCGGCAATTTTTCCACCGTGCGCGACATCCTCGCCAAGGCCCCGGCCGAGGCGGTGCGCCTGCTGCTGCTGCGCACGCACTATCGCGCCGAACTCGACTTCACCGACCAGGCGCTGGCCGAGGCGCGCCGTGAACTCGACCGCCTCTACCGCGCGCTTTCCGCGCACGATGGTGTGGCCGTGGCGCCGGAGGTGCCGGAAACGGTGATGGAGGCGCTGTGCGACGACCTCAACACGCCGCTCGCCCTCGCCCGGCTGCATCCGCTGGCCGACGCGGCGCTCGCCGGCGACGCGCAGGCCGCAGCCTCCCTGCGCGCGGGCGGCGACGTGCTCGGCCTGCTCGCGCAGGCACCGGAAGCGTGGTTTCAGCAGACCCCGGAAGGACTTGCCGCCACCGAGGTGGAGGCACGCATCGCCGAGCGCGCGGCGGCGCGCAAGGCGCGCGACTTCGCCCGCGCCGATGCCATCCGCGACGAACTCGATGCGGCCGGCATCGTGCTGGAGGACACCGCCGGACGCACCACCTGGCGGCGCCGCTGATATTGATAGTGCATAATCATGATGACAAAAAACTATGACCGGGCGTGACGGCGGCGCCGATATCGCCCCCATCGGCAACAGTCCGGTGGTGATCCTGGTGCGCCCGCAACTGGCCGACAACGTCGGCGCCGTGGCCCGCGCCATGGCCAACGGCGGCCTGTTCCACCTCCGCCTCGTCGCCCCGCGCGACGGCTGGCCTCAGGAGCGCGCCTGGCGCACCGCGTCGGGCGCCCAGCGCATCCTCGACGCGCTGACGCTGCATCCCACCGTGGCCGACGCGGTGACCGACCTGCACCGGGTGTTCGCCACCTGCCCGCGCCCGCGCCACATCATCAAGCCGGTGCTCACCGCCCGCGCCGCCGCCGAGGATCTGCGCACCATCTGCGCCGAGGGGCTCAGCGCCGGCATCCTGTTCGGCCCGGAGCGCGCCGGCCTCGACAACGACGACATGGCCGAGGCCGACACGCTGGTGCGCTACCCGCTCAACCCCGCCTTCATGTCGCTCAACCTGGCGCAGGCGGTGATGGTGATGGCCTACGAGTGGTGGACGGCGGCCGAACCCACCGTGCCGCGCCGGCTGATGACCAACGAGACGCGGGTGGCCACCAAAGGCGAGGTGGAGAACTTCATGTCCCACCTGACGGTGGAACTCGACCGCTGCGGCTTCCTGCGCAACGAGCAGAAGCGGCCGGGCATGCTGCGCAACCTCCGCCACTTCTTCGGCCGCGGCGAGGTGACGGAGCAGGAGTTGCGCACCCTGCACGGCATCGTCACCGAGCTTTCCCGCCCCGCCCGCGGCACGCCCGCGGAAGCCGGGCCGAAAGACTAGCCCTCCCGGTCCGGCACGCCGAGGCGGCGGCCGATGCGCGCCGCGAGCCACGTTCCCGCCCAGACGGCTGCCACCGCCGCCGCGGCGGCGGCGACGTTGCGCGACCAGCCGAACGCGGCGCACAGCCGCACGCCCGCCAGCCCCACGGCGCCGCCCACGGCGAGGCCGCAGCCTAGCTTCAGCCCGAGTCGCGCGGGGATACCCCCCAAGTCCACCGGGTGCGGCATTTGCGGTTCCTTCCTGCGTGCGGATGGGTATGCTGCCCCGGTTTCCCCTGGCCTGGAAGACACCATGACGCCCACCGACCCCACTTCGCTTTCCGCCGAAGAACTTCTGGTTGCCTACGCGCGCCGCGCCCTCGGCCCCGTGGAGGTACTGCAGGCGGTGACCGAGCGCCTCGCCCGCACCAACCCCGAACTCAACGCCTTCGCGGTGATGAACCCCCGCAGCCTGGAGGCCGCCGGCGACAGCGAGGCACGCTGGCGCGCCGGCCGCCCACGCGGCCTGCTCGACGGCGTGCCGGTGACCGTGAAGGACGGGGTGGACGTCGCCGGGCTGCCCACAAGGCGCGGCTCCCGTCTCGCCGACGCGGCGGCGGTGGCGTTCGACTCGCCCTCGGTGCTGGCGCTGCGCGAGCAGGGGGCGGTGATCATCGGCAAGACCACCATGTCCGAGTTCGGCTGGAAGGCGGTCGGCGACTGCCCGCTGCACGGCATCACCCGCAATCCGTGGAATACCCGCCACACGCCGGGCGGCTCCTCGGCGGGTGCGGGTGCGGCGGCGGCGGCCCGGCTGGGGCCGCTGCACCTAGGAACCGACGCAGGCGGCTCCATCCGCATCCCGGCGGCGTGGTGCGGCGTGGTCGGGCTGAAGCCGAGCTTCGCCCGCGTGCCGCAGTGGCCGCTCGGCGCCTTCGGCTCGGTCTCGGTGGTCGGCCCCATCGCGCGCAGCGTGCGCGACTGCGCGCTGATGCTTTCCGCCATCTCCTGTTTCGACGCGCGCGACCCCTACTGCGCGCCGCCCGAGTCCTACACCGGGCACGACTGGCGCACCGGCATCGAGGACGGTGTGGCCGAGTTGCGGGTGGCGGTGCTGCGCCGCCCCGGCTTCGACGCGCCGGTGGACTGGGAAGGCATCGCCGCCGTCGAACAGGCCGCCAAGCTGCTGATGGAGGCGGGCGCCGAGGTGGAGGAGATCGATCCGGAACTCCCCGACATCAGCGCCATCTTCGCCGCGCTGTGGAGCGCCGGGCTCGCCTCGCTGGTGCAGGCCATCCCCGAGACGCGCCGGCTGATGCTCGACCCCGGCCTGCTCGCCGCCGCCGCGCCGGGCGCCAGCCTTCCCGCCACGCGCGTGATGGAACTGGAAGGCCAGCGCATCGCCGCGGCGGCGGCGATGGCGGCGCTGCACCAGCGCTACGACCTCGTTCTCTGCCCGACCGTGCCCTCCACCGCGCCCGCCGTCGATGCCCCGGTCGGCGACCCGATGGAGACGATGCGCAACGAGTGGGTGCCGTGGACGGTGCTGTTCAACCTCACCCGCCAACCGGCGATCGCCGTGCCGATGGGAATCGCGGAGAACGGGCTGCCGCGCTCGGTGCAGATTGCCGCCGCGCTCTGGCGCGACGACCTGGTGCTGCGCGCCGCCCGCACGCTGGAAGTGGCGCAGCCCTTCACCGCGCCGCAAGCGGACATGGAAGCACCATCGCACGGATGATCCTGCCGGACGCGAATCCGTGACCGGGCGGGCGGGCCGCTCCGCCCGACAAGACCCTTGCATCCGGAGCGCCGGCGCCCAACCATCTGGCTCATGTCGGGATTCGCTTCCGCCGGCTTCAGGCCGAGGGTGCGGGCCGTGCTCGGTCCCACCAACACCGGCAAGACGCACCTCGCCCTAGAGCGCCTGCTCGCCCACGCCTCCGGCTGCATCGGCTTCCCGCTGCGCCTGCTCGCACGCGAGAACTACGACCGCATGGTCGCCAGCAAGGGGCCGGAGCACGTCGCGCTCGTCACCGGCGAGGAGAAGATCATCCCCGATGGCGCGCGCTGGTTCTCCTGCACCACCGAGGCGATGCCCCTGGGGCGGAAGGTGGAATTCCTCGCCGTGGACGAGATCCAGCTTGCCGCCGACCCCGACCGCGGCCACGTCTTCACCGACAGGCTGCTGCACGCCCGCGGGCTGGTGGAAACCATGTTCCTGGGCGCCGAAACCGTCCGCCCGCTCCTGCAGCGCCTGGTGCCGGAGGCGGAGGTGGAAACGCGGCCCCGGATGTCGCGGCTCAGCCACAGCGGCGAGAGCCGGCTCGGCCGCCTGCCGCCGCGCTCGGCGGTGGTGGCCTTCAGTGCCGCCGAGGTTTACGCGCTCGCCGAACTGATCCGCCGCCGCCGCGGCGGCTGCGCCGTGGTGATGGGCCGGCTGTCGCCGCGCACCCGCAACGCCCAGGTGGCGCTCTACCAGGAAAAGGAGGTGGATTTCCTGGTGGCGACCGACGCCATCGGCATGGGGCTCAACCTGCAGGTGGAGCACGTCGCCTTCGCCGGCCTGGGCAAGTTCGACGGCCACCAGCCCCGGCCGCTGACGCCCGCCGAACTGGCGCAGATCGCCGGGCGCGCCGGGCGCGGCATGCGGGACGGCAGCTTCGGCACCACCGCGACGTGCCCGCCGCTCGGTCCCGAGATCGTCGAGGCGATGGAGACGCATCGCTTCCAGCGCCTCGAACGCCTCTACTGGCGAAACAGCGATCTCGATTTCACCTCCGCGGAGGCGTTGCAGACGAGCCTCGCCGCCCCGCCCGCCGTTCCCGGCCTTGCCCGCGGCGCCGAGGCGGTGGATGCCGAAACCCTCGCGACCCTGATGCGCGACGCCGAAATCCGCGCGCTCGCTTCCGGCCGGGGACGGGTGAAGCTGTTGTGGCAGGCATGCCAGATCCCCGATTTCCGCAAGCTCGCCGAAGACAGCCACACCCGCCTGTGCGGACGGGTGTTCCTCCATCTCGCCCGCGAGCGCCGCCTTCCCACCGACTGGATCGCCGCCCAGCTTGCCCTGCTCGAGCGCACCGACGGCGATATCGACACGCTGATGCAGCGCCTCGCCTCGGTGCGGGTGTGGGCCTACATCAGCGCCCGCGCCGACTGGCTGCGGGACGCCGCCCACTGGCAGGCGCGGGCCCGCGCGGTGGAGGATCAGCTATCGGACACGCTGCACGAGAGGCTGACCGCCCGCTTCGTCGACCGCCGCGCCACGCATCTGATCCGCCGCCTCGCCGCCGGCGAGGGCGGCAGGCTCGCCTCCGCCGTGACGAAGGCCGGCGAGGTGGTGGTGGAAGGCCAGCCGGTGGGGCTGGTCGAGGGCTTCGGCTTCCTCCCCGACCCGGCGAGCGAGGGCGAAAGCCGCCGCCTGGTGATGCGGGCGGCGCGGCGCGCCCTGCAACGGGCGATGCCGGAGCGCGTCCGCGCCTTGGAGGAGGCCCCCGACGAGGCGCTTTCCTGGACCGCCGACCAGCGCCTTGCCTGGAACGGTTCGGCGGTGGCGCGCCTCTTTCCCGGCGCCGACCCGCTCTCGCCGCAAGTGGACGTGGCCGACAGCGAGTTTCTCGACGGCGCCGCGCGCGAAAGACTGCGCCGTCGCCTCGCCCGCTTCGTCGGCACGGAAGTGCGGGAGGCGCTGGCGCCGCTGTTCGCCGCCGCCGACGCGGCGGACGCCGAGGGCGTGCTGCGCGGGCCGCTGCACCGGCTGATCGAGGGGCTCGGCGTGGTGCCGGGCGCGACCGAGACGGAAGTGCCGCCGCCCCTGCGCCGGCGGCTGCGGCCGCTGGGCGTGC
>JAJXZO010000249.1 GCA_021780035.1 Pseudomonadota bacterium
TTCAACTGGCTTGGCAGCGCCACGGTGGTGGCGAAAGTCATCGACTTCTCCACCATCCTGGTGGTGCTGCTGTACCTCACCAAGCAACAGGTCGGCATCGGCTCCCTGGTGGTTTCCGTCGGCATGGTCGTCGAGGCCTGCGACGGCTGGGGCAGCAGCGGCGCGCTGATCCAGGCACGCACGATCACGCGGCTGCAACTTGATTCGCTGTTCTGGTTCATCGTCGCCGCCGCGACGGCGATGGCGGGGCTCACCCTGCTCGCCGCGCCGTGGATCGCCGCCCTCTACGGCGTGGGCGGCATGGCGACGTATTTCCTGGCCATCGCCGCGAAGCAGCCCCTGGTGGGGGCGGCGCTGATCCCGCTGGCGCTGCTGAACCGCCAGCTCCAGTACGAACGCATCGCCGTCGTCAATGTCTGCGCGACGCTGGCGGCCGCCCTCACCCGGCTCACGCTCGCCGTTTCCGGCGCCGGCGCCTGGGCGCTGGTGGCGGGCTACGCCTCCAGCGGGCTTTACACCCTGATCGGCGCGATGGTCGCGCGCCCCTACCGGCCGGGGCTGCGCTTCCGCTTCTCCGCCATCCGCGGGCTGCTCCACTTCGGCCTGCGCGCGGCAGCGGCCGACATCTTCGAGCAGATCTTCAAGAACATCGACTATCTGCTGGTCGGCTGGTTCTACGGCACGGCGCGGCTCGCCCTCTACCGGGTGGCGTTCGACGTCGCCATGGAGCCGGCGATGGCGGTGGGCACGCTGATCAACCGCACCGTGCTGCCGGTGTTCGCCCGCGTGGTGGAGCAGCCGCAGCAGTTCGTGCCGGCGCTCACCTGGTCGATGAGGCGGGTCGTGGTGCTGGTGGCGCCGCTGATGGCGGCGCTGCTGCTCGCCGCCAGCCCACTCACCGCGCTTCTGCACGACGGGCAGGGGCAGAGCTACGCCGCGGCGGCGCTGCCGCTGAAGCTGCTGGCGGCGGCGGCGTTCCTGCGCGTGGTGTCGCAACTGCTGACCCCGGTGCTGATCGCCTCGGGACGGCCGGGCCTGGCCGCGCGGCTGGCGGCGACGACCCTGGCGCTGCTCGCCGGCGGCATCCTGGCCGTGGGCTTCCTCCTTCCCGCCGCGCGCGGCATCCCCGCCGTGGCCGGGTTGTGGCTTGCCATGTACCCGCTGCTGCTGGCGTGGGGATTCTCCTATCTGCGGCGCAACTGGAGCGTGCGTCTGCGGGATCTCGCCCGCACCCTCGTCGTGCCCGCCGCCGCCGCCGCCGCCATGGCGCTGGTCGTGGAGGCGGCGCGAGCGGTCGATGCCTCCGCCGATCCGCGTGTGCAGGTCGGCATCGTCGTGGTGGCGATGGCGGCGGCATACGGCGGCCTGTTCCTCAAAACCCGCGGCGAGCGGGAAGCGCGCGAGATGCCGTAGGCGGCCTCAGCCGGGCAGCCGGCGCGCCGCGTGCCCCGGCGGCAGCCACAGGCGCAGCCCCGCCACATCGAGCAAGGTTTCGCCGCGCAGGGCGTAGCGGGGGGCGGGATCGGCCGGCGGGGACTCGGCGTACAGGGTTTCCTGGCGCGGCCAGCGGTGCCAGGGCGTCCATGTCCAGGCGCGGTGGCGCAGATACACCGCCATCGCCCGCCGAGCCGTGGCCGCATCGGGCGCCTGGACGCGCCGCTCGCTCCAGCGCGGCTCCACGGCGGAAAGCCGCGCCAGCGCCCAGCTTGCGCGGGCGACGTAGTTCGGAAACCAGAGGGTGTAGCCAAGCTCCTCCTGCAGCGCCGCCACGGCCCGGTAGACCTGGATGTGCTCGGAATGGCCGTATTCGCCCCACGGATTGTGGGTGAACACCGTGGCGCAGCCGGCCAGAACCGGACGCAGCGCCGCGACGAGCCTGGGGAAGTTGGCGTCGTAGCGGACGCGCGCGGCGGCCTCGGCGATGGCCACGCCGGTTCCCGTCGGCTCCGGGTTGGCGTGGTCGAAGCAGAACCGCGCGCCGCTCTCGGGCAGGCCGAGGGCGACGACGCGGGAGGCGAAGGGCAGCGCCGCCACCGCGCGCCTGCGCCCCTCGGCCTTCCACGTCTTGATGAAGGGCGTCCCGAAGACGAGGACGATCCGCGCCGCCCCGGCCAGGGCCGAACTCAGCCACAGCACCTCGTCGTCCGGGTGGGCGACGACGAGGGCGGCATCACCCGGGCTAGAGCGCGGAATCATAGAGATCCTCCAGCGCCCGTGTCTGCTGGCGGAGATCGAACCGTTCCTCGACACGCGCCCGCGCCGCCGCGCCCAGGCGAAGCCTGAGCGCCGCATCGCCGAGCAGCGCTCCCATGCGCTCCGCCAGGGCTTCCACATCGCGCTCGGGCACCAGGAAGCCGGTCTCGTCCTCGGTCACGCACTCGGGAATGCCGCCGATGTCGGATGCCACCACCGGCACGCCGGTGGCGGCGGCCTCCAGCAGCACCATGCCCAGGCCCTCCACGCGCCCACTTGCCGTGCGCACGCTCGGCAGCGCCAGCAGCATCGCCCGGCGCAGCCACGCCAGCACCTCGGCGTGCGGCAGCGCGCCGAGGAAACGCACGCGCTCCGCCACGCCCACCGCGTGCGCCAGCTTGCGCAGGGAGCCGAGCAGGCCGCCATCGCCGATGATGACGAGCTGAACCGCGGCATGGCTCGCGGCGAAGTGCGCGAAGGCACGGATCAGGTACTCGGTGCCCTTCACCGGCACCAAGCGGGCCACGTGCAGGATGGTGGGGGTTTCCTCGGCCATCGCGCGCGGGCCGATGGCTTTGGTGTCCACGCCGATGTAGTGCACCCTCGCCCGCGCCTCGGGAAAACCGAGGCCGACGATGCGCTCGCGGAGGAAGGCCGAGGCGCAGAGAAACAGATCGCCCTCCCGCGCCAGCCGGCCCCGCAGCAGCGCATACCACGTGTAGGCGGGCGAACAGAGCAGGCCGGCGGTGGAAAGCGTGGCGTCGAAGCCGTGGAAGGTGGTGACGAGCGGCACACCGAGCCTTTGCGCCAGCGGCAGGGCATAGACGCCCTCGACGCCGAAATGCGCGTGGATCAGCGCGGGCCTCCTTTCCCCCAGCAGGCGCGCGTACGGCCGCACGTCGCGGCTCAGCATCTGCCAGCCCGCGAGCGGCAGGGCGAAGCGGGGGCTGAGGTCCTGCAGGGCGAGCGACTCCGCCCCCTCCGGCGGGGCGCCGAAGCGAAGCCGCCCCAGATACAGGGGCCGATAACGGCCGAGGTGCTGCGCCTGCGCGGCGATGAAGGGCTCGGAGACCTTGAACAGGTTGTGGCGGAAGATGGCGACGGTGCGCATGTGCCGGTTTCTCGTCGCCGCCTTTCCGAACGCGCTCTCCCGCGGACCCGCCCG
>JAJXZO010000029.1 GCA_021780035.1 Pseudomonadota bacterium
CACCGACCCGGTGGAGGCGTTGCGCGGTGAGTGACGCCCCGGTTCTGGAACTTCGCGGCGTGGCGCGGCGCTACCGCTCGGGCGCGGGCGTGCTGGAGGTGCTTGCGGGCGCCGACCTCGCGCTGCGCCCAGGCGAGATCGTGGCGTTGGTGGCGCCATCGGGCGCCGGAAAATCAACGCTGCTGCATCTGGCGGGGCTGCTGGAAAAGCCCGACGGCGGGCAGGTGCTGTTCGCCGGGCGCGACGCGGGCGCGCTGGGGGATGCCGAGCGCACCGCGATCCGGCGCGACGGCATCGGCTTCGTCTATCAGTTCCATCATCTGCTGGGCGAGTTCACGGCGCTGGAGAACGTGGTGCTGCCGCAGATGATCGCGGGATGCAGCCGCGCCGAGGCGGAGCCGCGGGCGAAGGCGCTGCTGCAGAGCTTCGGGCTGGGGGCGCGGGCGCATCACTATCCGGGGAAGCTTTCGGGCGGCGAGCAGCAGCGGGTGGCGATCGCCCGCGCCATGGCGAACGCGCCGAAGGTGCTGCTGGCGGACGAGCCGACCGGCAACCTCGACGTGCACACGGCGGCTTCGGTGTTCGAGGAGCTGCTGGCGCGGGTGCGCGAGCAGGGCCTGGCGGCGCTGATCGCCACGCATAACCCGGAACTGGCGGCGCGCATGGACCGCACGGTGACGCTTGCCGAAGGGCGGGTGGTGGCGGCGTAGGGGCGGTGCGCCGCGGTTTGGCGGCGGCTGGGACGTGGCGACATGGCAGGCGACACCCCACGCCGCGACTCGCGTATTGAAAAATCGTGCGTCAACTGCCATTTTCCCCCGGTCGAAGACGTCGGGCATATTCCTGACGGCCCATGCGTGGTGACCGCCCTGAATCTCTCCCTGAACCGATTTGATGTCCCCCATGGTGGTCATGGAGGACGATTCCGGCTTTGGGGGATCTCATGGCAACTGGCACAGTGAAGTGGTTCAACAGCGCGAAGGGCTTCGGCTTCATTCAGCCCGATGACGGCTCGGCCGACGTTTTCGTGCATATTTCGGCGGTCGAGCGCGCCGGCCTGACCAACGTGGGCGAAGGCAAGAAGCTGTCCTTCGACCTGGAACGGGGACGGACCGGCAAGATGGCCGCGGTCAACCTGCGGGCGCTCTGAACGGGAAGGGGCGGCCGAGGCCGCCCTTTTCTTTCACGCGCGTGGGGATGCGTCGCACGCGAACGGGGGTCAGATGCCATTCAAACCCAATTACCGGTTTGACCGCGCCGAGCGGACGCGCGCCAAGGAAGCCCGGAAGACGGAAAAGCTGGAAACCCGGGCGGCCCGGAAGGCGAATCGGAATGCGTCCGATTCGACGGCGGAAGCGCCCGATGCCGCTGCCACGAAGCGGCAGGAGGACCATGATGGCGTTGAACGCACGGGCGAAAAGAAAGAGTAACGAGTATATTCTGTTCGACGTTACTTACGAGGACGGCTCGCGAACCTCCAATCGAAAAGTCCCGGCCGCGGAATTCGCGGGTTTCGACAGGGAAGGCGCCGCCAAGGCATATATCGAGGCGCAGGACCGCAAAATCGGCGAGGCTTCCGGGATGCCGCGCGGCGCCATCAAGACGATTTTCCGGGTCGGGCGGTGATCCAAAACGGCGCGGAAACCGCGCCATTATATGAGGGACACTGTTCTTGAACCAGGACAGGCCGGAACTCGGCACGAAACGCACCTGCTCGAACTGCCAGAGCCGATTCTACGATTTGGCGCGCGCGCCCGCGATCTGTCCGAAATGCGGCGCCGAATACGCGGAAATTGTCAGGCCGGCGCGCATACGCCCGCCAATCCGGAAATACCCGGCTTTCGGCAAAGGCCGTCCCGGGCAGCCGTTCGCAGCGGGATATGCGAGAGATCTGCCGGCGAGCGAGGCGCGACCGGAAGACGATGATCGGGAGGCGGCTGAAGAAAAGGAAGAAGCACCCGACGATGAGGCCGAGCAGGAGACAGAGGTCGCGGATCTGGAAGAATAACCACGGCCGACCAGGTCCGATCATCCGGTAGAGTTGGCTTTTCTTGGTTCCGGGCAGAGATTTTATTTGACATCCCGGGGGCAAATGCCGATGGTGCGCTGTCTGCGACAGAGTCGCGGGTGTTGGCATTCCGGCCGCGTGAACGGACCCTGACGGGTCCGGCCTCCGTAGAAAGCTTTCCACATAATCAGGACGGCTCGCCTCACGCGGAGCCTCCGACCATCGCCGCAGCTCCCATGGGGGCCGAGAGAATCTCGGCGCGGCGTTTCCCTCTGAAAGATGAACATACCTTGACCAAATTCGACGAATTCGGCTTCGCCGCACCGATTGTGCGTGCGGTGGCTACGGCTGGCTACACGATTCCCACGCCCATTCAGGAGAAGGCGATTCCCTCCATCCTGGCGGGCCGCGACCTGCTTGGCATCGCCCAGACCGGCACCGGCAAGACCGCGGCCTTCGCCCTGCCGATCCTGCACCTGCTGGCGCAACGGCCGCGCAAGGTGCCGCGCGGCGGCTGCCGGGTGCTGGTGCTGGCGCCAACCCGCGAACTGGCCAGCCAGATCGCCGAAAGCTTCCGCACCTACGGCCACGGCCTCCGCCCGCGTGTCGCGGTGGTCTTCGGCGGCGTCGGGCACGGCCCGCAGCTGAAGGCACTGGCCGGGGGCCTCGACATCCTGGTGGCCACGCCGGGCCGCCTGCTCGATCACATCGGCACACGCGCGGCCCTGCTGGGGACCACGGAGTTCCTGGTGCTCGACGAAGTGGACCAGATGTTCGACCTCGGCTTCATCAAGCCGCTGCGGCGGATCGTCGCCGAGCTGCCGAGGCAGCGCCAGAATCTGTTCTTCTCGGCCACCATGCCCCAGGAGATCAGCGCCCTCGCCGGCGAGCTGCTGACCGATCCGGTCCGCGTGTCGGTGGCGCCGGCGGCGACCACGGTCGAGCGGGTGCGCCAGCAGGTGCTGCTGGTCGAGTCCCCGCAGAAGCGCGACCTGCTGGTCGAGCTGTTCGCCGACGCCGCCATGTCGCGCACCATCGTCTTCACCCGCACCAAACACGGTGCCGACAAGGTCGCCCGGCACCTCGAGGGCGCCGGAGTCAGCGCCGCGGCGATCCATGGCAACAAGAGCCAGCATCAGCGCGAACATTCGCTGGAAGCCTTCCGCAGCGGCATGGTGCGGGCGCTGGTCGCCACCGACATTGCCGCGCGCGGCATCGACATCGGCGGCGTCACCCACGTCGTGAACTTCGAACTGCCCGAAGTGGCCGAGAACTACGTGCACCGGATCGGGCGCACGGCGCGCGCCGGCGCCGAGGGAACCGCGATC
>JAJXZO010000107.1 GCA_021780035.1 Pseudomonadota bacterium
GTAGATGAAGAAGTCGTACCACTCGACCGTGGTTCCGATTGTGGACGCCACGACAACGCGCCGGAGCGCGCTGATGGAAACGCCGTTCTGCAGGGTATCGCTGTCGTTCACGGACTCCTCCTCCTGTACCTTAAGCGGGACTTGCGGGCTTGTTGGTTCTAGTTCCGTTACGCCGTGGCGCGCGGAGCCGCGGGGAGCGCCGCCGCGCCGACGTCGATGGTGTTCTTGGATACTACGATACCAAAGCTCCGTCGAGACGAAAAATGCGATTTCCGCCCAGTGGCTGGCGGGTCAGACGGGGTTCCGCCGCCAGATGTCGATAATGTGCTTGGATACTACATACACGAGCTCCATCTCGGCAAAAAATGCGATCACCCCCAATATGCGTGGAGCAGACGAGCGCCATCGTGCAGACGTCGATGGTGTTCTTGGATACTACCATAGACAAGTTCCATCGCGGCGAAAAATGCGGCTACCCCGCGTCACGCTGAGTATCATGGGGGCAGCCGCGCCAATGGCGATGGTGTTCTTGGATACTACCATGCATAGGCGCCATCGCGGCAGAAAACGCGCTCGCCGCGCCACACGCGGCGGGCTAGCGGCGGGGGGCGAGGTCGGCGGCGGCGTTCGCCGGCATCAGCATCGCCAGCGGCACCGCGGTGGCGGAGATCAGCCCCACCGTGATGAAGCTTGCCGAGAAATCGGAGATCTCCGGCGCGGCATGGCCGGAGAAGTGCATCGACAGCGTGAGCAGGGCGGCGCCGACGGTGACGCCGAGCGTGAGGAACACCTGCTGCAGCGTGCTGTAGAGGCTGGTCGCCGCGCTCATGCGCGCCCGCGACACCTCGCCATAGGCCAGCACGTTGTAGGCGGTGAACTGCAGCGAGCGGAGGAAACCGCCGGCGAGCAGCACCGCGTAGATCGCCGCCAGCGGCCAGGAGGGGCGGAGCGCGCCGCAGAGGCCTAGCAGGATCGCCGAGAATACGCCGTTGACGACGAGGGTGCGGCGGAAGCCGAACTCGCGGATGACGCGCGTGGCCACCGGCTTCATCACCAGCGCGCCCGCCGAGGTGGCGAAGGTGATGAGGCCGCTCTGCACCGCGCTGGCGCCGAAGGCGAGTTGCAGCATCATCGGCATCAGGAACGGCATGGCGCCGACGCCGATGCGGAACGCGCTGCCCGAGTTGACCGCGACCTGGAAGGTGCGGAAGCGCATCAGCGAAAAATCGAGCAGCGGTGCGGCGTGGCGGCGCGCGTGCAGCCAGTAGCCCGCGCAGGCGAGCAGGCCCAGCCCTATCGCCGCCGCCGGCACGAAGGCCGCGAGCACGCTGCGGCCGACGGTTTCCATGCCGAACATCAGCGCCCCCATGGCCACGCCGGAGAGAACGAAGCCGGTCCAGTCGAACGGGGTGTCGGTGTCCTCGCGCACGTCCTCGATGAGGAACGTGACCAGCAGGATGCCGACGATACCGATGGGAACGTTGATGTCGAACACCCAGCGCCAGGAGAAATAGGTGGTGATGAAGCCGCCGAGCGGCGGGCCGACCACCGGGCCGATCAGCGCCGGGGTGGTGAGCCAGGCCATCACCGCCACCATCTCCGACCGGGGCACGTTTTTCAGAAGCAACAATCTGCCGACCGGCACCATCATCGCCCCGCCCATGCCCTGCAGGATGCGGAACACGACGAGTTCCGGCAGCGTCGCCGCGGCGCCGCACAGCACCGAACCCAGGGTGAACACGGCGATGGCGATGCGGAAAACGTTCTTCGCGCCGAAGCGGTCGGCGATCCAGCCGCTGGCGGGAATGAACACGGCGAGGCTGAGCAGGTAGGAGGTGAGCGCCACGTTCATCCGCACCGGCTCTTCGTGGAAGGCCCGCGCCATGGTGGGGAGCGCCGTGGCGATCACCGTGCTGTCCATGTTCTGCATGAACAGCGCCGAGGCCACGATCATCGCGGTGATGCGGATGCGCTTCAGTTCCGCCGCGCCGACCGCGGCGGCCGGCGGCGCATCCCCGGCCGGCGGAACGCCCGCGCCGGGGGAGGGGGCGCCGCTCAGGGCAGGAGCAGCGTGCTGCCGGTGGTGCGGCGCGCCTCCAGCGCCTCGTGCGCGGCGGCGGCATCGGAGAGCGGGAAGGTCTGGTTGACGGCGATGCGCACGGCGCCGCTTTGCACCACCTCGAACAAATCGCCCGCCGAGCGCAGCAGGTCTTCCCGCTTCGCCGTGTAGGTGGCGAGGTTCGGCCGGGTAAGGAACAGGCTGCCCTTGGCGGCAAGCAGGCCGATGTCGATGGCGCCGACCGGGCCGGAGGCGTTGCCGTAGCTGACCATCATGCCGAGCGGCGCCAGGCAGTCGAGCGAGGCGAGGAAGGTGTCCTTGCCGACGGAATCGTAGACCACCGGCACCATGGCGCCGCCCGTGATGCGCTTCACCTCGGCGGCGAGGTTGGCGTGGCCGACGATGACGTGCGCCGCGCCGTGGGCGCGGGCGACCTCGGCCTTCTCGGGCGTGGAAACGACGCCGATGACGGTGACGCCGAGATGGCGCGCCCACTGGCAGAGGATGAGGCCGACGCCGCCCGCGGCCGCGTGCAGCAGGATGGTCTGCCCCGGCTCGACGCGGAAGGTGCGGCGCAGCAGGTACTGCGCGGTCATGCCCTGCAGCATCATCGCCGCGGCGGTGTTGAAGCCGATGCCGGGAGGCAGCGGCACCAGGCGGTCGGCGGCGATCACCCGCTCGGTGGAGTAGGCGCCGATCGGCGCGCTGGCGTAGGCGACGCGCTCGCCCACCTTCACGGCGGTGACCCCCGCGCCGACGGCGGTGACGATGCCCGAGGCCTCCATGCCCAGCGTGGCGGGCAGCGCGGTCTTGTAGAGGCCGGTGCGGAAGTAGACATCGATGAAGTTGAGGCCGACCGCTTCGTGGCGGACCAGCGCCTCGCCCGGGCCGGGCTCCGGCGTGGGCACGTCCTCCCAGCGCAGGACCTCGGGTCCACCATGCGTGTGGATGCGAATCGCCTTGGTCATGGCGGTCTCCCTTCTGTGTGGCGCCTGTCGGCGCTCAGCCGGCGGCCGGGACGCCGGCGGCAAGCATCCGGCGCTCCAGCGCGAGCAGGGCGCGCTTAGTCGATAGCCCAGAACCGCCGGAATATCCACCGGGACCGGCGGCGGCGACCACACGGTGGCAGGGGATGATGATGGGGATCGGGTTCGCGCCGCAGGCGCCGCCCACCGAGCGGGGCGAGCCGCCGGCAACCCTGGCGACCTGTCCGTAGGTGCGCGTTTCCCCGGGCGGGATGGTGCACATGGCGGCCCAGATGCGC
>JAJXZO010000067.1 GCA_021780035.1 Pseudomonadota bacterium
CCGCCGCCGCCGCCGCCGGAGCCGCCGCCGCGGGCGCCGTGCCGGGCACCGCCGCTTCCGCGGATTCGGCGGCCACCGTCTCGGCCGCCTTGGTCGGCGGGGCGATGGTGACGACCACGAAGTCGCGGCCGCTGATCACCGGGCGGATGCCCTCGGTGCCGCGCAGGTTCGACCAGCGGACGTTGTCGTTGATGTTGAGCGCGCCGAGGTCGGCCTCGAAATACGCCGGCACGTTGTCGGGGTCGCAGAAGCACTCGACGGAGTGGCGGACCACGTTCAGCACGCCGCCGCGCTTGATGCCCGGGCAACGGCCCTCGTTGACGAAGCGCACGGCGACGCCGACGCGCACCTTTTCGCCGAGCGCGAGGCGCTGGAAGTCGACGTGCTCGACCGCATCGCTCACCGGGTGGATCTGCACGTCGCGCAGAAGCGCGCGCACGCTCTCGCCGCTCACCGACAGCGAATAGACGCGCGAGCGCCAGCCCGGGCGGCGGATTTCCCGCTGCACCAGCGCGGGATCGACGGCGAGCAGGGAGGGCGCCTGGTGGGCGCCGTAGAGAACCGCGGGAACCTTGCCCCGCCGGCGGGTCGCGCGTGCTGCCCCCTTACCTGCACCCTCGCGCGCCTCGACCTCGAAAACCGTGTCGTCGGCCATGGGAACCTTCTTTCTAACTGATGTTTGCCGGCCTCCAGGGGTGCCGGCGCGGCGGCGGTTTAGCAACAACACCGGCCGCACGCAAATGCGTGCGAGGAAAGGCTCAGGCGAGTTCCGTGGCGGGGATCAGGTCCCACGGCGCGCCCGCCGCGCCGGGGCGGCAGAACAGCGGCGTGGCGTTCGGCGTCCGCATGTTCGCCTCCAGCCCCATCTCGGCGCGGAGCGCGCGGAACAGCGCCCCGTGCGCCACCACCAGCACCGGCGACGGCAGGGCGAGCACGCGGTTGATCGCCAAAGTGGCGCGGCGGCGGAGTTCCGGGAACGGCTCGGCGTTTGCGGGGGTTTCCTCGCCGTCGATCCAGCGGACGAACCAGTCGGTCATCGGCTGGCCTTCCTCGGCGCCGAAACTGGCTTCGCGCAGGCCTTCGTCCACCAGCACGGGAAGGCCGAGGGCGTCGGCCACGCGCTCGGCGGTGACGCGGGCGCGCTGGAGCGGCGAGCAGACGAGCGTGGCGATGCCGCGGCCCACCAGCGTGCGGGCGGCCGCTTCCGCCTGGGCGATGCCTTTGGCGTTGAGGGGAACGTCGGTGCTGCCCTGGGCGAGGGTGCGGGCGTTCCAGTCGGTCTCGCCGTGGCGAAGGAACCAGAACGGGCGGGCGAGCAGGACGTTGCGATGGACGGTCAGGCGAAGTCTCCGTCAGTCGAACAGGGAACTCACCGAGCTTTCCTCGCTGATGCGGCGGATCGCCTCGGCGAGCAGCGGCGCGATGGTGGTTTGGCGGATGTTGCTGGCCAGCCGCACCGCCTCGGTGGCGAGGATGCTGTCGGTGATGGTCATCATCTCGATGGGCGAGGAGGCGATGCGCGCCACCGCGCCGCCCGAGAGCACGCCGTGAGTGACGTAGACGCTGGCCGAATTGGCGCCCTCGGCGATCACCGCCGCCGCGGCGTTGCAGAGCGTGCCGCCGGAATCGACGATGTCGTCGATGATCAGGCAGTCGCGCTGGCGGACGTCGCCGATGACGTTCATCACCTCCGACACGCCGGCCCGCTCGCGCCGCTTGTCGATGATGGCGAGGTCGCGGTTCAGCCGCGTGGCGATGGCGCGCGCGCGCACCACGCCGCCGACGTCGGGCGAGACGATCATCACGTCGCGGCCCTGGTAGCGTTCGGAGATGTCGCGGGTGAACAGCGGCGCGGCGTAGAGGTTATCCACCGGGATGTCGAAGAAGCCCTGGATCTGGTCGGCGTGCAGATCCATCGTCAGCACCCGCTGCGCGCCCGCCTCGGCGATCAGGTTGGCGACCAGCTTGGCGCTGATGGGGGTGCGCGGCCCGGACTTGCGGTCCTGGCGGGCGTAGCCGAAGTAGGGGATCACCGCCGTGACCCGGCGCGCCGACGCCCGGCGCAGCGCGTCGAGCGTGATGAGCAGTTCCATCAGGTTGTCGTTGGCGGGATACGACGTGGACTGGATGATGAACACGTCCTCGCCGCGGATGTTCTCGCGGATTTCGACGAACACCTCCATGTCGGCGAAGCGCCGGACGGAGGCGCGCGTGAGCGGCAGGTTGAGCGAAGCGGCGACCGCTTCCGCGAGCGGCCGGTTGCTGTTGCAGGCGACGATCTTCATCGGCTCGGGTCCGCTTCGCTGCCTTGGGTGATGGGCGGCTTTTAGCAACCGTTCCGCCGCCTGTCCATGAAGCTGCCGGCGGGGAGGCCTGCGCCGGCGGCGCGCGGTCGAGGATCGCGGTGATGCCCGGCAGCGCCTGCTGCACCACCACCATGGCGACGTCGCCCCAGTAGGGGCCGATGGCGCCGACGGGCACGCGGTTCGTCTGCGTCACCTGGCCGAGCTGCTGGCCGTCGGCCGTGCCGACCGTCCAGACGATGCGCACCTGCTGCTGGCCGGGAGCGCCGGGCACGACGCTGACTGTGCCGGAAAGCGTGAAGCGCGCGCCGTCGGGGCGGTCGGCCAGGGTGAACGCGCCGCCGGCGGCGAACTGGCGATGGAGTTGCAGGGCGAGCGCGGTGTCGCCGTCGCCCGGGGCGCCGCGCACGCCGGCGAGATAAAGCGCCGGAGGCGCCGCCGCCAGCGCCTCCGGGGTGGCGCCGACACGCGCGGCCTGCACCTCGGTGAACAGCGAGGCGACGCGGGGCGCGATGGCCGCCGCCGTGGCGGTCAGGATGGCGGTGTCTCCAGCCGCCCAGGCCGCGGCGGGAACGGGCGGGGCGGCGAGGATGCCGAGGCGGTGGCCACCGGCGTCGAGCAGCGCGCATTCGGCGCCGACCGCCTCGGCCGCGTCGAGCCTGGCGCCGCACAGCAGTCGCCAGTCGCCCGCATGCGGCGGACCGACCACCGCGGGGATGTCCTGCTTGTGCAGTTCGGCGGCGAGCGCCTCGGCCCAGGTTCTGGCGGCGGCGTCGGTGAGCAGCGCCTCGCCCGCGGGCGGCACGGCGAGGCGCGCCGGCGGCGGCTTCGCCAGGATCCGCGCCATGGCGCCGGGATGGCCGGCGAAGGGGCGCGGCAGGTTGCCGCAGGCGGAGAGCGCGAGCAGGGCGGCGAGAGCGAGGCAGGCGCCGCAGCGGGAGAACAGCCGCCCCACCGCCCGCCCCTACAGCACGATGGCGGAAAGCTGGTGGCCGATCGGCCCGCCGCCGGCGAGGGTCTGCCGCCGGTAGCTGAAGAAGCGCGCCGGATCGGCCAGCGTGTCGTGGCCGGTCGCTTCCGCCCGCGCGACCCCCGCGGCCCGCAGCCGGGAAAGGCAGAGGCCGGGAAGGTCGAACTGCCAGTGGCCGGAGCGTCTGCCCGGGGCGAACAGCGCCGCCGTGTCGTCGCCCGCGGCGTGCAGCGCTTCCCGCACGTCGGCGCCCACCTCGTACGAGGCCTGGGCGATGCAGGGGCCGACCACCGCGACGATGCGCGCGCGCGCCGCGCCGAGACGGAGCATGGCGGCGACGGTGGATTCGAGCACGCCCGCCACGGCGCCGCGCCAGCCGGCGTGCGCCGCGCCGATGACGCCCGCCGCGACGTCGGCGAACAGCACCGGCGCGCAATCGCCGGTGACGATGCCGAGGGCGATGCCGGGGCGGTCGGTGACCAGCGCGTCGGCCGCGGGCGCCGCTTCCGCCGGCCAGGGAGCGGTGACGGTGACGGCTTCGCGCCCGTGCACCTGCCGGAGCCCCACGAGAGCGGCGAGATCGACGCCGAGGTGTGTGGCGGCCCGCGCCCGGTTCTCCATCACCAGCGCGCGGTCGTCGCGGCCGAAGACGCTGCAGTTGAGGGAGGCGAACGGCCCCTCGGAGACGCCGCCCCGGCGGGTGAAGAAGCCGTGGCGGACGGTGCCGAGAGAGGCGGCGGTGAGGGGCTGAAGCGGGGCGGGGGTGTCGCTCATGCGGCGAATCCGGGCAGGGGAGAGAGCGATGGGTGGCAGAGGCCGAGCACCTTGAACAGGCCGCCCATGGCGTGGGGCTCCATCAGGCGCCGCGCCGAGGCGAGCAGGGCCTGCCCCTCGGCCGGGGGCCGCGCCTGCGCCAGGCGTTCCACCCGCCGCGCGAGGCCGAGGCGGGCGAGGAACACGCCCTGCGGCAGCGGCCCGCACACGGCGGCACCCTGGGCGCGCGCGGCCTCGGCGACGGCGGCGAAATCGACGTGGGCGGTGAGGTCGGCCTCCCCCGGCGCGACGAGTGGATCGGCGGGCTTCCTGCCGCGCAGCGCCTGCAGGCTGTCGCCGGGGGCGCGCGACGCGGGGCCGTAGTCGATGAGGAGCGCCGCGCCGCCGGACCCGGCGAGGCGGGCGGCAAGCCGGGCGGCAAAGGCGCGGGCCGGCTCGCACACCTCGACCACCGCGCCGTCCGGGGCGTCGAGGTCGGGCGCCGGGGCTGTTTGCTCGGCGAAGGCGCCTTCGGCGACGAAGCGCTCGCGCCAGCCCTCCGGCCGGCGCACGAACTGGCGGACCGGCAGCGCGTCGAGGAACTCGTTGGCGAGCAGCAGCAACGGGCCGACGGGCAGGGTTTCAAGGCTTTCGTGCCAGGTGGCGCCGGGGAGGCGTCTCGCCTGTTCCGCCCGGAGGCGAGGGGAGGTCTCGATCAGATGCAGGCGCAGCGCGGAGGCGAAGGTGGGGGCGGCGCGGGAGGTGGCGCGGAGCGCGTCGGCCATCAGCGTGCCGCGGCCGGGCCCCGCCTCGGCCAGCAGCACCGGCTCGGGCGCGCCCATCGCCTGCCAGCAGACGGCGGCCCAGAGGCCGAGCACCTCGCCGAAGGCCTGGCAGATTTCCGGCGAGGTGGTGAAGTCGGCGAACGGGTCGTGGTTCGCGTAGTAGGCCGCGTTGGCGCGGGCCATGAAGGCATCCAGCCGCTCCATCACGCCGCGCGCGCCGGCCGGCGGCGGGCGTAGAGCACCAAGCCGAGGCCGGCGAACAGCATCGGGATGGAGAGCAACTGACCCATGGTGGTGCCAAAGGGGAAGAAGCCGAGGAAGGCGTCGGGCTCGCGGAAGCACTCGGCGGTGATGCGGGCCATGCCGTAGCCGATCAGGAAGATGCCGGTGAGCAGGCCGAAGCGGTTGCGCACGCCGGGCCTGCGGGCGAACAGCGCCATGATGGTGAGCAGGAGCACGCCCTCCAGCAGCGCCTCGTAGAGCTGGCTGGGGTGGCGGGGGATCGGCCCGCCGGTGGGGAAGATCATCGCCCACGGCAGCCAGGCCGGCGCCGGGCGGCCCCAGAGTTCGCCGTTGATGAAGTTCGCCACCCGGCCGAGGCCGAGACCGAGCGGGGCGATGGTGGCGATGCGGTCGGCGAAGCCGAGGATGGGGATCTGCTGCCGGCGGCAATAGAAGTAGATGGCCACTCCCACCCCGAGCATGCCGCCGTGAAAGCTCATGCCGCCCTGCCAGACCTCGACGATCTGCCAGGGGTGGGTGAGGAAGTTCAGCGGCTGGTAGAAGAAGACGTAGCCGAGGCGGCCGCCGAGGACGACGCCGAGCGTGGCCCAGGTGAGGAAATCGTCCACCTGCTCGGGCTTCGCCACCAGCGGCGGCAGCGTGACCAGCCGGCGCACCACCCGCCAGCCGATCAGGAGGCTGGCGATGTAGGCGATGGCATACCAATGGATGGCGAACGGCCCGACCCGCAACAGCACCGGGTCGAACTGCGGAAACATCAGCACCGGCAACATGGCGTCCTCAGCGGTAGGGAGTGGGGCCGGCGAGGAACTCCTGGATGTAGCGGCGCACACCCTCCTCCAGCGGCGTGAACGTCCCCTGGTAGCCGGCTTGCCGCAGACGTTGCATGGGCGCCTCGGTGAAGGATTGGTAACGTCCGCGCAGCACCTCCGGCATGGGGACGAACTCCACCGCGTCCCGCGCGCCCACGGCCGCGGTGACGGCGCGGGCGAGGTCGCGGTAGGTGCGCGCCTTGCCGGTGCCGAGGTTGTAGAGGCCGTTCACCTGGGGGTTTTCCATCAGCCACAGGAGCACCGCGACCACGTCGTCGACGTAGATGAAGTCGCGGGCCTGCTCGCCGTCGGCAAGCCCGGCGCGGTCGGAGCGGAACAGCCGCGGCGCGCCGCCGGCCGCCACCTCGTCGAACTTCACCTTCACCACCGAGATCATCGACCCCTTGTGGTACTCGTTCGGGCCATAGACGTTGAAGAACTTGAGCCCGACCCATTGCGGCGGGCGCGGCCGCTCCCCGGCCAGCATGCGCGCCACGTGAAGGTCGAAGGCGTGCTTCGACCAGCCGTAGAGGTTGAGCGGGCGCAGGCGGGAGAGATCCTCCAGCCCGTCGGCGAAACCGCGGCTGCCGTCCCCGTAGGTGGCGGCCGAGGAGGCGTAGACGAACGGCACCCGCCGCGCCGCGCACCACGTCCAGAGCCGAAGCGAAAGCTCGCAGTTGGTGGACCAGACGAGGTCGCCGTCGGCGGCGGTGGTGGAACTGATGGCGCCGAGGTGGAACACCATCTCCACCGGCGGATGGCTGTCGAGAAAGCGGTCGAGCCGCTCGGGGTCGAGAAGCCGCGCCGGGGGGTGCGCGGCGAGGTTCTGCCACTTGCCCGCAGCGCGCAGCCGGTCGACCACAACCGTTTCCTGCCCGCGCGCCACCAGTGCCGCATGCAGATTGGAGCCGATGAAACCGGCGCCGCCCGTGACCACTATCATGAAGACACGATATACGAAGCCCGGGCGGCGGAGGCCAGCGTCTCCGCGGCGCCAAGGGAACAGGAGGCAAGGATGATCGGACGACCGAGGGTGCTTGACGATCTGGCCGGGGTGGCCGGCGGCGCGGTTTCGGCGCTGAGCGGCCTGCGCGGCGAGGCGGAGTCGCTCGCCCGCGCCCGGCTGGAGGAACTGGCGGAGCGGCTGCACCTCGTGCGCCGCGAGGAACTCGACGCGGCGATGGCGCTGGCCGCCAATGCCCGCGCCGGCCAGGAGGCGGCGGAGGCGAAGCTCGTCACCCTGGAGCGGCGGCTGACGTCGCTGGAGAAGCGCCTCTCCGCCATCGAGACGGGCGAAATCGACGAGACGGCCGAGCCGGAGTGAGGCGCCGGCATCACGCGCAAGGTGAAGTTATCGTCGTGACCCATTGAGACCCTTGCGACACCTTCCGTCGGGCGGCTAGGTTGCGCCTACGG
This sequence comes from Pseudomonadota bacterium, assembly GCA_021780035.1. Taxonomy (GTDB): domain Bacteria; phylum Pseudomonadota; class Alphaproteobacteria; order Acetobacterales; family Acetobacteraceae; genus Rhodovastum. Next base: position 7,283 of record JAJXZO010000067.1, read on the forward strand.
TCAACGGCCTTCCTCGCCACGGGAGACCCCCCATGTCCGCATTCCTCGGCACCCAGCACGAAGCCGCCGCCAACCCGCTTGACCTGATCGAACAGATCGCCAGCGCCAACGACTGGCACTTCGACCGCCCGAGCGATTCCGAGATCGCCGCCGAAGTGCCCGGCAAGTGGTGCTCCTACGGCCTCTATTTCCGCTGGTCCGGCGAGATCAGCGCCATGCACTTCACCTGCGCCTTCGACCTGAAGGCGCCCGCGCCGGTGAAGCCCGCGCTCTACGAGTTGCTGGCGCTGGCCAACGAGCGGCTGTGGATCGGCCATTTCGGGCTTGACGGCGACGACGGCACCGCCTCCTTCCGGCATGCCGTGCTGCTGCGCGGCGCCACCGGCGCCTCCTGCGAGAGCCTGGAGGACATGGTGGACATCGCCATCACCGAATGCGAGCGCTTCTATCCCGCCTTCCAGTTCGTGCTCTGGGGTGGCAAAACGCCTGGAGAGGCACTGGCCGCCGCCATGCTGGACTGCGCCGGCGAGGCCTGAGCCAGCGCCACCGAGGAGACTTTCGCCGTGAACACCTCCGCCGCGCCTTCGATCCTGCTGGTCGGCCTCGGCCGCATGGGCGGCGCCCTGCTCGGCGGCTGGCGGGAGAAGGGGTACGACCGTGTGCTGGCGGTCGATCCGGTGCTGCCGCCCTCGCCGGCGCCGGAAGTGCCGGTGGTGGCCGGCGCCGAGGCCCTGCCCGGCGATTTCCACCCCGACGCCGTGGTGTTCGCGGTGAAGCCGCAGCAGGCGGACGCGGTGCTGCCGCAGTACCGCCGCTTCGCCGGCTCCGCCCTGTTCGTCTCCATCATGGCCGGGCGGACCATCGGCGGGCTGGTGCGCCAGCTTGGCGAGGTGGCGGCGGTGGTGCGGGCGATGCCGAACACCCCGGCGGCCATCGGCCAGGGCGTCACCGTCGCCTGCGCGGGGGGGCGCGTTTCCGCCAGGCAGCGGGCGCTCGCCGAGAGCCTGCTTTCCGCCACCGGCGCCTTCGCCTGGGTGGAGGACGAGGCGCTGCTCGACGTGGTCACCGCCGTCTCCGGCGGCGGGCCGGCCTATGTGTTCCTGCTCGCCGAGCTGCTGGAGCGGGCCGCGGCCGCCCAGGGCATCGAGCCCGGCCTGGCCCGGCTGATGGCGCGGCAGACGGTGATCGGCTCCGGCGCGCTGCTGGCCGCGAGCGAGGAGGACGCCGCGGCGCTCCGCCGCGCCGTGACCAGCCCGAAGGGCACCACGGAACGCGCACTCGCCGTGCTGATGGAGGAACACGCGTGGCCAGAGGAGATCATGGAGGCCGTCGTCGCCGCCATGACGCGCTCGCGCGAGCTTGCGGGATGAGCTAAATTGCCTCCGAACAGCCGGTGAGGTGCGTCATGGATAACCGGGAATTCGATACCGCGCTGATCGACAGCGCCTTCTCCCTCGCCGCCGAGGACGGATGGTCGGCGGTGAGCGTAGTGGCCGCGGCGCGCGCCGCCGGCTTGCCGCTGGATCGCGCCCGTCGCCGCTTCCCCTGCCGCGGAGCGGTGCTGTGCCGCTTCGTCAGCCTCGTCGACCAGGCGGCGCTGGAAACGGAACTCTCCGGCGGCACGGAGCGCGAGCGCCTGTTCGAACTGCTGATGCGGCGCATCGATTTCCTGCAGCGCCGCCGCACCGGCGTGCTTGCGGTGATGCGCGCCCTGCCCGCCCATCCCGCCGCCGCCGCCGCCCTCGCCGCATCGAGCCTCGGCAGCATGGGCTGGATGCTCGAGGCAGCCGGCATCTCCGCGCGCGGACTGCGTGGGCGCATCCGCAAGCGCGGGCTGCTCGGCGTGTGGCTGTGGACGCTGCGCGCGTGGCGGCACGACGAGAGCGAGGACCTGTCCTCGGTGATGGCCACGCTCGACCAGGCGCTGACGCGCGCCGGGCAGATCGCCGGCTGGTTCGGCGGGCGGCACGAGGCCGGCGGCGACGCCAGCGTGCCCGAGATGCCGGACGAGCCGACGCCGGAAGCCTCGCCCGGCGGCTGAGCCGGCCCGGGTCAGAGCGGCAGCAGCACGCGCGCGCGAAGCCCGCCGAGCGGGCTCGTTTCCAGGGCAATGTCGCCGCCGTGGGCGCGGACGATGTCGCGCGCGATGGTGAGCCCGAGGCCGAGACCGCCGGGAGAGGCGCTTTCGAACGGCCGGAACGCCGCCTCGCGCGCCTCGGGGGCGATGCCGGGGCCGTCGTCGTCCACCAGTATTTCCAGCCAGCGGGCGCTGGCCGGCGCCGCCGCCAGCGCCACGTGCCTGGCGTGACGGGAGGCGTTGTCCACCAGATTGGTGATCGCCCGGCGGATGGCGTCGGAGCGGAGTTCCACCACCAGCGCGGGCGGCACCGAAAGCGCCACGTCGGCACCACCGCGGCGCGCCTTTTCCGCCACCTCCTCGAGCAGCGGCGCGATTTCCGTCGGCCGCGGCTGCTCGCTGCCCTCGCCGCGGGCGAAGGCGAGGTAGGAGCCGATCATCCGCTCCATCTCCTCGACGTCGGTGGTCATCTCGGCGACTTCCCCGGCGAGCCGGCCTTCCGCCGGCAGCATGGCGAGGGCGAGCCGGAGACGGGTGAGCGGCGTGCGCAGATCGTGTGACACCCCGGCCAGCATCTCCGTGCGCTGCTGCAGGAAGCGGCGGACGCGCTCCTGCATGCGGTTGAAGGCGACCGCCGCCTGGCGCACCTCGGTGGCGCCCTCGGGCTTGATCGGGCCGCGGTCGCGGCCCATGCCGAACGCCTCGGCGGCCACCGCGAGGCGGCGGATGGCGCGCACCTGGTTGCGCATGAACAGGGCGGCGATGACGAACAGGATCAGCGCCGAGCCGACCAGCCAGATGACGAACAGGTAGATGGTGCCGGAGTAAAGCTGCTTGCGGGGGGTGCGGACATCGAGCACCGCATCCTTGAGCTGCACCCTGATCAGCACCGACTGCGGGTTCGAGGCCCAGTCGATGGTGAACTTCTGGCGCAGCTGCTGGTGGAGCGCGTCCTCCAGGTCCTTGTGCACCGGGCCGACGAGGCCGCCGCGCCGCCCGCCGGGCAGCTTCGCCTTCGGCTCGAGCACCATGCGCATCTCCCATTTGCGCCAGGCCTGGGCGAGCACCCAGCGCTGCGTGGCGGGATCGGGATAGCGTTGCAGCAGATCGACCGTCATCGCCACCTCGCCGGCCACCGACAGGGCGAAGCGGCGCGAGATGAAGTCGAGATGGTTGCCGTAGAAGATGGCGAGCGCCACCGCCTGCACCACCACGAGCGGCAGCAGGATCATCAACAGGCCGCGCCAGAGCAGCGACCGCGGGAACAGCCGCTTCAGCAGGTACGCCTTGGGGATGCGCAGCCGCATCAGCCGAGCGGCCTTCCGGGCTTCAGCACGTAGCCGCGGCCGCGCACGGTGTGCAGGAAGCGCGGATCGCGCGGGTCGGTTTCCAGCTTGCGGCGCAGCCGCGTGACCATGACATCGATGGCGCGCTCGCCCGCCTCGTCCATGCCGAGCGCGGCGACGATCGTCTCACGCGAGAAGATTTCGTTCGGCTGCCGCGCCAGCAGGGTGAGCAGCGCCGATTCGCCGCTGGTCAGGCGCACCACCCCGTGCGGGCCGGACAGCTCCCCGCGCGCGGCGTCGAACTCGAGCATGCCGAGCGGCAGCGGCCCGGTTGGCACGCCGGGCGGCGCCGGCACGGGCGCGAGGCGGCGGAGCCGGGCGCGGATGCGCAGCAGAAGCTCCTTCGGGTCGAACGGCTTGGGCAGATAGTCGTCGGCGCCGGCCTCGAAACCGGCGATGCGGTCCTCCGGCGCGCCGCGCGCGGTGAGCAGCAGCACCGGCACCTCGGCGTTGTCGCGGCGGAGCGATTCGAGGAACTCCAGGCCGCTCTCTCCCGGCATCATCACGTCGAGCACCATCAGCTCCGGCTGCAGGAAGCGGAGCTTCTCCCGCGCCTCGGCGGCACAGGCGGCGGTGGTGACGCGGAAGCCGTTCTCGGCGAGGTAGCGCGACAGCAGCGTGCGCAGGCGGTCGTCGTCGTCCACCACCAGAATGGTTGCCTCGTCCGCCATCGCCGCCTCCTCAGCGGCGATTCTGCGCCGCCGCGCCGCCGCGGTCCATATAGGCCCGCGCCTCCTCCGTCATGATGCCGCGCATCACCCGGCGGAAGCCCTCCACCGCCGGCGGCCCGGCGTTGCGGTAGGCGGCGACCAGCCGCTCGCGCTGGCGCGCGAAGACGCGGCGCTCCAGCGCCTCGCCGGCTTCCGTCAGTGTCAGCAGGCGCTGGCGGCGGTCGGTGCGGCCGGGCGCCTGCGCGACGTAGCCGCGCTCGAGCAGGGTGCCGAGCACGCGGCCGAGGCTTTGCTTGGTGATGCGCAGGATGGAAAGAAGCTCGGTGACGGGAAGCCCCGGATTGCGGCCGATGAAATGCAGCGCCCGGTGGTGCGCGCGGCCGAGGCCGAGTTCGGCGAGCACCACGTCGGCCGTGTCGGTGAAGTCGCGGTAGGCGAAGAACAGCAGGTCCTGCGCGGAGCGGATCTCCTCCTCGCGCAGGAACAGGAGCGAACTGGCGGCATCAGCCTGGGGCTTCGCTTCGGCCATGGCGGACTCACTCTCGGGGCATCGCCAGAGCGCCCTCCGGGCATGGCTGGGATGCCGCGCAGTTAAGACAGGGTAGTTGACGCATTTAGTCGTTCATTATACCGTCAACGGCCATCGCGCAAGAATATTATAAGGACGCTCTCCCATGGCACTGGTTCCATTCGACGACCGTGACGGCTTCATCTGGTTCGACGGGGCCATGGTGCCCTGGCGCGAGGCGAAGCTGCATGTGCTCTCGCACGGGCTGCACTACGCCAGCGCCGTGTTCGAGGGCGAGCGGGCCTACAGCGGGACCATCTTCCGTCTGCGCGCCCACACCGAGCGGCTGATCGCCTCGGGCCGCATCCTCGGCTTCGAGGTTCCCTACACGGTGGAGCAGATCGAGGCGGCGTGCCGGCAGGTGCTGGCCGCCAACAACCTGACCGACGCCTACGTGCGGCCGATCGCCTGGCGCGGCAGCGAGATGCTGGCCGTGTCGGCGCAGCACACGCGCATCCATCTCGCCATCGCCTGCTGGCCGTGGCCGAACATGTTCGGCGAGGCGCGGATGAAGGGCGTGCGGCTCGGCATCGCCGACTGGAAGCGCCCGCACCCGGAGACCGCGCCCACCGCTTCCAAGGCGGCGGGGCTCTACATGATCGGCACGCTGGCCAAGCACAAGGCGGAGGCCGAGGGCTTCGACGACGCGCTGATGCTCGACTGGCGCGGGCAGGTGGCCGAGGAAACCGGCGCCAACATCTTCTTCGTCTTCGACGGCGAGGTGCACACGCCGATCCCCGACTGCTTCCTGAACGGCATCACCCGGCGCACGGTGATGTCGATCGCCCGGCACAACCAGATGAAGGTGGTGGAGCGGGTGATCATGCCCGATGAACTCACGCGCGCGACCGAGGCGTTCGTCGCCGGCACCGCCGCCGAGGTGACGCCGGTGCGGGAGATCGGCCCCTACCGTTTCACCCCCGGCGATATCACCTTCCGCCTGGCCAAGGACTACGAGGCGCTGGTGCACATGCAGCCGGCGGAAGTGGAGGCGCGCGCGCCGATCTGAGGTTTCCCGTGTCCGGCCGGAGGGTTGGCTCCTTCCGGCGTAGCCGGGGCAAAACCCCGGGTGGCGGGTGTTTTCCAGCTTGCGGCGACGCGGCCGGGTACGATTCGCTTGGGTTATGTCGCCGCCCACCGACCCTTCCGATCTGCCGCGCGCCGAGCTGGAAGCC
>JAJXZO010000095.1 GCA_021780035.1 Pseudomonadota bacterium
AGGCTCGCCTCCGCCGGCCAGTCACCGGCGAGCGCCCGGCCTTCGCCGGCAAGCGCCAGCCACGGGCCACCGGCCAGAGAGGCCGAGAGGCGGCGGCTCAGGCGCCGGTTCGCCGCCGGCGAATTCGGCCGGCCCAGCGGGTTGCAGGCGGTGAGGAACGTCGCCTGCCGGCGCGCACCCCAGGGCAATGGCGGCGGCAGGGCGCCGATGCGCAGCACCGCGTCGCGCCCCCGCCGGTGGCAACGATAGGACGTAGCCACGTAGGCGGCGCACATCCGGGCGGTGGCGGGGAACGTGCCTAGCCCTCCCGGAGGCTTTCGTAGACCAGCATCGGCGTTCCGTCGCGGTCGAAACGCCCGTGGAGATGCATGCCGATGCTGCCCAGCACCTGCCGCGAGGCGAAATTGTCCTCGCGCGCCACCGCCACCACGCGGGGAAGCCGCGCGTGCTCGTGGGCGAACTGCAGGGCGGCGGAGGCGGCCTCGCTGGCGAAGCCGCGCCCCTGCGCCTCCACCCGGAAGGCGAAGCGGAGGGCGATGCCCAGCCCGTCGGGCCGTTCCATGAAGCCGGTGATGCCGAGGAACTGTCCGCCCCGGCGCTGCCGCACGCACCAGACGCCCACGCCGCGCGCGCCCCAGAAGGCGATCTCGTCGGCGAGTTCGCGCGCGGTTTCCTCGGGCGTGCGCACGCCCCCCAGCATGATGGCGAACACCCTGGGGTCGGCTTTCAGCGCCGTCAGGTCGTCGAGGTCGCAGGCCGAGATCGGCCGCAGGTTCAGCCGTCCGGTCGCCAGTTCCCACGTGGGGTTCACCGGCGGGCTTCCGGCTCAGCGCTGCAGCGGCCGGTAGTGGATGCGGTGCGGCTCGGTGGCCTCGGCGCCGAGGCGGCGGCGCTTGTCCTCCTCGTAGGCCTGGAAGTTGCCCTCGAACCATTCCACGTGGCTGTCGCCCTCGAAGGCGAGGATGTGCGTGGCCAGGCGATCGAGGAACCAGCGATCGTGGGTAACGACGATGGCGCAGCCGGCGAACTCGGTCAGCGCCTCTTCCAGCGCGCGCAGCGTGTCCACGTCGAGGTCGTTGGTCGGCTCGTCGAGCAGGATGACGTTGTGCTCGCGCTTCAGCATCTTCGCCAAGTGCACGCGGTTGCGCTCGCCGCCCGAAAGGATGCCCACCTTCTTCTGTTGGTCCGGCCCCTTGAAGTTGAACGCCCCCACGTAAGCGCGGGAAGCCACGGCGCGCTTGCCAAGGTAGATCACGTCGGAGCCTTCGCTGATCTCCTGCCAGACGGTCTTGTCGTCGTCGAGGCTGTCGCGGCTCTGGTCCACGTAGCCGAGCCGCACGGTTTCGCCGATGCGGAGCGTGCCGCTGTCCGGCTGCTCCTGGCCGATGATCATGCGGCAGAGCGTGGTCTTGCCGGCGCCGTTCGGGCCGATGACGCCGACGATGCCGCCCGGCGGCAGCTTGAAGTCGAGATTGTCGATCAGCAGCCGTTCGCCGTAGGCCTTGCACAGGCGCTCGGCCTCGATCACCACGTTACCGAGCCTCGGCCCCGGCGGAATGACGATGTCGGCCACGCCGGCCGCCTGTTCCTGCGTCTGCTGGAGCATCTCCTCGTAGCGCTGGATGCGCGCCCGGCTTTTCGTCTGTCGCGCACGGGGCGAGGCCGCGATCCACTCGCTCTCGGCGGTGAGGGCCCGCATGCGCGCCGTCTCCTCCTTCTCCTCCTGCTCCAGGCGCTTGCGCTTCTGCTCCAGCCACGAGGAATAGTTGCCTTCGAACGGGTAGCCGCGGCCGCGCTCGATCTCGAGGATCCAGTTGGTGACGTTCTCCAGGAAGTAGCGGTCGTGGGTCACTACCAGCACGGTGCCGGCGTAGTTGCGCAGGGTTTTCTCCAGCCACGCCACCGATTCGGCGTCGAGGTGGTTGGTCGGCTCGTCGAGCAGCAGCAGGTCGGGCTGCTCCAGCAAAAGCCGGCAGAGCGCCACGCGGCGGCGCTCGCCGCCCGAGAGGAAGGTCACCGGGCTGTCGGGCGGCGGGCAGCGCAGCGCGTCGAGGGCGATCTCGATGCGCCGGTCAAGGTCCCAGCCGTTCTGGTGATCGATCTGCTCCTGCAGGTCGGCCTGCTCGGCGAGCAGCGCGTTCATCTCCTCGTCGTCCATCGGCTCGGCGAAGCGGTGCGATATGGCGTTGAAGCGCTCGATCGCCGCCATCAGCGGCGCGAATGCCTGGGCCACGTTTTCCGCCACCGTCTTGTCTGGGTCGAGGTGCGGTTCCTGCGACAGGTAGCCGACGCGCGCGCCCTCCGCCGCCCAGGCCTCGCCGCCGAACTCGGCCTCGATGCCGGCCATGATCTTCAGCAGGGTTGACTTGCCGGCGCCGTTCACGCCGAGCACGCCGATCTTGGCCCCCGGCAGGAAGGAAAGCGTGATGCCCTTGAACACCTCGCGCCCGCCGGGAAACGCCTTGGTGAGGTTGCGCATGACAAAGACGTACTGGTAGCTCGGCATCGTGCGGCTTTCCTTCTCGGCGGCGGATAGGTGCGGGTTCGGCCCCGTTCTACGGAGGAGGGTGCGCGGGCGCAAATGTCCTGTGCGTCCGGCAGGGGGTGCGCATACTTGATCTGTGCGCTCAACTTGTCTAAAGCCACGCTGCGCCGCGAGACGACAGTACTGCAACGTTGCCGCGGCCACCGAAAAGCCCTGTTCCTGCCAAGCCTGTTGGTGGTTCCTGCCCATGACCGATGGTGACGACCCTGCCGCTTCGCCGGCCGGCGAGCTGTTCCTGCCTCCCGCCGATGGTGTGCTGTGGTACCACCGGGCGTTGTGCCTGCTCTCTCTGCCGGCCGACACCGCCGGTGAGGGGGTGTGGAAGCGCGAAGCCGCGGGGGTGACCCTTTCGGTGGAGTCCGCTCAGCCACCTGCGGGGACACTGGCGCGGATGCTGTTGATGCACGTGCTCGACATGGCGAAGCGGCGCGACAATCCCCTGGTGCCGCTGGGTGCGGACGCGGCGGCGCTGCTCGCCGCCATCGGGCTCGCGCCGGCGGCGGCCACGGCGGACGAACTCGCCGGGCAGGCGACTCTGCTGCTTGGCGCGCACATCGGCCTCGGCTGGAATGGCGCGGCGCCGGCCGCGCTGTTCGACGGCCGCGGGCGCGGTCGCGCCGCGGGCGGCTGGCGCGCCTCGGTACGCATCGGCGCGCGGCTGTTCGCCTCTCTCGCCGAGAATGCCGTGGCGCTGGACCGCTCCGTGCTGCGCGCGCTGGCGGAAAACCCGCTCGCCCTCGATCTCTACGCCTGGCTGGCGAGCGCGCCTCCCGGCGAGGCGACGGTCGAGCTGTCGTGGCCGGAACTGCGGGCCCGCTTCGGCGCACAGGCCGGGCAGCCGGGCGAGTTCCGCGCCGGCATCGAGCAGGCGCTGATGCAGGTGCAGCAGCAGTGGCCGCACTTCGGCCTGGTTTTCCGCGACGAGGGGCTGGTGTTCCGCGCACCCTCCGCCGCGTCCGCGTCCGTTCCGCCCGCGCCGGAGCCTCCTCCGCCCGTGCAGGCGCCGACGGCCGACGAGTCGGCGCGGCTCCTCGCGGAACTCGATTCCGAGCTTGGCCTCGTGACGGCGCCGGAACCCGAACTCATGCCCGAACCCGAGCCCGAACCCGTGCTCCCGGCGCGGTCCCAGTTGCCGGAGCGCGGCCCGCACCCGGCGCGGCCGGCGCAGGCCGAGAGGCAGGCGCTCAGCGTCAAGTCGCACCTGTCCGGCCTGCCGCAGGTCGTCTGGCTGCAGCGCGCGCAGGGACGCGACAACGTGGTCATCGAGGTCACTCCGGGTGGCCGCTACGACCCCGAACTTTGCACCGTCATCGTTCTGGAGCCGGTCACCCTGCAGGTTGCCGGCGGGCTCTATACGCGCGACTTCGACCGCGTCGCCGCCTGGGTGGCGGTGAACCGCGACCTCATCGACGACTGGTGGGACTCTCGTCTCACGGATGCGGAGGAAGCGCTGCGGCGGGTGAAGAAGGTGCCGGCGCCGGCTTGGCGTTGAGCAGGGTGCGCAGCCGCCGCGCAAGCTGGCGGCGGCGGTAGGGCTTGCGCAGCATTTCCGTCCGCGGCGGCAGCGAACCGGGCGCATCGACTGCGGTGCCCACGTAGCCGGAGAGCAGCAGCACCGGCAGAGCCGGCAGCGACTTGCGGACGGCTTCCGCCACCTCGTAGCCGTTCATGCCGCCGGGCAGCGCGATATCCGAAACCAGCAGGGCGGGCCGCAGCCCCCCGGCAAGGCGGGAAAGTGCTTCGGCGCCGTCGGCGGCGGAGTGCACTCGGTAGCCGAGGCTTTGCAGGACCATCTCGGTGTGCGCGCGCACCAGGCCGTTGTCTTCCACCAGCAGCAGCGTTTCGCTGCCGTGCTCCATTTCGAGCCCCGCCGCGTCGGCCTCGTCCTCCTCCGTCACCGTGGAGCGCGGCAGTATCAGCTGCACGCGGGTGCCGCGTCCCGGCTCGCTGTCGATGCGGATCTGCCCGCCCGAGCGGCGGATGAAACCATAGACCATGGAAAGCCCGAGGCCGGTACCCTTGCCCTGCGGCTTGGTGGTGAAGAACGGGTCGAAGGCGCGCTCCAGCACTTCCTGGCTCATGCCGCAGCCGTTGTCCTGCACGGTGATGCGCACGCAGTCGAAGCTGCCGATGGTATTGCCGGCGGCGAGGTTGCCGGCGGCGATCGCCAGCGTGCCGCCCGAGGGCATGGCGTCGGCGGCGTTGAGCGCCAGGTTGATCAGCGCGGTCTGCAGTTCCGCGCGGTCGACGAGCAGATCCCAGAGATCGGCCGGTGCATGCACGACGAGCCGGATCTGCTCCCCGAGCGAGCGGGTCAGCAGCGCCTGTACATCGGCGAGCACCGCGCCGGGAGCCACGCGTTCCGCGAGCAGAGGCTGCTGGCGCGAAAAGGCGAGCAGCCGGTGCATGAGTTCGCTCGCGCTCTCGCTTGCCTTCAGTCCGGCGGCGATCAGTTCGGGGGCATCCGCCTGCGCTTCCTGCGGCTGTTCCTCCGGGTGCTCGCCGGCAAGCTGCAGCAGCTCGAAGCTGCCGAGGATCACGGTAAGCAGATTGTTCACATCGTGGGCGATGCCGCCGGTAAGCTGCCCGAGCGCCTCCAGCTTCTGCGACTGCCGGAGCCTCTCCTCCGTCTGGTGCTGACGGGTGATGTCGCGGAAATATACCGTGAGCCCTCTGCCGAACGGGTAGGTTCGCATCTCGAACCATGCCCTGAGCGCCGGAAGGTACGTGGTGAAGACGCTGCCGCGATTGCTCCTCGCCGCCGCGTCCAGCTGCCGGCCAAAATCGCTTTCCCCGAACTCCGGCAACAGGCGGGCGAGCGTTAGGCCCTGCAACTCGTCGCGCGTGCGGCGCAGGTAGTGCGCGGCGGCGGCGTTGGCGTAGCGGACCGCGCCGCGGCGGTCGAGCACCATCATGCCGTCGGAAATGGTCGAGAGAATCAGTTCGAGTTCCGCCTTCGCGCCGCTGATCTCGGCGAGGCGCTGGCTTGCCTCCAGCGCCTGGGCGACGAGGCGGGTGAACTGCTCCAGCACCGGCATTTCCTCGGGGTCGAGCGGGTAGAACAGCAGGCCATGCAGAAGCAGCCGGCCGAGCGGGCGGCCGGTGATGGCGGGAAGCTCAAGGGCGGTCGCACCCGTGCTGTTCGGCGCCCGGTCGGGCAGCGCCACCTCCACCCAGCCACGGCCGAGCAGGGCGGTTCCGAGCTGCTCGGCGAGCAGGACGATGTCCGCGCGTTCCCGCGGCCGGCCCAGTTCCTCGGCGGCGAGGGCAAGCCTGGAAAGCTGCCTCTCGCGCTCGATATTGGCCGCCTGTAGACGCAGGATGCGCCTCCGCGCGTGCAGCCAGCCCGCGAGCAGCAGGAGCAGCACGGCAAGCAGCATGCCGGCGGTGCTGGCATTGCGCTGCGTCCAGCTCGCATAGACGGGAGCGGTGTCCCGCCAGACACGAAGCCGCAGACGACCGGAAAGCAGCGGACGCTCCTGCGAGAGGCTCGCTTCCGCCGCCGCCGGCAGCCGGCGGGAGGCGGCGATCGGGATTGTGGCATCGGCGCCGGCAAACACCGCGGCACCGCCGGCAGGCCCGAGGCGATCGGCGGCGGCGAACGAGGCGAACCACGCCGGATCGAGCCCGAACACGACCACGCCGGCAACCCGGCCGCCGCGCACCCGCGTGCGCGCCAGCAGCAGTTCGCCGTCCCCGCCGGCGAACGGTTCGGGGCCGGCACCCCGCTCGAGCGCGGCGAGGGCGAAGGCCGCGGCGGTGGGCGGCACCGAGCCGGTGGCGGCGATGAGCCAGCCTTCGGCGTCGTAGATGGCGAAGAACCCGGCTCCGGGAACGGCGGCGCGCGCCTGGGTAAGCGCGCGGCCGGGGTCGTTCGCCGCCGCGAGCGCCGCAAGGTGGTGGTCGGCGACCATGAGTTCCAGGTCGAGGCTCGCCGTGGTGCTGGCGGCGACGGCGGCGATCTCGCGCCCCGCCTCGTTCATCATCCGCCGGTATTCGGACGCCCGCTCCATGAAGCCCGCGGCGATCAGCAGCATCATCGCCGCGATCAGGAAGATGTCCGGCGTGCGGTGCGGATAAAGCCGCTGCCTGCTCATCCCGGAGGGCAGGGCCAGCCTCATCGGCTTCAGCCGGAGTTCTTGCCCGCGGTCACGGCGGCGAAGAAGCGGCGCAGCGTATCGATGCGCACCGGTTTCGTCGTCGCCTGCACCAGACGGATGCCATGCGCTTCCCCGAGCGTCACCCCCATGCGCAGCCAGGTCTCGCCATGACCGCTGATCAGCAGCACGGCGATGGAAGGATCGACGGCGGCCACGGCCTTCAGCACCTCGTAGCCGTCCTCGTCCGGCATCATGATGTCGACGAGCAGGCAGTCGGGCCGCCGCTCGGCGAGGAGCCTCTCCACGCGGTCGCCGCCGTTCAAGGCGGCGGCATCGAAGCCGACGGCGCGGCAGAGTGCGGTGAGGGCGGTCGCCACGTCCCGATTGTCGTCGATGACCAGGGCGGTGGGTCTGGCCATCGGCTTTTCGGTGGGCGCCGCCTCGCGGATGGCGGACATGGCGGATTTCTCCCTATGAACACCAACGCGCCGCTGGCGGTGACGGTCGGGGATTCCTATGCTGCCTGCCGGCCGCGGCCAGGGCGCCGGCAGAGACTGACATAGCGCGGGCACGGAGGAAAGCGCGGTCTGATGGCAACGATCGTCGTGGTGAACGACCGGATGCAGCGCGGCTACCGCTACGAGCGCACCGCCCCGGCCGGCGGCGATTTCGATCCGCGCTTCCGGCCGGAGCTCACGCCGGCGGAGATGCTGGAACTGGGCGTCTTCGGCGGCAAATACATGACCGACTGCCGGGACGAATTTCCGGCCGAGTGGTTCGCCCGCGCGCGTCTCGCCACGGGGAAACGGGACTGCCGGCTGAACTTCTTCGGCGTGGACGCGAGCCAGAAACTGTCCGTGTGGCGTGCCCGGGGCTGGCTTCACCCGGACGACCCGCGCGGCTGGTTCCAGTGGTACTGCCGCTACTACATGGGCCGGCGCATGCCGGAGGAGGACACCCGGCAGATCGGCCGCTGGCTCGCCTTCCGCCGCCACCTGCGGCAGATCGAGCTCCATTGCGCGCCGGGCGACTGGTGGTGCCGGCGAAGGCAGCGGCAGGCGGCGCTGCACTGGGCCTACGACAGCCGCCGCCTGTGAGGGCGGCCGTGCCTGGACAGAGGGGCCGCGGCGCGGCAATAGGGTGGCAGGCGAAACTGATCGGATGAGGCGATGAGCGGCGACGGCAAGGGTGACGCGGTGGTGCCGGTGCTGCTGTCGGGCGGCTCCGGCACGCGGTTGTGGCCGGTGTCGCGCACGAGCCTGCCCAAGCAGTTCTGGCCGCTGGTTTCCCCGCGGTCGATGATCGAGGAAACAGTCCGCCGGGCGCTGGGACCCGGATTCGCGCCGCCCATGGTCGTCTGCAACGAGGCCCACCGCTTCATGGTGGCCGAGGAATTGCTCCGTGCCGGCGTCGAGGGTGCCCGCATCGTGCTGGAGCCGGTGGGACGCAACTCGGCGCCCGCGATCGGCGCGGCGGCGCTGCTCGCGGCGGAGAGGAACCCCGACGCGGTGCTGTGGATGATGGCGGCCGACGCGGCGATCGCCGATGTCCCCGCGCTGCACCGGGCGCTGGCGGCGGCGGTGGCGGCGGCGCGACAGGGGCTCGTGGTCACCTTCGGCATGCGTCCCACCGCACCCGAGACCGGCTACGGCTACATCGAACAGGGAGAGCCGCTGCCGGGGCTTCCGGGCGTCTGCGCCCTCGCGCGCTTCATCGAGAAGCCGGACGCGGCGGCGGCGGCCACGCTCGCGGCTTCGGGGCGCCACCTGTGGAACTCGGGGATGTTTGTGTTCACCGCTGGCACGCTGCTGGCGGAGATGGAGCGCCACGCGCCCGAGGTGCTGCCGGCGCTGCGCGAGGCGGTGGCGAAGCGAAGCGAGGACCGCGACTTCATCCGGCTCGAGGCTGAGGCTTTCGCGCGCGTGCCGTCGATCAGCCTCGACTACGCGGTGGCCGAGCGCACCGGGCGCGCCGCCGTGGTTCCGGCCGATCTCGGCTGGTCGGATGTCGGCAGCTGGGGCGCCCTGTGGGAACTCGGCGCAAAGGACGCGGACGGCAACGTCACGGTGGGCGACGTGCTGCTGGAGGGCGCATCCGGTTGCTACGTGCGCAGCGACGGCGTTCTCACCGCCGTGGTGGGCCTGTCCGACGCGGTGGTGGTGGTCACCGACGACGCGGTGCTGGCGATGCACCGCGACCGCGCGCAGGACGTGAAGAAGATTGTGGACCGGCTGTGCGCGGCCGGACGCCCCGAAGCGGTGAAGCATCTCCGCTCCCCGCTGCCGCGGCAAGGTGATGATAAGGCATAATCATGATAGCATCCGGATCTCTTCCCGCCCCCGACCTGGGCCCGCTGCCGGACCTGCTCGATCTCGCCCTGAAGCGCGGCCTGCGCGCGGCGGAACAGGAACTTCTCCGCCGCTATGAGGCCCTGGGCGTGCGACCGGCCGAGGCTTCGGCGCTGATCGTGCTTGCCAGGAACGAAGGCCTGCCGGCGGTGCGGCTCGCGGCGGCGCTGGGGATGAAACAGACCAATCTGGTCGCGGTGCTCGACGGCCTCGAGAGGCGCGGCCTCGTCGAGCGGCGGCGGCTCGAACGGGACCGACGGGCGGCGGCGCTCTGCCTCACCGAGGCCGGCGCGACGCTGGCCGGGCGGCTGGAGGCCGAGATCGAGGCGCACGAGGCGAAGCTGGCCGGAGGTCTCGGCCCGGACGGGCGCTACCGGCTTGCCGGCCTGCTGCACCGCCTTACCGAGGCGGCGGCCGCGGAATAGGGGAACACCCGCCGGGCCGGTGGCGGATACAGGGAGGATCACGATGCCCATCATTGCCAACCCGACCCTTGCGCGGCTGCGTGACGGGAAGCTCGCGCTTGGCTTCGGCGTGAGCAGGCTGCGCACGGCGGCGACGCCGGCGCTGGCGAAGGCCGCCGGCTACGACTGGCTGTTCCTTGACATGGAGCACGGCGCGCTCGGCTTCGAGACCGTGAGCGAGATCTGCCTCGCGGCGCTGGGGCAGGGCATCACCCCGATGGTGCGCGTCTACGCCAGCGCCCTCGACGAGGGGGCTCGGGCGCTCGACAACGGCGCCCAGGGCATCGTCGTGCCGCACGTCGACACGGCGGAATTCGCCCGCGAAGTCGCGGCGGCGTTCCGCTTCCCGCCGCAGGGGCACCGAAGCTGGGGCGGGCCGGCGGCGAGCTATGGCTTCCGCCTGCCGGGAGCGGAGGTGGCGCAGGCGGAAATCAACCGCGAGGTGCTGGTGGTGGCGATGATCGAAACCGGCAGGGCGGTGGCGAACGTGGATGCCATTGCCGCCGTTCCCGGCATCGACTGCCTGTTCGTCGGCACCAACGACCTGTGCGGCGATCTCGGCGTCCCCGGGCAGTACGGCCATGAACGGGTGGTGGACGCCTACGCCGCGGTTACCGCCGCCTGCCGTCGCCACGGCAAGTTCGCGGGGATGGGCGGGGTGCAGGACGAGGCATGCGCGGCGCGCTATGTCGGCATGGGGGCGCGTTTCGTGCAGGCCGGCACCGACCAGCAGTTTCTGCTTGCCGGTGCCTCGGCGCGGGCCGCCTTCTTCGCCGGCCTGTAGCCGCCTACTTGCCCTCTCCCCACTGGTCGCGGGAGAGGCGCGGCATCTCTTCGAGCGCGGTCGTGCGCACGTACCAGCCCTCGCCGTGCATGCGGCCCATCAGGTCGAGGCGGGGGCTGTCGATGCGGCAGCGGGCGGCATCCAGCACGCAGTCGTCGCGGACGTGCATGGCCAGCACCTCGCCGATGATCAGCGTGCGGCCGGCCTTCAGGTCGATCATCATGCTGCGCCGGCATTCGAGCGCCGCCGGGCTTTCGGCGATGCGCGGCGGGCCGACCTTGACGCTGGGCAGGGTGGAGAGCCCCGCCTTCACCAGTTCGTCCACCCCGGGCTCGAAATCGATGGCGGTGACGGTCATGGCGCGCAGGTTGTCATGGCCCACCAGGTTCACCACGAACTCCCCGGTGTCGCGGATGTTGCGGGTGGTGTCCTTGGCCGTGCCGTCGGCACGGGCGCCGACGCCAAGAATGATGGTCGCGGGGTCGGAGGCGAAGACGTTGAAGAAGGAGAAGGGCGCGGCGTTCAGCCGCTGCGTCGCGTCTTGGCTTACCACCCAGGCGATCGGCCGCGGCAGCACCGAGGAGGCGAGCAGCCTGTAGCGATCCGCGGACGCGATGGTGGCGAAATCGAACAGCATGGCTCCCTCCGCGACTTCTTCCCGTTTGCGGAAACTGGCCCTTCGCCCGGACGGTGTCCATACCGCGCGAGCGGGCGATGGTCGTGGTACGCGATTCGGTGCCGGCGGGGGCAGGCACGACTCCGAAGCGGCCGCTAGGATCGCAACGAACCGAGAGCTTCCCGCTCCCGCAACAGAAGGTGCTGCCATGCCCACACCCGCCGAAGCCGCACCCGCCGCTCCCTCCGTCGTCAGCCCGCAGGCCTGGAAGAGCCTTTGGGGCTCCGCCATCGGCTACGCCATGGACGGGTTCGACCTGCTCATCCTCGGCTTCATGCTGCGCATGATCTCCACCGACCTGCACCTGAACGCCGCGGCCGCCGGCTCGCTCGTCACCGGAACGCTGATCGGCGCCGTGCTGGGCGGCATCGGCTTTGGCGTGCTCGCCGACCGCTTCGGCCGGGTGCGGGTACTGACCTGGACCATCATGCTGTTCGCCGTGTTCACCGGCCTGTGCGCCCTGGCCCAGGGCTACTGGGATCTGCTGCTTTACCGTTCCATCGCCGGGCTTGGCCTGGGCGGGGAGTTCGGCATCGGCATGACGCTCGTGGCCGAGCTTTGGCCCGCCGGGCAGCGCGCCCGGGTTTCCTCCTACGTCGGCCTCGGCTGGCAGGCGGGCGTGCTGGCGGCGGCGCTGCTGATCCCGCTGCTGCTGCCGGTGCTCGGCTGGCGGGGGATGTTCGTGTTCGGCGTGTTCCCGGCCCTTGTCGCCTTCGTCATCCGCCGCACGCTGGACGAGCCGGAAATGTTCCTCGCCCAGCGGAGCCATCGCTCCCACCACTCCTCGCTCGGGCTTCTGGTGGTGAACGCCGAGGCGACGAAAACCAGCATCGGCATGACCATTCTCTGCGGCGTGCAGAACTTCGGCTACTACGGAGTGATGATCTGGCTGCCGAACTACCTCGCCGGCCACTTCCACTTCGGCCTCACGCAGTCGGCGGAGTGGACGGCGGTGACCATCCTGGGCATGGCCGCCGGCATCGCCCTGTTCGGGCAGGTGGCCGACCGCGTGGGGCGCAGGCCCGCCTTCCTTGCCTGGATGATCGGCGCGGCGGTGATGGTGGTGGTCTATGCCCGCCTGACCAGCCCGGGCGCGCTTCTGGTCGGCGGTGCGGTGATGGGCTTTTTCGTCAACGGCATGCTGGGCGGCTACGGTGCGCTGATGAGCGAACTGTACCCCACGGCGGCGCGCGCCACGGCGCAGAACGTGCTGTTCAACCTCGGCCGCGGCATCGGCGGCTTCGGGCCGCTGGTCGTGGGGGGCATCGCCGCGGCATGGGGGTTTTCCACCGCCATCACCCTGCTCGCGGTGCTCTACGTCATCGACATGGCGGCCGTCTGGCTGCTGATCCCCGAGCGCCGCGGCTGCGCCCTGGAACAGGCGGAGGAATGAGGGAGGCCGGCCCCCTCGCGGCCGGCGCCGGCATGAACGACGGCGCGGAATTCGCGCGTGCCGAGGCCGAGGCGCTGTTCGCCGCGCTGCGGCGCGCGGGCGGCGATGGCCCCGGCGTCACTCGCGCCGCCTTCGGGCCGCAGGAGACGGAGGCGCACCGGATCGTCGCCGCCGCCGCGGCGCGTTTCGGACTGGAATGCGCCACCGACGCGGCGGCGAGCCTGGTGATGACGCTTCCCGGCGCCGATCCGGCCCTGCCGGCGCTTGCCTGCGGCTCGCACCTCGATTCCGTGCCTCAGGGCGGCAATTTCGACGGCGCCGCCGGCGTGCTGGCGGGGTTGCTGGCGCTGGCCCGGCTGCGCGCCGAGGGCACGCGGCTGTGGCGGAGCATCCGCCTCTACGCGCTCCGCGGCGAGGAAAGCGCCTTCTTCGGCAAGCCCTACCTTGGCTCCTCGGCGCTGTTCGGCAGGCTTTCCCCCGCCGACCTCGCCGCGCCGCATGCGGTGAGCGGCGAGCCGCTTTCCGCCTGCATGGCCGCCTGCGGCGCCGCTGTGGAGCGCATCGCCGCGGGCGAGGTGCTGCTCGACCCGGCCTCGCTCTTCGCGTGGCTTGAGGTGCACATCGAGCAGGGTCCGGTGCTCCAGGCGCGGAATCTTCCGGTTGCCGCCGTTACCGGCATCCGCGGTAACGTGCGCTATCGCTCGGTTGTCTGCCACGGCGAGGCCGGGCACTCCGGCGCGGTG
>JAJXZO010000024.1 GCA_021780035.1 Pseudomonadota bacterium
TCAATGTCTCCAGTGACTGATCCTATCCGTGGCGCGGCTCTGCATCTCGGCTCGATGCAGCCGGCTCCCCGCACCAGTTTGGCACAAGCCTGGGGCGACCAGCCAAGCGCCGTCGCTTCCCTGCGCCCCGGCAGGCATGCCCCTCATTTGGTTTGCCGGGCCTGCGCTGGGACTGCGATAATCGACCATCCACCACGGGCGGTTCATGCCCTTCCTGTTCACGCGGAGACTCCCCATGTCCGACGTCAGCGTTGTCATCGCCGGTGCCAAGCGCACCGCCATCGGTTCCTTCCTCGGCCAGTTCACCGGCGTGCCCACGCCGAAGCTGGGTGCTACGGCAATCCGCGCTGCGCTGGAACAGTCCGGCGTGGGCGCCGCCGACGTCAGCGAGGTGATCATGGGATGTGTGCTGCCCGCCAACCTCGGCCAGGCGCCGGCCCGCCAGGCGTCGCTGGAGGCCGGCCTGCCGACCGCTGCCGGCTGCACCACCATCAACAAGGTGTGCGGTTCGGGCATGAAGGCGATCATGCTGGGCCACGACCTGATCAAGGCCGGCTCGGCGGCGATCGTGGTGGCCGGCGGCATGGAGTCGATGACCAATGCGCCGCACATGGTGCAGGCCCGCACCGGCATCCGCTACGGTGACGGCAAGCTGGTCGACCACATGGCCTGGGACGGCCTTACCAACCCCTACGATGGCAAGTCGATGGGCGTGTTCGGCGAACTGTGCGCCGACAAGTACCACTTCACCCGCGAGGAGCAGGACGCCTTCGCCATCGAATCGGTGAAGCGCTCGCAGGCCGCGCAGCAATCCGGCGCCTTCGCCGACGAGATCGCCGCCGTCACGGTGGCGGGTCGCAAGGGCGACGTCACGGTGGATACCGACGAGCAGCCCGGTCGTTCCGATATCGCCAAGATCCCCTCGCTGAAACCGGCCTTCCGCAAGGAGAACGGCACCATCACGGCGGCCAGTTCCTCCAGCATCTCCGACGGCGCCGCCGCCGTGGTCCTGCTGTCGGCCGACGATGCCAAGGCGCGTGGCCTGCAGCCGCTGGCGCGCATCGTCGCGCACGCCACCCATTCGCAGGAGCCGGAGTGGTTCACCACCGCGCCGGTCGGTGCGATCCAGAAAGTGCTGGACAAGGCCGGCTGGAAGGCGGCCGACGTGGATCTGTTCGAGATCAACGAAGCGTTCGCGGTGGTCGCGATGACGCCGATCAAGGAGCTGGGCATCCCGCACGAAAAGGTCAACGTCAACGGCGGCGCCTGCGCGCTCGGCCATCCGATCGGCGCCAGCGGTGCCCGCCTGGTGGTGACCCTGCTCAACGCGCTGAAAACCCGCGGCCTGAAGCGCGGCGTCGCCAGCCTGTGCATCGGCGGCGGTGAGGCTACCGCGATCGCGGTGGAACGCCTCGATTAGGGCTTCCCCGAATACGCCCCGAGACAGCTCTCAACGGCGCCTGAAGCAGCCCATCGAAAGTTATGGCGTACAACGCTGGAAAGAGCTAATAATAATCCGCCATTCGGCATTCCACGGCTAAGGAGATTTCCCATGAAGTTTACGCGTACCCTTCTCGCCTCCGCGCTCGTCGCGCTGCTGGCGGCTTGCAGCAACGGCGCGCAGGATTCCGCGCAGAACGCCCAGTCGAGCAACCAGGCTCAGCAGGCGACGGCCGACCAGGCCCAGCAGGCTGCTGCTTCCACCGCCGCTGCCCCGGCTGCCGCTGCCCCGGCCTCGACCGCCGCTGCTCCGGCCTCGACCGCTGCCGCTCCGGCCTCGACCGCCGCCGCTCCGGCCGCTGCTGCCCCGGCCGCCGCTGCCAGCGCCGCCAAGGATGCCTCCGACAAGGCCAAGGATGCGATGAAGGGTCACTGATCCTTGTCTGCAGTCCGGAAAAACGGCCGCTTCACGCGGCCGTTTTTCTTTTTGTGCGGCATGGCGGTTGCCCGATCGCACCGTGCTCCGCCACAGATCGCAGCATGCTGCCGTTATCATCGTCGGATTCATTGACTACGGCTGCACGCGCATGAGTGTCATCGTTTCGCAGATCGATCCGCGCTCCCCCGAGTTCCAGGCCAACAGCGCCCGGTTGCGCTCCGTCACCGCGGACCTCCAGCGCGAGTTGGCACGCAGCGCCGAAGGCGGCGGCGCCAAGGCCCGCGAAAAGCACACCGCGCGCGGCAAGCTGCTGCCGCGTGAACGCATCCGCGCCCTGCTCGATCCGGGCTCGCCCTTCCTCGAGCTCTCGCCACTGGCCGCGCACGGCATGTACGACGACGCCGCGCCCGCGGCCGGCATCATTACCGGCATCGGCCGGATCAACGGCATCGAGGTCGTGGTGGTGGCGAACGACGCCACCGTGAAGGGCGGCACCTACTTCCCGATGACGGTGAAGAAACACCTTCGCGCACAGGAAGTGGCGCTGGAGAACCGTCTGCCCTGCGTCTACCTGGTCGATTCGGGCGGCGCCTTCCTGCCGCTGCAGGACGAGGTGTTTCCGGACAAGGAGCACTTCGGCCGGATCTTCTACAACCAGGCACGGATGTCCTCGCTGGGCATTCCGCAGATCGCGGTGGTCATGGGTAGTTGCACCGCCGGCGGCGCCTACGTGCCGGCGATGAGCGACGAGACGATCATCGTGCGCGAGCAGGGCACGATCTTCCTGGGCGGCCCGCCGCTGGTGAAGGCCGCCACCGGCGAGGTGGTGGACGCCGAGACGCTGGGCGGTGCGGACGTCCATACCTCCATCTCCGGCGTCGCCGACCATTACGCCGAGAACGACGCGCACGCGCTCAGCATCGCCCGCGACGTCGTGGCCTCGCTCAACCGCAGGAAGGCCATGCCGCTGGCGCTGCGCGAGCCGCTGGAGCCGAAATACCCGGCCGACGAACTGTATGGCGTGATTCCGGAAGATACCCGTCGCCCATTCGACATCCGCGAGGTGATCGCACGCATCGTCGACGGCTCCGAGTTCCACGAGTTCAAGGCGCGCTACGGCAAGACGCTGGTGTGCGGCTTCGCGCACATCCACGGCTACCCGGTGGGCATCGTCGCCAACAACGGCATCCTGTTCGCCGAAAGCGCGCTCAAGGGCGCGCACTTCATCGAGCTGTGCAACCAGCGCAACGTGCCGCTGGTGTTCCTGCAGAACATCACCGGCTTCATGGTCGGCAAGAAGTACGAGCAGGCTGGCATCGCCAAGGACGGGGCCAAGATGGTGACCGCGGTGGCTTGCTCGCACGTACCGAAGTTCACCGTGGTGATCGGCGGCAGCTTCGGCGCCGGCAACTACG
>JAJXZO010000225.1 GCA_021780035.1 Pseudomonadota bacterium
CGTCGTCGGACCCACGCTGCCGCCGCTGGCCGCCGCCGCTTCTTCGCCCGCGCGGTCGGAGGCGAGCGCGCCGCGGGTGGTTCCGGCAAGCTCCTCGCCCGGGCCGCGCGCGCAGTCCTGCTGCTGGCCGCTCGGCGAGCCGGGCACCGCGAGCTTCCATTTCTGCGGCGCCGGCGCCCTGCCCGGCAAACCCTATTGCGCCGAGCACGCCGCCGTCGCCTACGTGAAGCTGCGCGACCGGCGCGAGGACGCCGCCTGAGCCTGCGCGCGGCCTAGAAGCCCCAGGCCACCCGGTGGTCGTTGCCGGCGGCGAGCCGCCGGTAGCGGGCCAGCGCCAGCAGCGGGAAATACTGCCGGTAGCCGTGGTAGCGGAGGTAGAACACGCGCGGGAAGCCGACCGCCGTGTACGACGGCTCCTCCCACTCGCCGTTCTCCCCCTGCGTGGCGGCAAGCCAGGCGATGCCGCGCGCCACCGCCGGATGCCCCGCCTCGCCCGCGGCCATCAGCCCGAGCAGCGCCCAGGCGGTCTGGCTGGCGGTGCCGCGCCGGTACTGGCCGTAGGGGGCCGCGGCGTAGGTCTCGTTGTCCTCGCCCCAGGAGCCGTCGGCGCGCTGGGTGGACAGCAAAAACCCCGCCGCGTGCTGCACCGCCGGGTCTTCGGGCGGCACGCCGGCCGCGTTCAGCGCGCACAGCACGCTCCAGGTACCGTAGAGGTGGTTGGTGCCCCAGCGGCCGAACCAGGAGCCGCCGGCTTCCTGTTCGCGCCGGAGCCACGCCAGCGCGCGGCGCATCGCCGGATGGTCGGCGGGCGTGCCGGTCTGCGCCAGGAAGGCGACACAGCGGGCGGTGACGTCGGCGGTGGAGGGGTCGAGCAGGGCGCCGTGGTCGGCGAAGGGGATGTGGTTCAGGAAGGAGTGGTTGTTGTCGGCGTCGAAGGCGCCCCAGCCGCCGTCGCGCCCCTGCATGCCGATGATCCACTCCCGCGCGCGGGCGATGGCCGGCGAGAGCGCCGTGCCGCCGCCGGCTTCCTGGTGGCGGTGCAGCAGCATGCCCACCACGGCGGTGTCGTCCACGTCGGGGTAGTGGGGGTTCGCGTACTGGAAGGCCCAGCCGCCCGGCGGCGCCTTCGGGCGCGCGGCCGCCCAGTCGCCTACCACGTCGGTGATCTGCCGTTCCGCGAGCCAGGCGACGGCGGCGCGCACCGGTTCGGCCTCGGCGCACTCGGCCTCGGCCAGCGCGTGGGCGGCGATCGCGGTGTCCCACACGGGCGAGAGGCAGGGCTGGCAGTAGGCGCTCTCCTGCTCCACCACCAGCAGCTTGCGCACCGACGCCCATGCGGCGGCGGCGTGCGGATGCTCCGGCGCGTAGCCGAGGGCGTCGAACAGCATCACCGTGTTCGCCATCGCCGGGTAGATGCCGCCTAGGCCATCCTCGCCGTTCAGGCGTTCGGCGATGAAGCGCTCCGCCCGGGCGAGAGCGCGGCGGCGGAGAAAGCGGGGGAAATGCGGCTCGGCGGCGCGGAGCACCGTGTCCAGCCCCTTGAAGAAACGCCCCCAGGACGAGCGCCAGGGGCCGCGGATCCAGTCCCGCACCTGTTCGGGGGGCGCGCGGAACAGTTCGCGGACGGTGACGCCGCGCGGGTTGCGCGCGCGCGGGCGCAGCGCCAGCAGCCCGACCAGCGGCACGATCACGGTGCGCGACCAGTACGACACCTTGCTCAGGTGGAAGGGGAACCAGCGCGGCAGCAGCACCAGTTCCACCGGCATCGCGGGTACCGCGCGCCACGGCACCTCGCCCCAGAGGGCAAGCTGGACGCGGGTGAAGACGTTGGTGCGCTCGGCGCCGCCGGCGGCGAGGATCGCCGCGCGGGCGCGGCGCATGTGCGGCGCCTCCGCGTCGTCGCCGATCGCCTTCAGGGCGAAATAGGCCTTCACGCTGGCGGAGAGGTCGAGGGCGCCGTCGTGGAACAGCGGCCAGCCGCCGTGCTCCCCCTGGATGGCGCGGAGATAGGTGCCGATCTTCGCTTCCAGGTCCGGGTCGATGCGGTCCAGGTGATGCTCGAGCAGCACGTATTCGGCGGGGATGGTGGCGTCGGCTTCCAAGGGGAAGACGAAGTGGCCGTCCTCGCGCTGCAGGCGCTTCAGTGCCGCGGCGGCACGAAGGGTCGCCGTTTCGAGCGGCGCGGCGGCCTCGGTTTCGGTGTCGGCGGGCACGGCGGGCTTACCTCATCAACGATCAGCCGCGGTCGAGCAGCACCCGGGCGGCGGCAAAGCCGGATCTGATCGCACCTTCGATGGTGGACGGCAAGCCCGTGGCGGTCCAGTCGCCGGCGAGGGCGAGGTTGCCGGCGAGGCCCTGCGCGCGCGGCCAGGAGGCGTCGGGGCGGAGGCGGCGGACAGAAGGCGTGGCGGCGAAGGTGGCGCGGCGCTCCTTCACCACGCGGAAGGGCGGCAACGATTCCCGGAGGCCGAGGGCGGTCTGCAGTTCCGACCAGACCAGGGCGGCGAGCGCCTCGGCCGGCTCGTCGAGCAGGCGGTTCGCCGCGCTGACGGTGACGGAAAGAATTCGGCCCTTGGCGAACACCCATTCCGCCGTGCCGCCGAGCACGCCGAGGAAGGGTTCGGACGGCAGGAGCGAGGCGGGGCGGAAGTGCAGGTTGACGATCGCCTCGAACTCGTCGGGTGCCGGCAGGCCGGGCAGCAGCGACGTGGCGATCCAGGGCGGGACGGCGAGGATCGCTGCCTCGTTGCGGCCGAGGACGATCGCCTCCTCGGTGGTGGTGAGGCCGGCGAGGTGGTTCTGGTGGAAGTGGAGTGCCGTCACCCGGCAGGAGGTGGCGATGCGGCCGCCCCGCAGCCTGAGCCAGGCGAGCGCGGGATCGACCAGGCTTTCGGAAAGGCCCTGTTTCGGCAGGAATGGGCGGCAGGCGCGCTCGCCGGCGAACAGCGACTGCGCGAGGACGGCGGCGAGCAGGGAGGCCGAGGCGCGTTCGGGTGCCGTGTTCAGCATCGCCACGGTGAGCGGGGTGACGAGGCGCCGATACAGGGGGGTGCCGCCGAGCATTTCCGCGACCGTCGTCTCCGGCCCGGCGCGGCGGAGCGCCAGCAGGCCGAGGTAGTCGCGCGCACGGCTGCCGGGCAGCCGCCGCGAGGGGAGAAGAATCCACCACGGCAGGCGCCCGCGCGAGGGCGTGAGAACCCAGCGCTCGCCGCTTTGCTGCTCGAAGAAGGGAAAGCGCGCCTGGTGTTCGGCCATGGTGGCCAGGGCGCCGACGGTTC
>JAJXZO010000047.1 GCA_021780035.1 Pseudomonadota bacterium
GTCATGCCCTCCGGCACCTTCTCCAGCTGTGCCATGAGGTCGAAGCGCGGCAGCGTGACACCGAAATGCCGCCGCAGGCGGGCGCGGATCTCGCCCTCGATGAGGTTGGTGCAGGTGAGCATGCGCAGCCAGAGGCGCAGCTCCGCGCGGTGGTCCGCGGGGTGCTCCTGCACGCGGGTTTCGGCGTCGAGCAGTACGGGGCTTTCGTTCACATCACTTCTCCACCGGCTACGGGTAGCGAGATGCCGGTGATGGCGTTGGAACCGGGACCACAGAGATAGAGCACGGCGGCGGCAACCTCCTGCGGCTGGACCAGGCGGCCCTGGGGGTTGGCGCGCGTGAAATCGGCGCGGATGGCTTCGGCGTTGCGGCCACCGCGAGCGGCAATGCTGGCAATGCTGGACTCCACGAGTTCGGTTTCGGTGTAGCCGGGGCAGACGGCGTTGACCGTGACGCCCTTGCCCGCGACCTCCCGTGCGAGCGCGCGCGTGAGGCCCACGGCGCCATGCTTCGCCGCGACGTAGGCGCTGACATAGGGGTAGCCGGTGAGGCCGGCGGTCGAGGCGATGGTGACCACCCGCCCCCAGCCGCGCGCGAGCATGCCGGGCAGCAGCGCGTGGGTCGCGGTGAAGACGGCGGTGAGGTTGACCGCAAGCATGCGGTCCCAGATCTCGCGCGTTGTGCGGGCGAAGGGCGCGCTTTCCGCGGCCCCCGCGTTGTTGACCAGGATGTCCACCGGCGACAGAGCGGCGAGGGCGGCTTCCAGCGCCAGCGCATCCGTCACGTCCGCAACGACGTGCGCGGCGGCGGCGCCCGCCTCGACGACGCCGGCAAGAGTTTCGGCGCGACGGCCGAGCACCGTGACCCGGGCGCCCGCGCCGGTGAGCGCGCGCGCCACCGCGGCGCCGATCCCCTGACCGCCGCCCGTCACCAGGGCATGTCGTCCGTCGAGCGTCACCGCCCCTCCTTTGCTCCCGGCCGCCTCGCTGATAGCTGATCCCATCATTGCGGGCCGGTTCCTTCAAGTATAAAATATTTTTGCCGGAACGGGGAGGTGGGGATGCGCATCGAGGTCATCGGCGGCGGGCCTGCGGGGCTCTACTTCGCGATCCTGATGAAGAAGCAGCGCCCCGATGTCGAGATCCGGGTGCACGAGCGTAACCGCCATGACGATACGTTCGGCTTCGGGGTCGTGTTCTCGGACGCGACGCTGGAGATCTTCGAGCGCCACGACGCGGAGAGCGCCAAGGCGATCACCGACCATTTCGCCTATTGGGACGACATCGAAATCAGGTTCAAGGGCAACCGGTTCCGCGTTGGCGGCAACGGGTTCTGCGGCTGCTCGCGCCGCACCCTGCTGCTGCTGCTGCAGGAGCGGGCAAAGGGTCTCGGCATCGAGCTCAATTTCATCGACGAGGTGACATCGCTGGAGTCGGTGCGTGGGGCGAACCTGGTCGTCGCCTCCGACGGCATCAACTCCTTCGTGCGGCAGGGCAATCTCGGGCATTTCGGGACCACGGTCGATCTGCGGCCGAACCGGTTCGCGTGGATGGGATCGACCAGGCCGCTCGATGCATTCACCTTCTGCTTCCGCGAGAACGAGCATGGCATCTTCATCGCGCACGCCTATCAGTACGAGCCGGGCGCCTCGACCTGGGTACTGGAGACCGACCCCGAGACGTTCCGGCGCGCGGGGCTCGGCACGATGGACGAGAAGCAGTCCGCTGCCTATCTGGAGCGCGTGTTCGCGGAGGACCTCGGCGGGCACAGGTTGCTGATCAACCGCTCCATGTGGCGGCAGTTCCCGATGATCCGCAACGCGCGCAGCACCATGATCCGCGACGTCGATGGCTCGGCGGACAACGTGGTGCTGCTGGGGGACGCGAAGTCCACCGCGCATTTCTCGATCGGCTCTGGCACGAAGCTGGCGATGGAGGACGCGATCGCGCTCGCCGAGGCGTTCCGCGTCCATGGCGATGTGACGGCGAGCCTCGAGGCGTTCGAGCGCGACCGCAGGGGCGAGGTGGAGCGGACGCAGCACGCGGCGGATGTGTCGCTGGTCTGGTTCGAGCAGGTGCGGCGGTTCTGGGACATGGAACCGCTGCGCTTCGCATTCGGGCTGATGACGCGGTCGAAATCCATCACCTACGACAATCTGCGGCTGCGCGCGCCGGATTTCGCGGACGCGATGGACCGAATGATCGCGCAGGAGACGGTCGCGAAAGGGTTCCCGGGTGCGAAGCCGGTGGCGCCGATGTTCCAGCCGATGGCGCTGCGGGACATGGTGGTGGCGAACCGCGTCGTGGTCTCGCCGATGTGCATGTATTCCGCGGTGGATGGCGTACCGGGCGACTGGCACCTGGTGCATTACGGCGCGCGGGGGCTCGGCGGCGCGGGGCTGATGTTCACGGAGATGACCTGCGTCGCCTCGGATGCGCGGATCACGCCGGGGTGCGCCGGGTTGTGGAACGACGCGCAGGAAGCGGCGTGGACGCGCATCGTGGACTTCGTGCATGCACACGGGAACACCAGGATGGCCCTGCAGCTCGGCCATGCCGGGCGCAAGGGTGCGACGAAGCTGATGTGGGACGGCATGGACCGACCGCTGGCGGAGGGCGCTTGGCCGATCGTGGCACCGTCGCCCCTGCCGTACTACCCGGAGAGCCAGGTGCCGCACGAAATGACGCGCGCGGACATGGACCGGGTGCGGGAGCAGTTCGTCGCCGCGGCGAAGCGGGGAGTTCGTTGCGGCTTCGACATGCTTGAGCTGCACGCGGCACACGGGTATCTGCTCGCGAGCTTCATCTCACCGCTGACCAACAAACGAAGCGACGAATACGGCGGCCGGCTCGCCAACCGGCTGCGCTTCCCGCTCGAGGTGTTCGCCGCCTTGCGCGCGGCGTGGCCGAAAGAGAAGCCGATGTCGGTGCGCATTTCCGCGACCGACTGGCAGGAGGGCGGCATCACGGAGGCGGAGTCCGTCGAGGTGGCACGCGCATTCGCGGCGGCCGGATGCGACCTCGTGGATGTCTCGACGGGGCAGACAACGCCGGCCGCCGCCCCGGTCTACGGGCGGATGTTCCAGGTGCCGTTCGCGGACGCGATCCGCAACGGGACCGGTATCGCGACGATGTGCGTCGGCAGCATCACGACGGCGGACCAGGTGAACACGATTCTCGCGGCGGGGCGCGCCGACCTCGTCGCGCTGGGACGGCCGCACCTGACCGACCCCAACTTCACGCTGCGGGCCGCCGCGTCCTATGGCGTGGAG
>JAJXZO010000229.1 GCA_021780035.1 Pseudomonadota bacterium
TGGAGGAATTCCTGATCGACGTCGCCAAGCGGATCGGCATGCCGGGCTACGGCGCCAAGGGCATCCCGGATGCCGGCGGCAAATACTGGCCGCTGAACCGCCGCGAGGACTGGTACCTCAAGGCCACCGCCAACCTCGCCGTCGCCAAGGGTGTCGGCGGGGATGAGGTGCCGGAGGCAAGTGAGCAAGAGATCGCCATCGCCGATCTCGTTCCCTTCCAGAAGGAATTCGGCGCTGCACTCAAGCCGGCGGAATGGCCGAAAGTGCTCGGCGTGATGGTGCGCGGAGGGCGGTTCGAGCCGGCGAGCGGAGGACGCAAGGGCGGCAAGCTGGCACACCGCTTCACCAAGACCCTGCATTTCTACGCCGAGGAGACCGCGACCACCCGCAACAGCATGACGGGTGCGTTGTTCCATGGTACCACCCGCTGGGTACCGCCCACCACCGCGCTCGGCAAACCGCTCGAAGCGCTCGACGATCCGAAGGCGTGGCCGTTCACCATCATCACCCTCAAGGGCGCTTTGCAGTCGCACTCGCGGCTGGTGTCCAACTACGTGCTGCGCGAGATCATGCCGGAGAACGGCGTACGCATGGCGGCCTCCGACGCGGCGAAGCTCGGGGTGCGCAACGGCGACTGGGTGGACATCGTGACGCCCGAAGGCCGCCGGCGCGGCCGGGCGGTGGTGGTGGAGGGCGTGCGGCCGGGGGTGATCGCCTTCAACGTCGGCTACGGGCACTGGGGCTATGGCGCGAGCAACTACGGCGTCGGCGGCAAGCGCATCGCCGGCGACAAGGTGCGGCGCGCGGGCATCCACCTCAACCCGGTCATGCGGCGCGATCCGGACGTGTGGCAGATGTCGCTGATGGATCTGGTCGGCGGCTCGGTGGTGTTCTTCAACACCCGCGCGCGGATCGAGAAGGTCGCGGCGAAGGAGGTGGCCCATGCCTGACACCGGATTGCCGGGACGCGCCGCGGCCGCTGCGCGGCTGCTCCTCGTCCCGCCCGATCCTGCTCTGCTCGCCGCGCTGGCGCCGCTGGCGGACGCGCCACTCGACGCTGAGCGGGCACGGCAGGATTTCTACGACTTTCTCTGCGTGCCGCAGTCCGGCTGCTACATCCCGGCTTACGCGCATGTGCTGGCGCGCGGGGAATGGAACGGCGAGTACTGGCATTTTCCGCCGCCGCGCTACGATGGCGGCGATGCCTTGCGGCGCTGGTATGAGGCGGCCGGCTTCGATCCGGCGACACTCGACGCCGATCCGCTGATCGCGGGGGCCAACCGACCGCTCGATCAAGCCGGGTTCGTCCTGGCGTTCCTGGCCGGGCTGCTGGAGCAGGCGCGAGCGGAGCCGGCCGGCGCGGTCGTGGTGCAGGAGTTTGTGGCCGAGCACCTTGGCCCGTGGGTCGACCTGCTGGCGGAACTGCTTGCGGTGTCGGGCAGCCCCTACATCGCTCTCCTGGGCGGGGGCCTGCACGAACTTGTCGCCGAGCTGCGGGCCGAAGCCGCGCGGGCGGAGGCACCGGTGGACGGCATAGCATGATCGCCCGGCGCCATCTGCTCGGCGGCGCGGCGGCCGCGTGCACCCTGCTTCCGCTGCGGGCACGCGCGGCTGGGCCGCGCTGGGGCACCG
The DNA here is from genome assembly GCA_021780035.1 of Pseudomonadota bacterium. Lineage (GTDB taxonomy): Bacteria > Pseudomonadota > Alphaproteobacteria > Acetobacterales > Acetobacteraceae > Rhodovastum. Next base: position 1,633 of record JAJXZO010000229.1, read on the forward strand.
TGCCGAAGGCGGCGTTGCGGTACCGCGACGCGCCGCTCGGGGAAAAATCTTGCGTCACCTGCGCGCATTTCCTGCACGCCGCGGTGGCGGGTGGCCCGGCCCATTGCTCGGTCGTCGCCGGGGTGGTCCAACCGAACGGCTACTGCGTTGCCTGGCAGGATCGCAACCCCTCGAACACGTGCTGACGGCGCGCCGGCCCGGCCGCCCGGAACTCCAGGAGGAAACCGAATATGGCCAAACCCCGCCCGAGCCGAACGGAGCCACCCTTGCCATCAGGAGCCGCACGTCTGGCGGCGCGTCACCCGACGCTGTGGCAGGCATACGCCGCGCTTGGCGAACGCTGCGCTGACGCAGGTCCGTTGGAACCCGAGGTGCGCCGGCTGGTGAAACTCGCGCTCGCGATCGGCGTGGGATCCGAGGGCGCGGTCCATTCGCATGTCCGCCGCGCCCTGGCCGAGGGCATCGACCGCGCGGCGCTGGACCATGTCATGGCGCTGTCCATCCCGATGATCGGGCTGCCGGCCGCGGTCCGGGCCATGACCTGGATCGACGATCTGGCCCGCCCGGACGAGGCGCACACCCCCGCATAGACAAGCCCGATGTGCCGCCGTGAAGAACGACCTTCACGGCGGCACGTATATCCGGTTGAACGCATATGCGATCCACCACATATACAAGGGTATGGACGCACCTCTCGCCATCCTGGCAGCCCTGGCCGATCCGATCCGCCTGCGCTGCATGGCCCTGCTCGCCACCGCCGAGGAATTGTGCGTCTGCCAACTGGTCCACGCGCTGGACGCGCCGCAACCGAAAATCTCGCGGCATCTTTCGGTGTTGCGGGAGGCCGGTCTGGTAACGCAACGGCGCGCGGCACAATGGACGCTCTATCGCACCGCCGACCTGCCGGGCTGGGCGGCTACTTTGCTGCGCGGTGCCGTGCTGGGCGCCGGCGAGGAGCCGCTGCTTCGCCGCGATCGCGCCCGTCTTGCCGGCGCCCCTGACGGTCCTTCGCCGGCGCGCCCATGCGGTGCCGCTCGCGGCGCGGCGCGCGTGCCGACATGCCGTCCGTCCCCTCTGCTCAGGAGAAACACCGCATGACCGCGCTCGTGCCTGCTGCCCGGGAATTCCACCTGAGCCTGCGGGTCGCCGACCTGGACGCGAGTACGCAATTCTATGCCGCCTTCTTCGGTAACCCGCCCAAGGAACGGACGGCGCGCTACACGACCTTTATCGTTCCCGACCTGGCGCTGAACTTCGTCCTTCTGGTCAACGACAAGGGCGCGCCGCTCGACACCTACAGCCTGTATCACCTGGGTCTCGGCGTGGCGGACAAGGCCGCGGTGATCGAGAGCTACCACCGGGCGCGGGCGGCGGGGGCGGAGATCGTCAAGCCGCCCCGCACCACCTGGCGCGGCACGCCGCTGCACGAATTCTGGCTGCGCGACCCGACCGGCTATCTGATCGAGATCTATGCCCGGCTGACTGAGAGGGAACGCGCGGCGATGCCGGCGGACCAGGAGCCTGTGTTCCTGGTGCCGCACGCCGCGCGATGACCGCAGGCCCGGCCGCGTCCCCTGACCAAAGGATCATCCCATGAACCGCCGCTCACTTCTCGGCTCCGGCGCCGCT
>JAJXZO010000232.1 GCA_021780035.1 Pseudomonadota bacterium
GCGCGGTGCTTCATCCGCCGCATGTGCTCGAGGGTGATGACGTCGACGTTGCCGGTGGCGGTGACGAAGATGTCCGCCTCCGGCGCGGCGTCGTCCATGGTGGTGACCTCGTAGCCCTCCATCGCCGCCTGCAGCGCGCAGATGGGGTCGGCCTCCGTCACCTTCACCCGGCAGCCGGCGTTGCGGAGGCTCGCCGCCGAGCCCTTGCCGACATCGCCGAAGCCGTTCACCACCGCCACCTTGCCGGCCATCATCACGTCGGTGCCGCGGCGGATGGCGTCCACCAGGCTTTCGCGGCAGCCATAGAGGTTGTCGAACTTCGATTTCGTCACCGAATCGTTCACGTTGAACGCGGGCACCAGCAGCGTGCCCTCGCGCGCCATCTCGCGCAGCCGATGCACGCCGGTGGTGGTTTCCTCGCTGAGGCCCTTCACGCCGGCGAGCATGTCCGGGTGGCTCTTGTGCATCACCGCGGTGAGGTCGCCGCCGTCGTCGAGCAGCAGGTTCGGCCGCCAGCCGTCCGGGCCCTCGATGGTCTGCTCGATGGCCCACCAGAACGCCTCCTCGTTCATGCCCTTCCAGGCGAACACCGGCGTGCCGGAGGCGGCCACCGCCGCCGCCGCGTGGTCCTGCGTGGAGAAGATGTTGCACGACGACCAGCGCACGGTGGCGCCGAGGTGTTCCAGCGTGCGGATCAGCACCGCGGTCTGGATGGTCATGTGCAGGCAGCCGGCGATGCGGGCGCCGGCGAGCGGCTTCTTCGCACCGTACTCGGCGCGGAGCGCCATCAGCCCCGGCATCTCGTCCTCGGCCATGGAGATTTCCTTCTGTCCCCAGTCGGCGAGGGCGATGTCCTTCACTTTGCAGTCGGCGCTGACGGCCATGCGGGTGCTCCTTCGGTTGCCGCGGCTATATAAGGATATCTTGATGTTCGCAAGAAGCCGGCGGCGGGCCGGCGCACAGACGGTGGCGCGGCGCCCGCGCCTGCGATAAAGTCGCCCGGTCGGCATCCCCCGGCGGAGACGGAAGATGGGCATGAAGCCAAGCCTGCAGCCGCTCAACGAACGGCAAACCCGCAAGGCTCTCGAACTGAGGGTCCGGGGGCTCGAACTCCCCGACATCGCCGCGACCATGGGGCTGCGCGAGGAGCAGGTGCGCGCGCTGCTGCCGAAAAGCGCCGCCCGCAAGCCGGAGAAGAAAAGCCGCTGAGTCCGCCGCAGGCGGTCCCGGCGGAAGCGCGCGCGGCACGGCAGACCCGCGCCGCGCCGCCGCTCAGGTGTTCATGGCGTCGAAGAAGTCCTGGTTGGTCTTGCTGTACTTCAGCTTGTCCAGCAGGAAGTCCATCGCGTCCATGGTGCCCATCGGGTTCAGGATGCGGCGCAGCACCCACATCTTGGAAAGCGTGCCGCGGTCCACCAGCAGTTCCTCCTTGCGGGTGCCGCTCTTGGTGATGTCGATCGCCGGGAAGGTGCGCTTGTCGGAGAGCTTGCGGTCGAGGACGATCTCGGAGTTGCCGGTGCCCTTGAACTCCTCGAAGATCACCTCGTCCATGCGGCTGCCGGTGTCGATCAGCGCCGTGGAGATGATGGTGAGCGAGCCGCCCTCCTCGATGTTGCGGGCGGCGCCGAAGAAGCGCTTCGGCTTCTGCAGGGCGTTGGCGTCGACGCCGCCGGTGAGCACCTTGCCCGAGGAGGGCACCACCGCGTTGTAGGCGCGCGCGAGCCTGGTAATGGAATCGAGCAGGATCACCACGTCGCGCTTGTGCTCGACCAGGCGCTTCGCCTTCTCCAGCACCATCTCGGTCACCTGCACGTGGCGCGTGGCGGGTTCGTCGAAGGTGGAGGCGATGACCTCCCCCTTCACCGTGCGCGACATGTCGGTGACTTCCTCGGGCCGCTCGTCGATCAGCAGCACCATCAGGAACACTTCGGGGTGGTTGTGGCTGATGGCGGTGGCGATGTTCTGCAGCATCACCGTCTTGCCGGTGCGGGGCGGCGCCACGATCAGCGCCCGCTGGCCCATGCCGATGGGAGAGATGAGGTCGATGACGCGGGGCGTGAGATCCTTCGTGGGCCCCTTCGCCACCGACTGGAAGTTCTCCATTTCCATCTTGAGGCGACGGTCGGGGTAGAGCGGCGTGAGGTTGTCGAAGTTGATGCGGTGGCGCACCGCCTCCGGCGCCTCGAAGTTGATGGTGTCGACCTTGAGCAGCGCGAAGTAGCGCTCGCCGTCGCGGGGCGCGCGGATCTGCCCTTCCACGGTGTCGCCGGTGCGGAGCGCGAAGCGGCGCACCTGCGCGGGCGAGATGTAGATGTCGTCCGGGCCGGGGAGGTAGTTGGATTCGGCGCTGCGCAGGAAGCCGAAGCCGTCGGGCAGGATTTCCAGCGTGCCGGAGCCGTAGATGGCCTGCTCGTTGTCGGCGAGGCTTTTCAGGATCGCGAACAGCATGTCCTGCTTGCGCAGGCTGGAGGCGTTCTCGATCTGCAGGGATTCGGCAAAGCTCAGCAGGTCTGCCGGAGACTTGGCCTTCAGTTCGGCGAGGTGCATCGGGGATGCCTGGATATTTGCAGTGGTTCAGGGATGGGGCAGGAAGCCGGGCCGGCCGGCCCGGTTGCGCGCGCGGAGCGGAGCCGGAGAACCCGGCCGCTGGCCGATCGGCACTGTCCCGGAAAGGAGGGGGAGCAGAGGAAGGCTTCCGGCGGAAGGGCGTTGCCGCCGCCCGGTCCGGATGCTGCCGCCAAGCTAGGGACGCGCGGGCGCCGCGTCAACCCGAGGGGGCGGGAAATTCGCGCGGGGCAGGCGGCCGGCGCTCAGAACGGACGGACGATGACCATGATGACGATGACGATCATCAGCACCGTCGGCACCTCGTTGATCACCCGGTAGAAGCGCTCGGAATGGCGGTTGCGGTCTTCCAGGAAGCCCTTCCGCCAGCGGCCGAGCAGGTGCTGGTAGCCGGTCATCAGGATCACCGACAGAAGCTTGAGGTGCCACCAGCCCGCATGCCAGTCCACCGCGCCCGGCACCAGCATCAGCAGGATGCCGAACAGCCACGACGAGACCATCGCCGGATGCATGATCTGGCGCAGCAGGCGGCGCTCCATCACCTTCATGCGCTCGCTCTCGGCGGTGCCGGGCGTGACCATCGTGTGGTAGACGTAGAGACGGGGCAGGTAGAACAGCCCGGCCATCCAGGCCAGAACGCTCATCACGTGCAGCGCCTTCAGCCACAGGAAGGCAGGAGCCAGGGC
>JAJXZO010000132.1 GCA_021780035.1 Pseudomonadota bacterium
GACCGCCGTGCGCGAGCGCGGCTACGCCCTGGTGTTCGACGCCCGCGGCACCGCCATCTCCCGCGCCGCCGGGGTGAAGCCGGGCGCGGACCTGCGGCTGCGGTTCGCCGACGGCAGCGTCAGGGCCACCGCCGCGCGCCGCGCGGTAGCGGAGCAGCAAACGCTATCGCTGTAGCGCCGCCCCCGCGAGGCTCCGCGCCGCCCTCGGTGGGCGCGACAGCAAGCCGCAGCGTCACCACCGTTCCCTCTCCCGGCGCACTGGCAAGCTCCAGCCTGCCGCCGTGGCGCGAAGCGAAGCCGCGCGCCATCGAGAGGCCAAGCCCGGTGCCCTTGCCGGCCGGCTTGGTGGTGAAGAACGCCTCCCCCGCGCGTTCCAGCGTCGCCTGATCCATGCCGCAGCCAGCGTCGCGCACGGAAATCGCGACAAGGGAACCGCCCGAGTCCTCCTGTTCCGGCGCGGCGACCGTGATGGCCACCTCGCCGCCGTCGGGCATGGCGTCGCGCGCGTTGGCCACCAGATTGATGACCACCGCCTCGAACTCGTCGGCATCGCCTCTGATGCGCACGTCCTTCGCCGCTTCGCAGGAAAGACGCAGCCGGTGGCGCGAGCCCAGCGACCGGGCCAGCAGTTCGCCGAGGTTGCGCAACGATGCCGACAGGTCGGTCGTTCCCTCGGCGCGGTCCCGTCGGTGGGCGAAGTCGAGCATCCGGCGCACCAGCATCTCGCCACGGCCCGCGACCCGCAGGATCAGCGCGCCGAGTTCGCGCACCTCCTGCGGCGGCAGTTTGCGGACGGCGAGATCGTCGGCGCTGATGACGATGCTTTGCAGGACGTTGTTGAAATCGTGCGCGACCCCGGCGGCGAGATGGCCCAGGGCCGCCACCTTCTCGGTCTGCCGCAGCCGCGCCTCCAGGGCCGTCTGCCTCTCGGCCGCGGCCCGCTCGGCTTCCGCCTCCGCCGCGCGGCGCAGCAGCAGGTCGTGTTCGGCGGAGATGCGCCGCTGGAGTTGCGCCAGCAGCAGCAGCAGCAGCACCGTCGCCGCCGCGACGGCGGCGGCGAGCGGCGCCATCTGCCGCAGCCAGGCGGCGCGTACCAGCGCGGGGTCGGCGGCGCAGGCGATGAACAACGGATAGCCGGCGACTTTCTGCACCGCCAGCAGGCTGAAGCCGCCGAACGGCGAGCCGGTCCGGATCACGCTCGGCGGTCCCGTCGCCGGAAGCGTCCGCGCGAGCCGGAACATCGGGTCGTCGGCCGCCAGCCGCTCCCCCCGCGCCCGCACCGGCACGGGATAGCGGGCGAGCACGCTGCCGTCGGCGCGCGCCAGCACCAGACGGGCCCCGGGGCTCTGCGCGATGGCGGCGAAAAAACTCTCGATGCGCGCCGGTTCGAAACCGGTCAGCAGCACTCCGCCGTCGGCGCGCCCGTCCGCGGCGTGCCGCGGCCGCGCCAGGTGCATGTGCAGCCGCCCGCCCGGCCGGTCCACCTCCGGGGCGCTGACATAGGCCTCCGTCGCCGTCGTTCCGGCCGGGAAGGCGCGATCGTAGCCGCGGGTGAGGATCTCGTCGCGGTCCTCGGGAGCGATGTTCTCGGTGCTGGCGACGATATTTCCCTCGGGATCAATCACGTCGGTACTCATCACCACCGAAGTCGCGGTCGACAATCTCTTCAGGAACACGCGAAGCTGGGCGCTGTCGGCAATTTCCTGCCAGGACATCGGCTGGATATACACATCGATGGCGCGCAGGATGGCATTCTGCACTTCCAGTGTCCTGCGGATCTGCTCCTGCAGCACACTCACGGTGCGGACGGTATTCTCCGTCTCGTAGCGGACGACGCTGTTCCAGCTGACCACCCCGCCCAGCGCCAGCACCGCCAGCGGCACCACCACCGCGCCCGCCCAGAGCCAGCGCAACGCCCTCGGGCGGCCGGACGCGAAGGTTCCGGCGCGGCCATGGGCGGGAACAGCGGTCGGGCCGGCAGAGGACATGTCGGGGCCAGTGTAGCGGGCCACCGCGCGTCTGTCGTCTTCCGAGAAGATAAAAACGGCCCGGTGAAAAATCACCGGGCCGTGCGCACACATGGTGCTGCCAAGTCGGGCATTCCTCCCGGAATCAAACCACCGAGGGAACGCCTGGGGGAAAACTACAAACCGAAAGGCCATCCAGCCAACACGGGGAAGCGCCCCATCGCCCGCCCGCACGCCGGATGCCCCGCTGTCGCACTCCGTAGCCGTTGCACCCTGCCCGCGATCCGGCTCCGCTTCGACAGCGTCGGCGCCGGGCCTCGCGAACGGCGCCACTCTGTCCCATCACGTGCGACGGCGCCTTGATCGAAATCAAACCAGCCAACAAAGGCTCCGCGAAAACCGCCCGGCACGAAACCCGCCTGCGCCATTTTCCAGCCAGAATATGCATTTTTTCGCGGAAGGCCGCCGTGCCATTCCAAATCCGCATGCGAGAAATGCGCCCCCAACGGGCTGCCGGCCGCCGTAGCGGCACCCCGGCTCGGCTTTCCGCGCCACGCCGGCGGCTGGCGCGGGCCAACCCGGGAGCCGGCCCTCCCCGCGCGGGGAGAGCGAGGGCTGGAGCGGACGACGGGAATCGAACCCGCGACATTCAGATTGGAAATCTGACGCTCTACCAACTGAGCTACGTCCGCACGCGTCTTTCGATAACGCCGCCCGGCGGACGCGGCAAGCGCAAACCCCCCGGTTTGCTCCGCCCGCGGTTTGCGGGTATCCAGCCCGGGCAATCCTGGTCCTGGCGTTCGAGGGAGACGCATCCCGCCATGATGTATTTCAGCCGCCTCAAGACCATGCTGGTGCTTGGCATCTGTCTGCTCGGCGCGCTGTTGTGCATCCCCAACGTGCTGCCCGCGCCGGCGCAATGGCTGCCGTGGCACACCATCAGCCTCGGCCTCGACCTGCGCGGCGGCAGCTACCTGCTGATGCAGGTGGACATGAACGCGGTGATCCGCGAGCGCCTCGACGGCCTCGCCGACACCGCGCGCACCGACCTCCGCCGCGCCGGCATCGTGCAGTTCACGGTGACGCCGCAGCAGGCGCAGAAGCGGCTGCTGGTGACGATCAGCGAGACGGGCAAGCAGGCCGCCGCCCGCGCCGCGCTCGAGCGGCTGATCCGCGACAACGCCGAGACCACCAACGGCACGCCGGATCTGGTGCTCTCCAGTGCCGCCAACGGCAACCTGCTGGTCACCCTCTCTCCCGCCGCCTTGACGGCGCGCTCCATCGCCGCCGTGCAGCAGTCGATCGAGATCGTCCGCCGCCGCATCGACCAGACCGGCGTGGTCGATCCGCAGATCGAGCGCGAAGGCAACAACCGCATCGTCGTGCAGCTGCCCGGCATCCAGGACCCGAACCGCATCAAGGAACTGCTCGGCAAGACGGCGCACATGACCTTCCGCCTGGTGGCGGAGAACGTGAACCCGAACGTCGCCGTGCCGCCGCCCGGGATCGAGTTCCTGCCCGACGAAAGCATGGGCGGTCAGAAGCTCGCCGTGCGCAAGCGGGTGGAGGTGGACGGCGCCAACCTCACCGACGCCCGCGCCAGCACCAACTCGCAGACCGGCGAGTGGGTGGTGAACTTCACTCTCGATTCGGTCGGCACGCGGCGCTTCGCCCAGGTCAGCCGCAACAACGTCGGGCACCGCTTCGCCATCATCCTCGACAACAAGATCATCAGCGCCCCGGTGATCCGCGAGCCGATCACCGGCGGCCGCGGCGAGATCAGCGGCAACTTCACCGCGAAGTCGGCCACCGACCTCGCGCTGCTGCTGCGCGCGGGCGCCCTGCCGGCGCCGCTCACCGTGGTGGAGGAGCGGAGCGTCGGCCCCGAGCTCGGCGCCGACGCCATCCGCGCCGGGGCCATCGCGCTCGTCGTCGGCTTCGTGCTCGTCAACATCTTCATGGCGGTGTTCTACGGGCTGTTCGGCCTGTTCGCGAACATCGCCCTGGTGGTGAACCTGGTGCTGATGCTCGCCGTGCTCAGCATCTTCCAGGCGACGCTGACGCTGCCCGGCATGGCGGGCATCCTGCTCACGCTCGGCATGGCGGTGGACGCGAACATCCTGATCAACGAACGCATCCGCGAGGAGGTGCGCAACGGCCGCACTCCGATCAACGCCATGGAGACCGGCTTCCGCCGCGCCTACAACACCATCATCGACAGCAACGCCACCGCCTTCCTCGCGCACGTGATGCTGTTCTTCTTCGGCGCCGGGCCGGTGCGCGGCTTCGCCGTGACCATCACCGTGGGCATCGTCACCTCGCTGTTCACCGCCACCATGCTGGTGCGGCTGTTCATGATCCGATGGTATGCGGCCAATCGGCCCCAGGTTCTGCCGGTATAGGGAAGCAGCCCAATGACCTTCCGCCCCCTGCTGCGCATCCTCCCCGACAACACGCGCATCCGCTTCATGCGCGGGCGCTACCTCGGCCTGCTGGTTTCCGCGGTGCTTTCCACGGCATCGATAATCCTGTTCTTCCATCCCGGCCTCAACCTCGGCATCGACTTCGCGGGCGGCGTCATCGTCGAAGCACGCACGCCCGCACCGGCCGATTTCGGCAAGATCCGGGCGGCGCTCGCCGCCGAGGGCGTGCGCACCTCCGGCGTGCAGCGGTTCGGCAACGCCGACACCGTCGCGGTCAGGCTCGACGCCCAGCCCTCCTCGGCCGCCACCGACCTGATGGTGACCAAGGTGCAGACCGCGCTGCAACACGCCGAGCCGGGAACGAAGATTCTCGCCACCTCGGCGGTCGGGCCTTCGGTGTCGGCGCAATTGTTCCGCTCGGGCATGCTGGCGCTCGGCCTCAGCATGCTGATGATCCTTGTCTACATCTGGTTCCGCTTCGAGTGGGAGTTCGCCGTCGGCGCCGTGGTAACGCTGACGCTCGACATCACCAAGGCCATCGGCTTCCTCGTGCTCACCCGATTCGATTTCGACCTGGTGATGATCGGCGCCCTGCTCACCATCCTCGGCTACTCCACCAACGACAAGGTGGTGGTCTACGACCGCATGCGGGAGAATCTCCGCAAGTACAAGACGATGCCGCTCCGCGACCTCATCGACCTCTCCATCAACGAGACGCTGAACCGCACCATCGGCACGTCGATGACGGTGTTCCTCGCCGCGCTGCCGCTCGCGCTGTTCGGCGGCTCCACGCTGTCGGGCTTCGCCTGGGTGATGCTGTTCGGCATCGTCGTCGGCACGTCGTCGTCGATCTATATCGCCGCGCCGATCCTCCTGCTGCTCGGGGAAGGACGGCTGCGCCGCGACGCGGGCACGACGGCCAAGGCGGCCAAGGCGGCCGGCTCCTGATCGAGCCGGATACGGCACGGGAACGAACGGATTCCGGAGAAGGAGGAAGCGCATGAACGAAAAACCGGCTATCGGCATCGTCGGCGTCGGCCTGATGGGCCACGGCATCGCCAGCAACATCCAGAAGCACGGCTATGCGCTGCGCTTCCTGCGTCACCCCGGCAACCAGCCGGCGGAAGATCTGATCGCCGCGGGCGCCGTCGCCTACGACACCGGCCGCGAGGTGGCGCAGCACGCCGACATCGTCGTCCTCTGCGTCACCGGCACGCCCGAGGTGGAAGACGCGCTGTTCCGCGAGAACGGCGTGTTCTCCGGGCTGCGGCCGGGAACGACTATCATTGACTGCTCCACTGCGATCCCCGCCGCCACCCGCAAGGTGGCCGCGCGCATCGAGGCCGCCGGCGCGCGCTATGTCGATGCCGCAATGACGCGCACCCCGAAGGAGGCGGCGGAGGGAAGGCTGAACCTGATCGTCGGCGCGCCCGACGCGCTTCTGCAGGAAGTGATGCCGCTCTTGCGCTGCTTCGCCGAGAATATCGCCCACGCCGGGCCGGTCGGCAGCGGCCACCAGATGAAACTGCTGCACAATTTCGTCTCGCTCGGCTTTTCGGCGGTGCTGGCGGAGGCGGCCGCCGCGGCACGCCGCGCCGGTGTGCCCGCGTCCACCTTCACTGAGGTGCTCGGCAAGGGCGGCGGCGGCGGCGTGGTGTTCGAGCGGCTGAAGCCGTTCATCCTCGCCGGCGATTCGTCGAGCTTCACCTTCACGCTGGCCAACGCCGCGAAGGACATGTCCTACTACACGGCGATGACAAAGGACCTGCCCGCTGAGAGCGGCCTCGCCGAGGCGACGCGGACGCTCTACGCCAGGATGGTGGAAAAGGGCTCGGGCGCGAGCCCCATCCCGGAACTGATCGCCCTGCTGTCGGCCTAGAGGGGTCCGTCCCCGGAGCGGGCTTGTTTCAGCCGGCGCCGCGGGACGCGAGGAAAGCGGGGATGTCGGCCGGTTCCGCCGGTCCCGCGGCCGTTGCGGAGAGTACCGCCGCACCCAGGCGCCGCGCGGCCGCCAGCGTGGCCGCGTCGAGCGCGTCGGGCGCCAGCAGCAACAGCACGTCGCCCGGTCCGATTTCCGCCTCGGCCGGCGTGGCGGTCGGCGCCTCGATGCCGAGGAACGCGGCGGCGGCACCCCAGTTCTCGAACAGCACGCCGTCTTCGGCGCGCACCGTATGCACCCTAACGCCGGGCGGATGCCCGCCGAGCCAGCCGCGAACCCGGTCGGCGTCGGCTTCGGTCGGTGGCGCGCCGGCCAGGAGGAGTTGCGGCGGGCGCGGGCTCGGCAGGGTGCGGGCGACGGCGCGCGCCACCGCCGCCAACTCGGCTGGCTCCGGCCGCAGCAGGGGCGCGGCCTCTGACTCCACCCGCCACCGGCGCCAGGCCGGTCCATCGGCGTAGGCGGCCTCGATCGCGTCGCGGTACGCCGCGGCGATGCGGACGGGCGACAGCGTCTTGCCGACGTAACGCCGGGCCGCGGCACCGAACGCCTTGCGGGCCTTCGTGTCGCGATACAGGTGAAGCAGCGCGCCGCCGAGTGCGGCGGCGTCGGCATCGTCCGGTAGCCGCAGCGCCGCGTCATCGGGAAGTTCCGCCGCCGCGCCGTGGGCGTTGCCCACCAGCGCCACGCCGGCACCGAGGCAGTCGAGGACCGCGCCGGAAGTCTCCCCGCGGGAGTTCGCGCGCAACTGGACGGCAACGTCGGCCGCCGCCAGCCACAGCCGGTACGTATCCGTATCCACGCGGCCGGTGGCCGCCCCGGCCGGCAGCATCGCCTTCACTTCCGCCAAGGGCTCGCCGACGAATTGCAGTTGCGCGCCGGGACATTCAGCAGCCAGCGTCGCGAACCCGCCGAGCACCAGCTCCGGGCGCTTGGTGAGCGCGACGATGCCGAAGCTGCAGACCAGGAAGGCATCGCCGGGCACGCCGAGGGCGGCGCGCGCGACCGCGCGGGAAGGAAGCCGGAGCAGCCGGCGCAAATGCGGAATGAGGGTGATGCCGCCGGCAAGCTCCGGCCCGTAGTGCCGCCCCACGAGTTCCCGCGCATGGGCGGAATGCTGCACCACGCCGAGCGCCGCGCGCAGCACGCCGAGGCTGCACGGAAACGCCTCCACGGCGGCCTCGTTGCCGTGGCGTGCCGTGTAGGCCAGAGCCGCCCAGCCGTGCTGACGCAGCAGGTCGAGGCGCAGCCGGTCCGGCGCTCCCCCGGTCCAGGCGCGCCAGCTCATCAGGCCGGAGAGGAACGTGTCGTGCAGGGTCACCACTCCCGGCACCGCCGGCAGCAGCCGCTCCACCTGCCCGTGGTGATACTGGGAATTGCCGATCTGGTAGAGCACGCGGTCGAACCGCCCCGCTTCGCCGAGGAAGGCGTCCATGGCGAGAACGGGAACGCAGCTTGCCAGGGCTTCATCGGTGGTGGTGCCGCGCTCGCAGACCAGCGTCACGTCGTAATGGTCCATCAGCGCGGGGGCGAGTTCCGCCGCATAAGCGGCGATGCCGGTCTCGTCGGGCGGCATCGGCGATACCAGCGCCAGCCTCGGCAGGCGGCGCGGCGCCGACACCGGCCAGCGCCGCCCGCCTTTCGCCGCCACCTGCTCGAGAGCGTCCCAGGCGCGTTCGGCACAGTCGGCCCAGGTGAAAGTGGCGGCCCGGCGAAGCCCGTGCGTGACGAGCGAACCGCGGAAGGCGGCGTCGGTCAGCACGCGGCCGATCCGGCTGGCGATATCGGCGGGGTTCCGGGCGTCGAACAGCGCGTCGGCGCGCCCGACCACTTCGGGCAGGCTGGAATTGTCGCTGGCGATAGTGGGCGCACCGCAGGCCATAGCGTCGGCGGCGGGCAGGCCGAACCCCTCGTGCAGCGAGGGCAGAACGAAAGCGGCGCAAAGACTGTAGAGGGCCGCCAGGTCCTCCTCCGCGACAAAGCGCACCGCCTGCACCTGGCTGAGCGGCACGTTCACCTCGGCCGCGGCGGCGGCAAGCGCGGGCGCTTCCGCGGCACCGACGATCACCAGCGGATGGCGCTCCCGCAGCGCCTCCGGCAGCAGGGCATAGGCACGGATAAGCCCGGACTCGTTCTTGCGGGTCTCGCCGGCGCCGAGGAAAAGGATGAAGTCTGGCCCGATGCTGTAGCGGCCGAGGAGCGCCGCCGCCTCCGCCGCGTCCAGCCGCCTCGGTGCGAGGCCCGGCGCGATTCCGGCGCGGATGTTGAAGATGTTCCCGGACGGATAGCCGAGATGCTCCACCGCTTCCCGCCGGCTCGATTCCGAGATCGCCAGCAGTCCATCGCAACTGGCAAGCTCGTGCAGACAGCGATGATACCACCGGGCCTCCACCGTGCCCTTCCAGATGCCGTCCAGATAGTCGGCGCGGCGCACCAGCGGGATCAGGTCGTAGCAGGTGGCCACGATCGGCGGGCGTTCCAGTCCCGGCGGCCACCGGCTGACGGTGTCGTCGCTCGCGCCCTCGAACACGCTGCACACGTGCAGAAGATCGGGCCGCAGGCCCGCGAGGAACTCGGCCCGCAGCCATTCCGCCGCGTGACGCCGCCCCTGCGAGCCGGCGGCGACTTCCGCGGTGCCTTCCGGCCCGCGCCACAGACGGATATTGGCCGGCGGCAGCAGCGGGCCGAACTCCGCCAGCAACTCCTCGCAGCGCAGACCCCCGTTCAAGGCCAGGACCAGTTCGTGTCCGCGGGGCTGTCGCGCCATGGCCAGCGCCAGCTCGCGGGAATAGCGCCCGATCCCGCGCAGGCGGCTGATGCCCTGCGCCCCCTGCAGGTCAATCACAAGTCGCATGGCGCGGCTCTATCAGTTCCCGGAAGCATCAGCGATTTCGGCCGGCGAAGGCTTGCAGGCGGCTGTAGCTGGCCAGCGCATCGGCCGACAGTTCCTCGGGCCGGCGCCGCTGCCGGGCCATCTCCTGGCGAAGGCGCTCGGCACGCACTGCGGCCTCGGCGTAAATGGCATAGCGCCTCTGCAGCCAGAAATACGCCTTCGGCACCAGCCGCCGCAGCGCCTTCTTTGCCAGGTCCGCGCCCGGCACCCGGCTCAGCGCGAACACGCCCCGGCGAACAGCCGGCCGCAGCCGGCGCTTCACCGGTTCCGGAACAAGGCCCAGCGCGTCAAGCAGGCGAGGCATCGGGTTCTGTGGCGCTCCGTGTTCCGGCCGCGGTTTTTTCCATAACGGAACGAAGGCTGCGCCCGTCGTGCGGCAAGAGGAAGGCACGGCACCCCGATCCGTGCCGGCGCGGGGCAAAAAATAGCGGCACGGCGCCCACGTCACCGCCGGACCCGGCCCCGATGATACCCGGGAGAGACCTGTCAGCCGGCATCGGGGCAGCCCGAATTCCGCAAGTCTTTGAAAAGAATGGTGGGCGCACAAGGACTCGAACCTTGGGCCCGCTGATTAAGAGTCAGCTGCTCTACCAACTGAGCTATGCGCCCGACCATGAAGGCGGGCCGAAAGCCCGCCGTCGCGCGCCGTATAGCAAGGGCTTCCCCCTCTGTGAAGAGGGAAGTCGGCGCCCCCGCACCGGCCCACGGGCGAACAGGGCAGGTTCCGGAAATTTCTATTGGGAAAATCCGTAGTGCCGCCGATAATTGCGGTTTGTGCCGCCTTCGAGGGTCGCCCACCGCATGTCCAGTGTCTCCTACGCCCCCCAGCGCCAGGCTGCCGCCGGCACCGCCTTCTCGGTGCTCGCGGCGCTCAGCTTCTGTCACATGCTGAACGACATGCAGCAGTCGCTGCTGCCGGCGATCTACCCGATCATCAAGGATACCTACCACCTGGATTTCGGCCAGGTCGGCCTGATCACCCTCACCTCGCAGATCACCGCCTCGCTGCTGCAGCCGCTCGTCGGCGTCTTCATCGACCGCCGGCCACAGCCCTATTCCCTCTCGGTCGGCATGGCCTTCACCCTGGTCGGGCTGCTGATCCTCTCCCGCGCCGCCAACTTCCAGCTGCTGCTGGCAGGCGCGGGCATGGTCGGCGTCGGCTCCTCCGTGTTCCATCCGGAATCGTCGCGCATCGCCCGGCTTGCCTCCGGCGGCAGGCACGGGCTCGCCCAGTCGGTGTTCCAGCTTGGCGGCAATTCCGGCCAGGCCATCGGCCCGCTGCTCGCCGCCCTCATCATCCTGCCGCGCGGCCTGCCCAGCCTCGCGTGGTTCTCGCTCGCCGCGCTCACCGCCATCATCGTGCTGGCCGGCGTCGGCTTCTGGTACCAGCACCGCGGCGTGGCCGTGCGCGCCCGCAAGGCGGCAGACCTGCCCGCGCACTCGCCGCGCGTCGTCGCCACCGGCGTCACCGTGCTCGCCACGCTGATGTTCTCGAAGACGCTGTACGCCACGAGCTTCAGCACCTTCTACATCTTCTACCTGATGCATCGCTTCGGCGTTTCCGTGGTGCATGCGCAGTACTACCTGTTCGCCTTCCTCGGCGCCTCGGCGCTCGGCACGGTCGTCGGCGGCCCGGTGGGCGACCGCTTCGGTCGCCGCTACGTCATCTGGTTCTCCATCCTGGGCACGCTCCCCTTCGCCGCGCTGCTGCCGTTCGTCGGGCTCACCACCACGGCGATCCTCACCATCTTCATCGGCCTCATCATCTCCTCGGCCAACGCCGCTATCCTGGTCTACGCGCAGGAACTGGTTCCCGGCCGGGTGGGCCTGGTCTCAGGCATCTTCTTCGGCTTCTCCTTCGGTCTCGCCGGACTCGGCGCCGCGGCGCTCGGCCGGCTCGCCGACTACACATCCATCACCTGGATGTACGACTTCTGCGCCTGGCTGCCGGCGCTCGGCCTGCTCACCTGGCTGCTGCCCGACATCGAGCGCCCGCGCCTCGCCGCCTTGCGCGGGAAATAGCTCCGCCCGGCGCCCAGGAGGCTCGCGTGATCGTCGTGTGGATGGAAATCGCCGCCAAGATGGTCTCGGCGGCACTGATCGTGGTGGCCGCCTGCCTCGCCGCCGAGAGAGCCGGGCCGCTGATCGGCGGCCTGGTGGCGGCGCTGCCGGTTTCCGCCGGCCCGGCCTATGCGTTCCTCGCCATGGAACACGGGCCACGCTTCATCGCCGCCAGCGCCGCCGCGAGCCTCGCGTCCCTCGGCGCCACTGCCGTGTTCGGCGCCGTGTTCGCCGCCCTGGCGCGGGGCCACGGCCGCGCACTCGCCACGATCTGCGCGCTCGCCGCCTGGGCGGTCCTCGCCACCCTGATCCGCGCCGCCGCCCCCACGATCGGCTCCGTCGCCGCCGTCGATGTCGTGGTTTTCGCCCTCTGCATCCTCGCCACGTGGCGCTGGCGCCACGCCACCGCCACCGGCCGGCCCGGCTCGTCGCTGCCAGGCATCGCGCTCCGCGCCGGCGCGGTAATGACGCTGGTCGGCGCGGTGATCCTCACCGGCCGCCTGCTCGGTCCAGCGGTGGCCGGCGAACTCGCGCTCGCCCCGATCGTGATGACCAGCCTCGGCGTGCTGCTGCATCCGCGCATTGGCGGCGCGGCCACCGCGGCGGTGATGGCGAACATGCTGCCCGGACTCTGCGGCTACGTGCCCACGCTGGCGCTGCTCGGGCTCACCGCCCGGCCGCTCGGCTCGGTGCCGGCGCTGCTGCTCGCCCTGCTGCTCTGCCTCGGCTGGAACGGCGCCCTGCTCGCGGCGGCACGATACCGCCTGCGCCGCTAGGCGCTACTCGGCCTGCGCGCTCGCCGCGCTGCGGGTGGACCCCACCCGCGCCGCCAGGGCTGCGGCCATGAACGCATCGAGCGCGCCGCCGAGCACCGCCTCGGGATTGGAGCTTTCCGCCCCGGTGCGCAGGTCCTTCACCAACTGGTAGGGCGCCAGCACGTAGCTGCGGATCTGGTGCCCCCAGCCGATGTCGGTCTTGGAATTTTCCGTCTCCGCCGCCACCGCCTCCCGCCGCTGCAACTCCTGCTCGTAGAGGCGCGCGCGCAGCATATCCATCGCCTTGGCGCGGTTGCGGTGCTGGCTGCGGTCGGTCTGGCAGGCCACGACGATACCGGTGGGCACGTGGGTGATGCGGATGGCGCTTTCCGTCTTGTTCACGTGCTGGCCGCCCGCGCCGGAGGAGCGGTAGGTGTCCACCTTGAGGTCGGCCTCGTTGATCTCGATCTGGATGCTGTCGTCGACCACCGGGTACACCCAGACGCTGGCGAAGCTGGTCTGCCGCCGCGCCGCCGCGTCGAACGGGCTGATGCGCACCAGCCGGTGCACGCCTGCCTCGGTCTTCAGCCACCCGTAGGCGGCGACGCCGCTGACCTGCAGCGTCACCGACTTCACCCCCGCCTGCTCGCCCTCGTTCTCGTCGAGCATCTGCACCTTGTAGCCGTGCTGCTCGGCCCAGCGCGTGTAC
>JAJXZO010000061.1 GCA_021780035.1 Pseudomonadota bacterium
CGCGCCACGGCGTAACGGAACTAGAACCAACAAGCCCGCAAGTCCCGCTTAAGGTACAGGAGGAGGAGTCCGTGAACGACAGCGATACCCTGCAGAACGGCGTTTCCATCAGCGCGCTCCGGCGCGTCGTCGTGGCGTCCACAATCGGAACCACGGTCGAGTGGTACGACTTCTTCATCTACGCGACGGCGGCCGCCCTGGTCTTCAACAAGCTGTTCTTCCCGAACCTGCCGCCGCTGATCGGTACCCTGGTCTCGCTCGGCACCTACGCCGCGGGCTTCTTTGCACGGCCCATAGGCGGGTTGCTGTTCGGCTACATCGGCGACAAATACGGGCGTAAATCCGCGCTCGTCACCACGCTGCTGATCGTCGGCCTCGCCACGTTCGTCATCGGCCTGATGCCCACCTACGGCACGCTCGGCATCGCCGCGCCGCTCATCCTGGTGGTGATCCGCCTCCTGCACGGCTTCGGCATCGGCGGCGAGCAGGCGAACGCCATCCTGATCTGCTGCGAGCACGCGCCGGAGGCGCGCCGGGGCTACTTCGGTTCCTGGGTGATGGTCGGCGCGCCCGCCGGGTTCGTGATGCCGCTCGGCCTGTTCGCGGTGCTTAATCTCGTCCTGTCCCCCGAGCAGTTCCTCGCCTGGGGCTGGCGCCTTCCCTTCCTGCTCAGCGTCCTGCTGGTGGCGGTGGGCCTCTACATCCGACTGCACCTGACCGAATCGCCCGTCTTCGCCCGGCTGCGGCGCGAGACGGCGGCCACGTCCGCCCGCAGTCCGGTGGCCACCGTGATGCGCGAGTACAAGTCGGCGGCGCTCTGGGGCTGCTGCACCAAGCTCGCCGAGAGCACCACTTTCACCACCTTCGCGGTAATCATCGTCGGCTACGCGGTAAGCCAGGGCGTCTCCCGCCAAACCATGATCGACGCCACCCTGATCGCCATCATCTGCGAACTGGTGACGCTGCCGCTGTTCGGCGCGCTGTCCGACCGCCTCGGCCGCCGGCCCGTCTTCTTCTTCGGCGCCATCGTCTGCCTCGCGCTCTGCGTGCCGGCCTTCGCTGCGGTGTATCTGCACATGGCGGGCGAGGTGTGGCTGCTGCTGACCGTGCTGCTCGCTGTCGGCCACTCGGCGATGTACGCCACCGAGGCGGCGTTCTTCTCCGAACTCTTCCCCGCCGGGGTCCGCGCCTCCGGGGTGTCGGTGATCCAGCAGTTCGGAGCGCTGTTCGGTTCGGTGCTGGGTCTGGGGGCTGGCTGGCTGCTGGCGGCGCAGACGGGTGGCGCGCCCTGGCTGTTCTGCGCCTATCTGGTGGCGAACTACGCCATCACCCTGCTCGGCGTGTACATGCTGCCCGAAACCGCGCCCGCCCGCGCGCTGGCCGACACCAAGACGGTCTGGGCCGCCGGCTAGGGAAGGCGTTCCCAAAACGAGGGCGGGCCGGCGGACTCCGGCTCGCCCCGCCTGCCGCTTCAGGCGACGCCCGCCCCGCCGGCCGCCGCCAGCGCCTCAGAACGCCAGCATCACCTTCATCGCCTTGCCGCGGTCGGCGGCGAGATCGAAGGCCGCAAGCGCGTCCCCGACCGGCCGCACCTCGGTCAGCAGCGGCCTGGGATCGATGCGCCCCGAGCCGAGGTAGTCCACCGCCCACGGGAACTCGTCCTGGAAGCGGAAGGTGCCGCACAGGCGGATCTCCTTGCCCACCAGCGGCGCGAACGGCGCGGTGGTGTCGCCGCCGCCCAGGCCCACCTGCACGATGGTCCCGCGCGGGCGCACGCACTGCAAGGCGGCGATCAGCGCCGCACTGCTGCCCGAAGCCTCGAAGGCCACGTCGAAATAGCCCTTGTCCGCGGCGAACGGCGTCAGCGCCTCGGGCTCGGCGGCGGTGTTGCGGGCGGCGTCGGCGCCGATCTTCAGCGCCATCGCCAGCGGCGCGGCGAGGATATCGGTCGCCACCACCTCGCGCGCTCCGGCGAGGCGCGCCGCCATCATCACCAGCGCGCCGATCGGCCCGGCGCCGGTCACCAGCACGCGCGCCCCCAGGAGCGGCCCCGCCTCGTGCACCGCGTGCAGCGCCACCGAAAGCGGCTCGGCGAAGGCCGCCATCTCCAGCGAAAGTCCCGCCGGCAGCGGCACCGCCTGGCTCGCCGCGCACACCAGGCGCTCGCGGAAGGCGCCCTGCACGTGGGGCGTGCGCATGGCGCTGCCGAAATAGCGCATGTCGAGGCAGTGCGTGGACTGCCCGGCGCGGCAGAACCGGCAGGTGCCGCACGGCAGCGCCGGATGCACCGCCACCGCCATTCCGGGCGCCAGCCCCGTCACCCCGGGGCCGATGGCGGCGATCTCGCCCGCCACCTCGTGGCCGAGGATCATCGGCTCGCGGATGCGCACAGCGCCGAAGCCGCCGTGCAGGTAGTAGTGCAGGTCGGAGCCGCAGATGCCGCCCCTCCGCACCCTCACTTCCACCTGGCCGGGCTGAAGCGGCGGCACCTCCGCCTCCTCGAGGCGCAGATCGCGGGGAGCGTGGATGACGACGGCTTGCATGGTCCTCTCCTTCGATGACTCGTCAGGCGCCGCCGAGCGGCTCCAGGTTGCAATCGAATAGCACCGGATCGACGCCGTGGCCGAGCCTGTCGAACATGCCGTCGCTGAAGGCGATCAGCCGGTCGGAAGCGGCCATCGCCTCGCCGGCGTTTCCCGCCACCACCGCCTCGAGAATGTCCCGGTGGCAGGAAATGGTCCGCCCCAGGCCGGCGTCCGGGCATACCCAGCTATGGTAGATCCAGCCCCGCCGCCGCGAGATGATGTGCAGCGGCCCGAGCGTGTTGGCGAGGAAGGGCTCGCCGGCGGCGCCGATCAGCAACTGGTCGATGCGCCGGTCCAGGCGGTTGAACTCGTCGATGCTCATGCCCGCCTCCCGCTCGCGCAGCAGCCGGCCGATGTAGAGAAGCTGGTTGCGGTGCGAGGCGCTCGACCGCCCGGCGGCGAGGCGGACGACGAAGCGCTCCAGGTCGCGGCGCAACTGCATCAGCGTGCGCTCGCGGGCGAGATCGACGGGGGCGATCTGCAGCCCGTGGCGCGGGCGGATGACGATGATGGTGTCGGCGGCGAGGCGGCTCACCGCCTGGTGGATCGGCGTCCGCCCGAGGCCGGTGCGCTCCTGCAGGTCCTGGATGGACAGGTACTGGCCCGGCCGCAGCGCGCAGGTGACGATCATC
>JAJXZO010000127.1 GCA_021780035.1 Pseudomonadota bacterium
CGGCGGGCGAGCCTGGGCGCCGCGGGCCTTGGCGCGCTGGCCGCGCTCGCCCTGCCGCCGGCGGGCGCGGTGTTCGTGCTGCTGTTCGCCATCCCCGGCCTGCTGGCGCTGATCGACAGCGCGCGCGGCGTGCGCGAGGCGGCGTGGCGCGGTTTCTGTTTCGGCTTCGGCCTCAGCCTCGTCGGCTTCTACTGGATCACCGAGGCGATCCTGGTGGAGGCAGCGAAGTTCTGGTGGCTGGTTCCCTTCGCCGTGCCGCTGCTCGCCGTGGTGCTGGCGCTGTTCGTCGCCGTCCCCGCGGCGGCGGCCTTTCTCGCGCGGCCGGGATGGCGGCGGGTGTGCGTGTTCGCCGGCACCTGGACGCTGGCCGACCTCGCCCGGCAGTTCGTCGCCACCGGCTTCCCCTGGAATCCGCTCGGCAGCGTCTGGGCGCTGCCGGGGACGGTGGGAACCGTCGCCCTGCAGCCGGCGGCCTTCGTCAGCGTGCACGGCCTGACCCTGTTCACGCTGCTGATCGCGGCCACGCCCTCGCTCGGGCGGCGGGCGATGGCGGCGGGTGCCGCCGCGCTCGCCCTGTGGGCGGGGGTGGGGGTGGCGCGGCTCGATCTCGCCGTCGCGTCGGCGCCGACCGGGATCAAGGTGGTGCTGGTGCAGGGCAACATCGCCGAGGGGCAGAAATGGAACCCCGCCTTCGCGCGGGCCACCTTCGTCCGCTACCTGCGGCTGACCGCCGGGGCGATGGCGCGGGCGGGAAAGCCGGCGGTGGTGGTGTGGCCGGAAACCGCGAGCCCCTACCTGCTCGCCCAGGACGCGCCGGCGCGGGAGGCGATCGCCGCCGCCGCCGGCGGCGAGCCGGCACTGGTGGGTTCGGTGCGCTTCGACGCGAAGGGCAGGCCGCGCAACAGCCTGATGGCGATCGGCGGCACCGGGCGGCTGGAGGCGGTCTACGACAAGTGGCACCTGGTGCCGTTCGGCGAATACCAGCCGGACTGGTTCCCGCTGCCGATCCAGGTGGTGCCGGGCGGCGGCTTCGCCGCCGGGCCGGGGCCGGCGACGCTCACCGTTCCGGGCGTGCCGCCGGTGGGGGCGCTCATCTGCTACGAGGCAATCTTTCCCGCCGAAGGGGTGGCCGAGGCCGACCGGCCGGCGTGGCTGGTGAACGTCACCAACGACGCCTGGTTCGGCAATTCCTCCGGGCCGCGCCAGCACCTCGCCGCGGCGCGGCTTCGGGCGGTGGAGGAGGGCCTGCCGCTGATGCGCGCGGCGAATACCGGCATCAGCGCCGGCTTCGACGCGTTCGGCCGCGAGATCGGCCGGCTCGGGCTCGGCCGCACCGGGGTGCTGGTGCTGCCGCTGCCGGGCCGCCTGCCGCCGACACCGATCGCCCGCTTCGGCCTGCTGGTGCCGCTGTTGCTGGCGGCGGCGACGGCCCTGGCCGGATTGCTGCCACGACGACGGAATCGTTGAAAACCGGCGATCGTGACGTTATGTTACAGACGAAATTCCTTGGTATTATTGCGCGGGGCGGGTGATGTCTTTGCGGATGGCGGCGGGAACCGGGGCAGGCGACCCGCCGGACGCGCGCGGCACGCTCGAACGCCATATCGGCCGCCAGTTGCATCGGCAGCGGCTGGCGTTCGGCCTCTCCTGCGCGCAGCTCGCGGCGGCGATCGGCGTGACCCTGCAACAGGTGCGCAACTACGAGCGCGGCATCAACCGGCTGAACGCCGCGCGGCTTTATGAACTCGCGTCGGCGCTGGGGGTGGAGGTCGGCTATTTTTTCGAAGGCGCCGGAGAGAGCGCCCCGCCTATCGTCGAGGATGCGGAGGTGGCGGCGCAGCAGGCGGAAACGATGGAACTGCTGCGGGCCTACGCCGGGATCCCCGACCGGGCGGTGCGCCACCGGGTGCTGGGGCTGCTGCGACAACTGGCCGATGCGGAGGAGCTGGAAGGACGTCCCATTTCTAAGATCGATTAACGGAAAATACGCTTCTGCTTGACCACCGGCGGTTGCGGTGTTAACGGTTTGTCAACCCGCACGAGCACGCGGGGTCACGCCGGATAGGAGTGAAGACGATGTCGGGTGAACTCGGGGATGCATCCGACCGCGAACCGCGGCCGAACCCGATCGACGTCCACGTCGGCTCGCGCATCCGCCTGCGCCGAACGCTGATGGGCCTGTCGCAGGAACGCCTCGGCGAGGCTCTCGGCCTCACCTTCCAGCAGGTGCAGAAATACGAGCGCGGCGTCAATCGCGTCGGCGCGTCGCGATTGTTCGACCTTGCGCGCGTGCTCGACGTTCCCATCGCTTTTTTCTACGACGATATGCCCGACGGCGTGACCCCGCTGCGGGCGGCGCCCGCCGCCGTGCTCGGCTTCGCCGACCAGCAGGATGCCTTCGGCGATGATACGCTGAGCCGCCGCGAGACGCTGGAACTGGTGCGCGCCTACTACCGCATCACCGACGTTTCCGTGCGCAAGCGGGTGTTCGAACTGATCAAGTCGCTCGCCACCGAGTCCGGACTGTAGGCGGCCGTGCCGGCCGTGGCGATGCCCGCCGCGGCGCGGCGCGGGTTCCTCGAGGCGCTGCGGCGGGCCGATCCCGAGCCGAAAAGCGAACTCCGTTACCGCGATCCGTTCACCTTGCTAGTGGCCGTCGTGCTCTCGGCGCAGGCAACCGACGCCTCGGTGAACAAGGTCACGCCCGCCCTGTTCGCCGCCGCGCCGACGCCGGCGGCGATGGCGGCGCTCGGCGAGGCGGGCATCGCCGTCCACATCCGCAGCATCGGGCTGTGGCAGGCGAAGGCCCGGCACCTCGTGGCGCTGGCGCGGCTGCTGGTCGAGCGGCACCAGGGAAGCGTGCCCACCGACCGCGACGCGCTGGAGGCGCTGCCCGGCGTCGGGCGGAAGACGGCCGGCGTGGTGCTGAACGTGGCGTTCGGCCAGCCGGAGGTGCCGGTGGATACGCACGTTTTCCGCGTCGCCAACCGCACCGGGCTCGCACTCGGCGCCACGCCGGCGGCGGTGGAGGCGGCGCTGCTCGCGCGCGTGCCGGCGGAATTCCTGCCGCACGCCCACCACTGGCTGATCCTGCACGGGCGGCACGTGTGCAAGGCGCGCCGTCCCGAATGCTGGCGCTGCGTCGGCGCGCGCTTCTGTGGCTGGCCGGAAAAGACCGAGGCGCCGCCTAGGCGGTGAGCGTGGTACCCGCCGGCTTCCGCGCCGCTGTCTCGGCCGCGGTCACCGGGAAGGCCGGGGCGACCGAGACGGCTCCCGGCAGGGTTGCGGCTTCCGCCGCCGCGCCCGCTCCGGCCAGGCTGACGGAACCGAGATTCTGCCGGTAGGCGGCGATCTGCCGCGAGGTGGGGATGGTCGAGGTCACCTTGCCGGTGGCGGCGCGGAATTCGATGACGACGATGCCGAGCGCGGGGTCGATATACGACGAGGGGTTGGTGGTGTACGGCCCCTGCGCCGCGGCGCTGCCGGTGGCGGAGACGCTGCCGGCCGCCGCCGCTGGCAGGCGCGGTGCCGCCGCTTCCGCCGGCATGGCGCTGCCGACGAGGCCGAGCGGGGAAATGCCGTTGCTCATGGTTCCGGTCCGACCCGCCATCACCCGATGGCACGGCCGCATGCTGCGCCGGCGACCCTTAAGGAACCGTAAACGGCGATAACACTCCGTCTCAGGAACGGGAATACCGCCGCCGGAACATCAGGAGTCGTAGCCGACGAGAGCCTCGAACGGCACGTCGAGCCGGCGGCGCCCGGCGAGGAAGCGCAGTTCGATCAGGGCCGCCGCCGCCGGAACCATTGCGCCGACCTTGCGCAGCAGCGCGATGCCGGCGGCCATGGTGCCGCCGGTGGCGAGCAGGTCGTCCACCACCACCACCCGCTGCCCCGGCCGCACCGCGTCGGCCTGGATCTCGATGCGGTCGGTGCCGTATTCCAGCGCGTAGTCGTAAGGAATGGTCGCTCCCGGCAGCTTGCCGCGCTTGCGCAGCATGACGAAGCCGCAGCCGAGCCGCAGCGCCAGCGGCGCCGCCACCAGAAAGCCGCGCGACTCGATGCCGGCGAGCATGTCGGGCCGGTGCGTTTCCACCACCCGGGCGAGCTGGTCGATCGCCTCCCTCCACGCCGCGCCGTGCCGCAGCAGGGTGGAAATATCGTAGAAGAAGATGCCCGGCTTCGGAAAATCGGGCACGCCCCGGATGTAATCCTTGAGATCCATCGTCGCCCCCGCTGCTTCTGGCCGGGGAGGCTGTAGAGCCAACGTATCTCCCCGGCAAGAGCGATTCCCGGGCTGGCGTCACACATCGGTCATGCTAGTGTCACCGCCAGGAAACGGCGGGCGGCTAAACGGCCCGCTTCCCAAGCAAGGAGGAACCAGGATGCATCGCAGAACCCTGTTGACCGGCGCCGGCGCGCTGGCGGTGGCTCCGGCTGTCGTCCCTGCCGCCCGCGCCCAGGGGGCGAAGACGAAGATCGTCTTCTGGCACGCCATGGGCGGCGCCAACGGCGACCAGATCAATCGCATCACCCAGCAGTTCAACGCCTCGCAGAACACGGTGGAACTGCAGTCGATCTTCAAGGGCAGCTACCCCGACACCATGAACGCGGGCATCGCCGCGTGGCGGGCGGGGCAGGCGCCGCACATCGTGCAGGTGTTCGACGTCGGTACCGGTTCCATGCTCGCGGCTGGCCCGGCGGTGAAGCAGGCCTGGCAACTGGTGAAGGATACCGGCGTCAAGATCGACTTCGGCGCCTACATTCCCTCGGTAAAGGCCTACTACAGCCTCGCCGACGGGCGCCTTCCCTCGATGCCGTTCAACTCGTCCACGCCGGTGATGTGGTACAACAAGGACGCCTTCGAGGCGGCCGGCCTCGACCCGGAAAAGCCGCCGGCAACCTGGCAGGAAGTCGTTTCCATGGCGCGGACGCTCAAGGACAAGTGGGCGTCGAAGTCGCAGGACCGCATGGCCGTCACCACCTCGTGGTTCACCTGGATCCAGCTCGAGAACTTCAGCGCCGAGCACAACCTGCCCTTCGCCTCCGAGGACGACGGCTACAAGGGCCTGGGCGCGGTGCTCGAAATCAACAACGCCGGGCAGGTGAAGCAGATGCAGCGCCTGCTCGACATGGCGAAGGAGGGCACCTTCAAGTACGGCGGCCGCGACGCCCTGCCCGACCCGCTGTTCTTCACCGACAAGGCGGCGATCAGCTTCGGCTCCTCGGCCGGCCGCGGCGACATCGTGCGCAACGCCAAGTTCAAGTTCGGCGTGGCGGAGCTCCCCTACGATCCCACCATCATCAAGGCGCCGAACAACACCATCGTCGGCGGCGCCAGCCTGTGGACGATGACCGCGCCGCACCGCACCGAGGCCGAATACAAGGCGGTGGCGGAGTTCTACCGCTTCCTCGGCACGCCCGAACAGGATGCGCTGTGGGCCGAGAACACCGGCTACGTGCCGGTGACCTTCGCCGGCTTCAAGTTCGCGGAGAAAGGCGGCTACTACACCAAGAATCCGGGCGCCGACATGGCCAGCAAGTCGCTGGTGCGCGGCCACCTGACGGTGAACTCGAAGGGGCTCCGGCTCGGCCGGCTGCCCGAGATCCGCAACATCATCTACGAGGAAATCGAGAAGGCGCTGCAGGGCCAGCAGAACGCCAAGCAGGCGATGGACAACGCGGTGAAGCGCGGCAACGTCGTGCTGCGCGGTTTCCAGCGGTCGGTCCAGGGCTGAACGGAGCAACCGCGGGGCGGGGGGCGATGCCCCCCGCCTTCTTCCGCCGATGGAACGTCGCACGATCTTCTCGGGGTGGCTGCTGCCGGTGCTGCTGGTGCTGCCTCAGCTCGCCCTCACCATCGTTTTCTTTCTGTGGCCGGCCGGTCAGGCGATGTGGTCGAGCACCACGCTGACCGATCCGTTCGGCCTCCGTTCCCGCTTCGTGGGCCTGGCCAATTTCCGCCACCTGTTCGCCGATCCGCTCTACGTCGCCACCATCTGGCGCACGGTGGAGTTCTGCGCCGCGGTCTCGACGCTGGCGATCGCCGCCGGCATGGTGCTGGCGATCGCCGCCGACCGCGAGATCCGCTTCCGCGGCCTCTATCGCGTGCTACTGATCTGGCCCTATGCCATCGCCCCGGCGATCGCCGCCATCCTGTGGATCCTGCTGCTGCATCCGCAGATCGGCCTCATCGGCCGCTGGCTCAACTCCATCGGCATCCCGTGGGACTACCAGCTGAACGGTCCCGAGGCGATGCTGGTGGTGGTGCTGGCCAGCTCCTGGAAGCAGGTCAGCTACAATTTCATCTTCTTCCTCGCCGGGCTGCAGTCCATCCCCAAGGCGGTGATGGAGGCGGCGCGCATGGACGGCGCCAAGGGCTTCTTCCGCTTCCGCACCGTCACCCTGCCGCTCTTGATGCCCACCGTGTTCTTCCTGCTGGTGGTCAACCTCGTCTATGCCGCCTTTGACACCTTCGGCACCATCTGGGCGATGACCAGCGGCGGGCCGGGCAAGTCCACCGAGACGCTGGTGATCAAGGTGTACCGCGACGGCATCGTCAACCAGGACATCGGCTCGTCCTCGGCGCAGTCGGTGGTGCTGATGGGAGGCATCATCCTGCTCACCATCCTGCAGTTCCGCTTTCTCGGCCGGCGGAGCGGCGGGCAATGAAGGGGCGCACCGACTGGGCAGCGCACATCGTGCTCTGCATCGGCGTCGCCGCCTTCCTGCTGCCGATCTGGCTGGTGTTCGCCAGCTCCACGCTGAGCGCGGCGGCGGTCCAGCGCGGCGAACTCACCTTCATTCCGCGCCTCTCCGGCTTCGGCGTCTATTACCGGGTGCTGACCGAGCCCTCGGCGGGCACCGGGCCGGCGTGGCGCATGCTGATGGTCAGCGCCTCGATGGCGCTCGCCATCGCCGTCGGCAAGATCGTCATCTCCGTGCTGTCGGCCTACGCCATCGCCTTCTTTCGCTTCCCGTTCCGGCTCACCGCGTTCTGGATCATCTTCATCACCCTGATGCTGCCGGTGGAAGTGCGCATCATCCCCACCTACATGGTGATGTCCGAACTCGGCATCATCAATACGTTCACCGGCCTGACCGTGCCGCTGATCGCCTCGGCGACCGCGACACTGCTGTTCCGCCAGACCTTCCTCGCCGTGCCCGACGAGTTGTTCGAGGCGGCGCGCATGGACGGCGCCGGGCCGCTGCGCTTCCTCTGGGACATCCTGCTGCCGGTGTCGTCGGCGAACATCGCCGCGCTGTTCGTCATCCTGTTCGTCTACGGCTGGAACCAGTACCTGTGGCCGCTGCTGGTGGCGACCAACCCGAAGCTCGACACGGTGGTGATCGGCATCGTGAAGATGATCTCCACCGAATCGCTGACGCAATGGAACCGGGTGATGGCCACTGCGGTGCTGGCGCTGGCGCCGCCGATCGTGGTGGTGCTGGCGATGCAGCGCTGGTTCGTCAAAGGCCTGACGGAGGGCGAGAAGTAGATGGCCTCCCTCGTGCTTGAGGACCTGCGTAAAAGTTTCGGCCCGGTGGCGGTGCTGCACGGCATCGACCTCTGCCTCGCCTCGGGCGAGATGCTGGTCATCGTCGGCGCCTCCGGCTGCGGCAAATCGACGCTGCTGCGGCTGGTGGCGGGGCTCGAGGTGCCCACCGCCGGGCGCATCCTGCTCGACGGCCGCGACCTCGCGCCGCTCGATCCGGCGGCGCGCGACATTGCCATGGTGTTCCAGAACTACGCGCTCTATCCGCACATGAGCGTGTTCGACAACATGGCCTACGGGCTGCGCATCCGCGGCATGCCGAAGCCGGAAATCCGCGCCCGCGTCGGCGAGGCGGCGGCGATGCTCGGGCTCGCCGAACTGCTCTCCCGCAAGCCCAGGCAGCTTTCCGGCGGGCAGCGGCAGCGGGTGGCGATGGGTCGCGCCATCGTGCGCCAGCCGAAACTGTTCCTGTTCGACGAGCCGCTCTCCAACCTCGACGCCAAGCTGCGCGTGCAGATGCGGGCCGAGATCAAGCGGCTGCAGCGGCGCATGGGCGTCACCAGCCTCTACGTCACCCACGACCAGGTGGAGGCGATGACGCTCGGCGACCGCCTGCTGGTGCTGCACGAGGGCAAGCCGGTGCAGCTTGCCACGCCGATGGAGGTGTTCGAGCGCCCCGCCGATACCTATGTCGGCGGCTTCATCGGCGCCCCGGCAATGAATTTCCTGCCCGCGACGCTGCTCGCTGGCGGCGGCGCGGTCCGGCTGGCCTGGGGCGAGGTGCTGCCATTCGCCGACGGCGCGCGCGCGGGCGCGGAGGGCCGCAAGCTCAGCATCGGCATCCGCCCCGAGCACGTGGCGGTGGTGGCGGCGGGCACGGCGCTGCAGATCGACCTGATCGAGCCCTTGGGCTCCGAGACGGTGGTGATCGGCCGGCTGCCGGACGGCGAGCTGCTGTCGGTGAAAATCGCCGGCCCCGCGCCCGCGGGCGAGCAGATGCACCTGCATCTGGCGCCCGAGCATCTGCACGTTTTCGATGCCGGGAGCGGGCTGCGCCTCGACCCGGCGACGTAACGCCCGCGCTTGTGGGAACTGGTCGGAGTGAGAGGATTCGAACCTCCGGCCCCTGCGTCCCGAACACAGTGCTCTACCAGGCTGAGCTACACTCCGACCGTGGGCGCCGCTATAGCCGCGCCTTGCGCGCCGCGCAAGCCTCGCCCTGGCGGCATCGCGCCGGCGCGCCTATGCTCGGCGACGTTGCCGCCGCCGCGCCGCGAGAGGGTTTCCATGCACGACATCGACCGTATTGACGCGTTCGTCGAGGCGAAGCGCGCGAATCTCGAGGCGCTGAGCGACCGCATCTTCGACTCGCCCGAGATCGCCTACCAGGAGCGCCGCTCGGTGGCGGAACACGCCGCCGTGCTCGAGCGCGAGGGCTTCCGTATCGTCGCGAACCCCGCCGGCATCGCCACTGCGGTGATCGGTGAAGCAGGCGCGGGCGGGCCAGTGGTGGCGTTCCTCGGCGAATACGACGCGCTGCCGGGACTCTCCCAGGCATCGGGGGTGGCGGAACTGCAACCGCTGCCGGGCGACGGCATGGGTCACGGCTGCGGCCACAACCTGCTGGGCGCAGGGGCACTGCTCGCTGCCGTCGCTGTGAAGGACTGGCTTCTCGCCACCGGCACGCCGGGGCGCGTGCGCTACTACGGCTGCCCGGCCGAGGAGGGCGGCGCCGCCAAGACCTACCTCGTGCGCGCGGGTGCGTTCGCGGACGTGGACGTCGGCATCACCTGGCACTCGATGCCGCTCTGCGGCGTGAACGACGCGCGGAGCCTCGCCAACACCCGCATCGACTTCACCTTCACCGGCAGGGCCTCGCACGCCGCCGCCGCGCCGCACCTCGGCCGCAGCGCGCTCGACGCCGTGGAACTGACGAACGTGGCGGTGAACTATCTGCGCGAGCACATGCCCAGCACGGCGCGCATCCACTACGCCTACATCGACGCGGGCGGCGTGGCGCCGAACGTGGTGCAGGCGCGCGCCACCATCCGCTACGCGGTGCGGGCCGCCGACCTCGCGGAGATGCGCTCCCTGCTCGCCCGCGTGCGCAAATGCGCCGAGGGCGCGGCGCTGATGACCGAAACGAAGCTCGAGGCGCGGGTGCTGAGCGCCGTCTCCAACCTGCTCGGCAACGCGCCGCTGGAGCGGGCGATGCAGGCGAACTGGGAGCATTTCGGCCCGCCGGAGTGGGATGCCGCCGACCGCGCCTTCGCGGAGCAGATCCGCGCCACCCTGGGCGACGAGGACCTGCGCGCCCCCTATCGTCGTGCCGGGCTTGCCTTCCGCGCCGACCAGCCGCTCGCCGACGAGATCGTGCCGCTCGGCTCGGTGGGCGAGGCACTGCTCGGCTCGACCGACGTGGGCGACGTTTCCTGGGTGGCGCCGCTGGTGCAGGCCGACGGGCCGACGGTGGCCGTCGGCACCGCCTTCCACACCTGGCAGTTCACGGCCCACGGCAAGACGGCGCTGGCGAAGAAGGGCATGGCGCAGACGGCGAAGGTGATGGCGGCGACGGCGCTCGACTGCTTCGCCGACCCGGCGCTGGTGAAGGCCGCGCGCGCCGATCTCGAAGCCCGCACGGCGGGCTCGCCCTACGTCTGCCCGATCCCGCCCGAGGTGATGCCGCCGGGCGTGGCCGCGTAGGGCGTGCCGGCGGCTCAGGCCGGGGGCGGCGCGGAGAGGTCGATCAGCCGCGACCAGCGGCCCATCGAATAGAGATGCGAGTAAAGCGGCCCGAGCCACGCCCGGTGCCGCCAGTCGAGGAAAGTCTCGTCGGAAAGGCGGTCGAGCCGCTCCGGCTTCAGCACCTTGAAGCCGCGCACGCGGGCACCGCCGCCGTGGGTGAAGGTGATGTTCGCCTCCTCGTCCTCCAGCAGCCCCTGGGAGGCGAGCGCGCGGGCGAAGGCGCCGGCGGCGTTCAGGTTGTCGCGCAGGGCGGAGCAGAAGGCGGCGGATTCGTTCAGCGCCGTGGTGGGCTTGCCGTCCTCAAACAAAGGCTGCCCCTTGCCGGTGGACAGGCAGGTGGCACCCGGGTCCATGCCGATGTGCGTGGTCCTGGTGGCCGCGTTCTCCACGAACAGGAAGGGGAAGGCGCGCACATAGGCCGGCACGTAGGCGCCGGGGCGCCAGCTGCCGTCGGGCAGCACGAACAGGTTCTCGCCCTCGCGCAGGCCGAGCAGCGCCACTGCCAGCGGCTGCGCGCCGCCGGAGAACAGGATCGGGTAGTGCTGGGCGACCGTCTCCATCTCGGCCAGCCCGATCGGCACCGACTGCGCCAGCGCCGCGTGGCCGAAGCCGACGCTGCGGTCGATGCGAAGTCCCGCGTGCGCTTCCGGGTTGACCACGACGACGTGGTTGAAGAACAGCGGCAGGCTGGCGGGCGTTGGCGTTTCCGGCATGATGGCGTTCCTGCGTGGGGCGCGGCGGAGCGGATCGCCCGTCGGCGGGTCCGTACTCTGCCCGAGATGCACCGTGTCGTGAAGAGCGCGCGTCCCGTTCCTCAACCCGGGCGGCGCAGCAGGCGCCGCACCGCCGCGGCCAGCGCGGCGGCCAGCCCCGCGAGCGCCACTACCGCCGCCGGGCGCGGGCCGAAGGCGAAGGAGAGATCGGTGGCGAGCACCCTTTGCGGCGGCACGCCGACCGCGATCCAGTACCACCCGGCCTCGGACAGCGCCGCGGCCAGCCCGGAAAGCACCCCGAGCGTCACGAGCACCACCGTCCGCTCGCGGCGGCCGGCCGGCAGCAGCCGCCATGCGAGCAGCCAGCAGGAGAAGCCGGCAAGCAGCACCACGGCCGAGATGTCGGCCTTCGCCTCCAGGAAGTCGTGCCAGAGGCTGAGCAGCAGCGCCGGGAACACCAGGGCGTGCAGACGCTTCCAGTTGCGCCCCAGCCGGCGCTGGCTGGCGTTGGTCGAGGTGGCGGCGAGCGCCAGCAGCATCAGCAGCGCCAGCGTGCCGATGGAGAGGTAGAAGCGGAGCGTGATCTCGCTGGCGATGAAGCCGAGGTGCCAGTTCTCGTCCTGGCAGTAGAGAAGCAGGTGCAGGGTGGCGTACGCCGCGGCGGCGACGCCGAGCGCGCGGCGCAGCCCCACCACCCAGGGCCAGCGCAGCAGCACCCGCGCCGGGCTGACGGCGAGCGTGAGAAGCACCAGCCACAGCGCCCAGTCGCCGGTCGCCCGCAGCGCGGAGTGCAGAGGCCGCGCGCCGAGCCCGCCACCCGCCAGCCTGAGCACGAGCGACAGGCCGGGGGCGATCAGCAGCCCGAGCGCCACCCACCACAGCCAGTCCGTCGCCGGGCGCGCGCGCGTCGCCATGCGGAACTAAGGCGCGTGCGGCGAGGGCATGACCGGCGGGTGCGCCACGCGGAAGCCCTCCGGCACCGCGAACACCGAAGCGGGCTCCGGCCCGTAGGCGACGGATTTCGCCTCGATCACGGTGTGCCCGCCGACGGAGGCGCGCAGCAGCACGCCGTCGGCGGTGATGCACGAGAGAACTTCCGTGCCGTGGTCGTCGGTGGTCCGCCACACCGTGCAGGGCTGGCCGGCCACGGTATCGGTGCCGCGGCGCTCGTATGTCCTGCCGCTGGCGGCGCCGGGGCCCGCGTGGGAGGAGGTCGCGGACCGCGGCATCACCAGGGCCTCGTGCTCCGCCTCGCGCATCACCGTCATGGTGTGGGCGTGTTCGTCCACCACCATCCACATGCCCGGAGTGGGCGGATCGACGCGGTAGCGCCCGCCGGCCGTGTCCCAGCGCATCCGTTCGGTGAGCGAGGGGCGCGCGGGCGTGGTGGCGGAGACCGGCGCGGTGATGGTGTAGGTGACATCGACGTCGCGGCTCGGCGTCATCAGCGGCGCGTCGCCGGCGGCGGTCAGGACGAGCAGGGAGAAAGCGGCGAGGGCCGCGGTGGGCAGGGGTCGCATCGGTGGCCTCCATGGGAGGGTCGCGGTTGGCGCGAACCGGGCGGCGGAACGCTCCGCATCCTGGGCAACACGATCTGGGCGCGGAGCGCCCCTAGGTCAACCGGCACGCGGCGCGGCCGGCCGCCGGGGGGCCGAA
>JAJXZO010000068.1 GCA_021780035.1 Pseudomonadota bacterium
GGCACGCCGAACGTGCCGGCGGCGCGCGCCACCGCCGCGCCGGCATCGGGATGGAAGGATTCCAGCGAGCCGATCGGCGCCAGGGCCACGGGCAGGCGGATGGACCGGCCAAGAAACCGCGCCGAGGGATCGATGCGGGAGACATCGCGCAGAACACGCGGGCGAAAGGCCAGGGCGTCCAGCGCGGCGCGGTTGCGCGCGACGGTGGTCTCGGTCTCGGTGCCGCCGATGAGATAGCCCCAGATCTCACGCGACAGCGCCGCCTCGGCCGCCGGCAGAAATTCATGCAGCGCCTGAAAGCGCTGGGCAAGTTCGTCGGCCTCGGCCATTGCCGCCTCCGTTTCCTCCATGCAGCCCGCAGTCTAGCCGCCGGCGCCGGGCGGGCAAGACGCGTGATTTGCCGCAGACGCAGTCAACGGCGCAGTCGATGCTCCGGAATTGGGCACACGCGCATCCCTGGGCAAACCGCACCTGATCCAACCGCCAGCGATGGGCCGCAACAAACCTGGCACGGGCTTTGCTTCGAAGCTCCCCGACTGTGCAGGCGGCATGCAGAGGGAAGGAAGACCGAATGACCTCCGGAAGCGGATTTTCGCGGCGCGCGGTGCTCGCCGGCTTGGGTGTCGGCGCCGCGGGCCTGGCGGCCGACGGCCTGGTCGCGCCGGCAGCGCGCGCCGCCGGCAAGACCGTCGTCGGCTTCATCTATGTCGGCACCGCCAATGACTACGGCTACAACCAGGCCCACGCCGAAGGCGCTGCGGCGGTGCGCAAGATGCCTGGCGTCACGGTGCTGGAGCAGGCCCGCGTGCCGGAGACGGTGGCGGTGCAGAACACCATGGACGGAATGATCAACCTCGATGGTGCATCGATCCTGTTCCCGACCTCGTTCGGCTATTTCGATCCGTTCGTGCTGCGTCTGGCAAAGAGCAAGCCGAAGGTCCAATTCCTGCACGCGGGAGGCTTGTGGAAGGAGGGCGAGCCGCTCAACGCTCATTCCTATTTCGGCTTCATCAGCCAGGCGGTCTATACCGCCGGCATCGTCGCCGGGCACATGAGCAAGTCCAAGAAGCTGGGCTTCATCGCCGCCAAGCCGATCCCGCAGGTTCTGCGCAACATCAATGCCTTCACCCTGGGCGCGCAAAGCGTCGATCCGTCGATCACCACCACCGTCGTCTTCACCGGCGACTGGTTCCTTCCCGTGCGCGAGGCCGAGGCCGCGAACAGCCTTGCCGACCAGGGCGCGGACGTCCTCACATGCCACGTGGACAGTCCCAAAGTGGTGATGGAAACAGCCGAGAAGCGTGGCATCTTCTGCACCGGCTATCACACCAACCAGGCGGTACTGGCGCCGAAGGCCTATTTGACCGGCGCGGAGTGGAACTGGACCGGGCTCTATCCGCGTCTGGTCGGCGATCTCATCGCTGGCAAGACACTCCCCAACATGATCCGCGGCGGCTTCCGCGAGGGGTTCGTGCGCAACTCCGCCTACAACGCGATCGTTCCCGAGGCGGCACGCAAGCAGGCTGATGCCGTGCGGGAGCAGTTCATGGCCGGCAGCTTTGCCGTCTTCAAGGGCCCGCTGAAGGACAACAAGGGCAATACCGTGATCGGCGCCGGCACGACGGTGGACGAGTTCGACCTGGTATTGGAGCAGATGAACTATCTCGTCGCCGGCGTCATCGGCAGCACCGGCTGAGGCAGTGCCGATGCGGCTGGTACGGCTGGCGGAAGCGACGGCCCCGCCCGTGCTGGCGCTGCTAGCGACCGTCGTCGCCTTCGCACTGTTCCTGCTCGCCGCCGGCGCCGATCCGCTGCAGGCCTACGGCCTGGTCTATCTCGGCGCCTTCGGCACCTGGTTCTCCTGGCAGAACACGCTGGTGCGCGCCGCGCCATTGCTGCTCACGGCGCTCGGGATGGCGCTGCCGGCCCAGATCGGCCTGATCGTCATCGGCGCGGAGGGCGGCTTCGTCGCTGGTGGCGTCGCCGCCATCGCCGCCGGCCTGCCGCTCGCCGCGCTCGGCCTGCCCGCCATCTTCGTGCTCACCGGCATGGCGCTCGCCGGCATGGCGACCGGGGCGGCGCTGGTCGCCGCGTGCGGTGCGCTGCGCCATTGGCGCGGTGTCAACGAGACGATTTCCTCTCTGCTGATCGCCTACATTTCCATCGCCGTCTGCGATCAACTCGTCGAAGGCGCGATGCGCGACCCGGCCAGCCTGAACAAGCCTTCGACCCGGTCGCTACCGGACGCGCTGATGCTCGGTACGATCCCCGGCACCAACATCCATCTCGGCCTGGTTCTCGGACTGGTCTTTTGTGTCCTGGCCTATGTGTTCGTCTTCCACACCACCTGGGGATTCGCCGCCCGCGTGGTCGGCGCCAATGCGCGCGCCGGCCGGCTGGTCGGCTTGCCTGTGGGCCGCCTCATCCTCATCGTCACCGCGCTCGCCGGAATGGCGACGGGGCTGGCCGGCATGGTGGAGGTCGCGGCGGTGCAGGGCGCGGCCAGTGCGGACCTCGCCGTGGGCTATGGCTACACCGGTATCCTCGTCGCCTTCCTGGCACGCCAGAACCCGCTGGCCGTGATCCCGGTCGCGGTGCTGATGGGCGGGCTGGAGGCGAGCGGCGGACTGCTCGAGCAGCGCCTGCAACTGCCGGATGCAACCATCACCGTACTGCGCGGGCTGCTGTTCATCATGCTGCTGGCCAGTGAAACGCTGCAGGGCAAGCTGCGGCTGAAGCTTCGCCCACGGGCGCCGCGCGCCGCACCCGAGCCGGTGCGTCCGGCGCAGGCGGGTGGCGCATGAGCGGGATCGGCTGGTGGGGCGTGCCGGTCGCGGTGCTCGCCGGCGCCATTCGCGTCTCGACGCCGTTCCTGTTCGTCAGCCTCGGCGAACTGGTCACCGAGAAGAGCGGCCGCGTCAATCTCGGACTGGAAGGCACGCTGGTCATGGGCGCGATGAGCGGCTTCGCTGTCGCCTGGCTCACCGGCTCGCCCTGGCTTGGGGTGCTGGCCGCGGCGCTGGTCGGCGCATTGCTCGGGGTGCTGCATGCGGCGATCTGCTCGCTGCCGCGGGTCAACCCGATCGCCGTCGGGATCGCGATGATGCTGTTCGGCACTGGCCTCGCCTTCTATCTCGGCAAACCCTTCATCGAACCGAAGGCGCCCGAACTGCCGGCGCTCGATCTCGGCGC
>JAJXZO010000055.1 GCA_021780035.1 Pseudomonadota bacterium
CCGCCGGCATCGATGCTGCCGATACGCCCCGGCTCGGCCGGGTGGTACCAGGAGCCTTCCTGCAGCATCACCACCTTCGCGCGGATCTCGTCGGTGACGCGGAGCCCGCACAGCACCGCGCCGCGGTCGTTGAACACCCGCACCACGTCGCCTTCCTTCAACCCCCGCTCGGCGGCGTCGGCCGGGTTCATCGTCAGCGGCTCGTAGCCGTTGATCTTGCTGAACCGCTGCAGCGACTGCACGTTGTCGTACGAGGAGTGGCGCCGCCAGCGCGGATGCTTGTTGATGAGGTGCAGCGGGAACTTCGCCGCCTGCGGGCTGCCGAGCCACTCCACCGGCTCGACGAACTCGGGCGAAGGCGGGCAGCCGGCGTATTTGTAGCCGGCGATCTTCTCCGAGTAGATCTCGAACTTGCCCGACTGCGTGGCCAGCGGGTGCGCCTTCGGGTCGGCGCGGAAATCGGAAAAGGCGACGTAGGGAGTGTCGTCCACCGGAAGCTTGTAGAAGCCGGCCTTGCGGAATTCGTCGTAGCTCATCGGCGCCTGGGCGAAGGAGTAGAGCTTGCGCAGCCAGGCGTCCTCGGTCTCCATGCCCATGACGAACTTGTCGTAGGTGCCGAGGCGCTTCGACAGGTCCTTGAAGATGTCGAAGTCGGTACGGGCCTCGCCCGCCGGCTCCAGGATCTGGTGCTGGCAGACGACGTAGTTCCAGAACTGCACGATGTCGTTGCGCTCGAACAGGCACGCCACCGGCAGGACGATGTCGGCCATGCGCGCGCCCGGCGTCCACCAGCTGTCCTGGACGATCATCGTCTCGAACCTGGCGTAGGCCTTGCGGTTCAGGTTGACGTCGTCGTGCTGGTTCAGCATCGACCCGCCCATCCAGTAGGAGAGCTTGCACTCCGACTTGCCGGGCAGCGGGTAGGGATAGGCCTTGCCGTTGAGCTGCGGGCTGACCGGCGCGTGCAGCAGCGAATCGGCGAGGTGCTGGTCGAGCAGCACCTGCTTCACCGGATTCGGGGCCGCCGGGAAGAAGGCGGGGCCACGGCCCTTCGCCATCGCCTCGCCGGTGGGGGCGGTGCCGGGGATCTCGAAGGTGAGGCCGCCGCCGGGAAGGCCGATCTCGCCCTTCAGCAACCCGAGCGTGATGACCATGCGCACGTTCTGCTCGCCGTGGTCGCAGCGCTGGATGCCGCGCGAGCAGATGATCTTCACTTTCGGTGTCTCGGCGTAGTATTTCGCCAGCGCGACGATGCGCTCGACGGGGAGATCCGTGAGCTTCGCGGCCCACTCAGGGGTTTTCTTCACCCCGTCCTGCTCGCCCATGATGTACTTGCGGAACGGCTCGTAGCCCGCCGTGTAGGTGTCGAGGAACTTCCGGTCGGCCTTGCCTTCGCTGATCATGTAGTAGGCCATCGCCGCCATAAGTGCGACGTCGCTGCCGGGGCGTATGGGCAGCCACTCGTCGCACATGCGCCCCGATTCGGTGAGGAGAGGGTCGATGGCGATCATGCGCACGCCGCGGCCCTTCAGCTGTTCCAGCCACTGGCGGAGACGGCCGTAGCCCATGGCGATCGGCTTGCCGCAGTCCATCGGGTCAGTGGCCCAAAGGATGAGGCCGTTGCTGTTGGCCATGGTGTCGGCCATCGAATCGTTCGGGTACATCACGCCCCAGGAATAGGGCGCGGCATACTGCCAGCAGGCGTAGCTCTTGTTGCCGAGCCGGGGCGTGAAGCCGCCGTAGAGACCCATAAAGCGGCCGAACTGCGCGAGCTTGGCATGCAGGTTGCCCGCCGTGGTCCAGCCGCCCACGACGCCGCCGAAGATCGCCTCGTTGCCGTATTTCTCCTTCACCCGCTTCAGTTCGCCGGCGACCAGGGTGAGCGCCTCGTCCCAGCTGGCGCGGCGGTACTTCGGCTCGCCGCGGGTGGCGGGGTTGCCGCCGCCGTTCGGCTTCCAGTCGGTGCGGATCATCGGGTGAAGGATGCGGTCGGACGCGATCGCCCGCTGGTACCAGGCGAGACCCATCGGCGAGGCGACGTTGTGCGGCGAATCGAGACTGGAGACGCCGATCACCTTGCCGTCCTGCAGGTGGACGTTGATCAGCCCCTCGTTGTCGGCAGTGGTGAGGATTTCCGCCTTGCCGACCGGCGGCAGGATCAGGCTGTCCGTCTTTGGTGCCGCCGCCATCAGCGGCACGGATGCCGCGGCGGCGGTGCCGGCGAGGAGAGTGCGGCGCGAAAGCCCCTCCGCTGTCGCCGTGTTGCGTTCGAGATCGTCGTCCATCGCCCTGTTCTCCGTTGCCTGTGCCGCTAGTTGCCGGCTTTCGGCGTTGCCGATTGCGTCTGCAGCCACTTGAGCATCGCTGTCGCATCCGCAGGCTGCATGTTGGCGTTCTTCGCCATGGTGATCATTTCCGGCGCCCACTGCGCGGGCGTCAGATCGTGCGGGTCGTGCAACGCGTGGCAGGCGCCGCAGGTGAACTGGTAGTTGCTCTCGATGTTGCTCCACACCGGGTCGAGGCTGGAAACGATGGCCTTGGCGGGGACGAAGCCCGAAAGCGTCACCGGAACCCAGCCGGAAATCGCCGCGCCCGCCTTCGCGCCCGCCTTCGCAGGGTCGTCGAGGCGGCCGAGTTCGAAGCCGTTCGGGGCATTGAACAGCGGTCCCGCCGCCGCCGCCGCGCCCTTCTGCCAGAGCGTCAGCGTGACCTTGGCGTCGGCGCCCTCGGTGGCGACCGTGGTGAGCGGCACGGAGACATCGAGTTCGCCGGTGGCGGCGCCGCCCGGCGCGGCGGCCAGCGGCACGGTCGGCTGGCCGATGAAGGCGGCCGCCTTGACCGTGGGTTGCGCGGCGGTGGATGCGGGCGCCGCCGTGGCGGGGGCTGCCGGCGGCGCGGCCGGGGCGGGAGAGACGGCGGCCGCAACCGGGGCCGGGGACCTCGGCAGGTGGTGGGCGATGCCCTTGTGGCAGGAGATGCAGGTCTGGCCGGTCTTCAGGCCTGGCTGCATGCCGGTTTTTGCTGCCTCGGTCTGCGCGTGCAGGTCCATCGCCTCCACCTCGTGGCAGGAGCGGCACTCGCGGGAGTTGTTGGCCTCCATGTCCGCCCAGACGATCTTTGCCATGCGCAGGCGGTTGGCCTCGAACTTCTCCTTGGTGTCGATGGTGCCC
>JAJXZO010000149.1 GCA_021780035.1 Pseudomonadota bacterium
TCCTGCCACGCGCGGGCCTGCGCGCCGGGATTTTCGGCGTAGACGGTGGCTTCCGCCATGTCGCCGCGCTTCAGGCGCACGCAGGCGCCGCCCTTGAGATCGATGGCGGGATAGAGGGTGAGGGTCATCAGGCCACCACTCCGCCGGGCTGCAGCGGCTTGTAGTAGTAGAAGCCCCGGAGCGTGCGGCCGTTCACCCGCGCGTAGGCCGGATGCTCGCCCCAGCGGCGGTAGCCGATCGATTCGAAAAAAGCGACGGCCTCGCCCTGGCCCTCGCGCAGTTCCAGGTTCATCACCTGGCAGCCGATGGCGCGCGCCCGCTCCTCCACCCTGTCGGCGAGCATGCGGGCGAGGCCGCGGCGGCGGGCGTAGGGGGCGATGAACAACTGCTTCAGCGTGGCGGAAAACGCCTGCGCCTGGTTGTTGCGCGAGGGGCGGAGCAGTTGCGCCGAGCCCACCACCACGCCGTCGGCGCGGGCGAGGAACAGCGAGCGTTCCGGCACCAGCAGCAGGCCGCGGAAATAGGCCTCGAGCGCCGCCCGCTCCGGCGGCTGCGCCCAGCCGAAGTTGCCGCCCTCGATGATGGCGGCGCTCACCGCCTCGCACAGCGACGCCAGATCGTCGTCGGTGAAGGCGCTGACACGCTCAACCAGAGCGTCGTCGCGCCGGACCTCCCCCTGCCACTCGCCCATCTCAGGGACGCCAGCCGAGGAAGTTGCCGAGGATGCGAATCCCCACTTTCTGGCTTTTCTCCACGTGGAACTGCGTGCCGGCCATGTTCGCCTTCGCCACCACCGCCACCACCTCGCCGCCGTAGTCGGTGGTGGCGATGCGCTCCTCCGCGCGCCCGCCGACGAGGGCGTAGGAGTGGACGAAATAGGCGTGGTCGCCGGGCGAAAGCCCCGCCAGCAGCGGGTGCGCGCCGGGAGCGAAGCGCAGTTCGTTCCAGCCCATGTGCGGCAGGCGTAAATCGCCTTCGGGCGCCATGGCCGCGATCTCGCCCCCGATCCAGCCGAAGCCGGGGGTGACGGCGTGCTCGAGCCCGCGCTCGGCCATCAGCTGCATGCCCACGCAGATGCCGAGGAAGGGTTTGCCCGCCGCCACGCCCGCGAGCAGCGCCTCGCGCAGGCCGGGAATGGCGGCAAGCCCGGCGGCGCAGTCGGCGAACGCCCCTTGACCCGGCAGCACCAGGCGGTCGGCGGCGGCCACCTCGGCGGGGTCGGCGGAAACCACCACATCGGCGGCGATGCCGGTTTGCCCGGCGGCGAGCGCCAGCGCCCGGGAAGCCGAGGCGAGGTTGCCGCTGCCGTAGTCGATCACCACGACCTTCATGCCAGTTCCTCCCGCAGCAGGACCGGCTCGCGGTCGAACAGGCGCACCAGCGCCGCCTCATAGCCGGAGCCGGTCACCACGCCGCTGAGGGCGAAGCCGTGCCGCGACAGGAAAAGGCGCCAGATGTCGTTGCCCCAGAAGCCCCAGAAGGGGACGAGCGCCAGGAGATACAGCCAGCCGTGGGGGACGAAGCGCGCCACCGCCGCCTCGGCGAGCAGGGCCGCGACGCCCCACGGCAGCGCCCCCTTGCCGAGCAGCCACAGCGGCCCGAACACGGCCGCCGCCCAGGAGAACGCCTCCCGCACCAGCACCACGGGGGCGCCCGGACGGTGATGCACCGTCCAGATCTTCACAGCGCGCCCTTGGTGGAAGGAATCGCCCCGGCGAGGCGCGCGTCCGGCGCGCAGGCCGCGCGCAGCGCGCGCGCCACCGCCTTGAAGCTCGCCTCCGCCACGTGGTGGGCGTTCTGGCCGGCCCGCGCGGTGAGGTGCAGGGTGAAGCGGCCGTTGAAAGCGAGCGCGCGGAAGAACTCCTCGAACAACTCGGTGTCCATGTCGCCCACCTTGTCGCGGCCGAACCCCACCCCCCAGGCGAGATAGGGCCGGCCGGAGAGATCGACCGCCGCCTCCACCAGCGCCTCGTCCATCGGCACCAGCGCCGAACCGAAGCGGCCGATGCCGCGCTTCTCGCCCAGCGCCTGGGCGAGGGCCTGGCCGAGGACGATGCCGATGTCCTCGGTGGTGTGGTGGAAGTCCACCCCGAGGTCGCCCTTCGCCGTCACGTCGAGGTCGAACAGGGCGTGCCGTGCCAGCGCCGTCAGCATGTGGTCGAGGAAACCGATGCCGGTGGCAATGGTGCCGCGGCCGGCGCCGTCGAGCGCGAGGGTGAGGCTGATGTCGGTCTCCGCGGTGACGCGGCGGAGGGTCGCGGTACGGGGAGATGCGTTGTTCATGCCGGCAGCACTACCCGAATTGGCGGCGCGGCGGAAGCGGCTGCCGCCATCCGGGCGACGAAACCCTTGATCGCCGCGCCAAAGCGGGCCATCTCGGGCGATCATGCAGCACAATTCCGCGGGCGGCGATGCCGCCGATCCCACCGGCTGGCACGGCACCACCATTCTCTGCGTCCGCCGCCCCGGACAGGTGGCCATGGCGGGCGACGGGCAGGTGACGCTCGGCGCCACGGTGGTGAAAAGCAACGCCCGCAAGGTGCGGCGCATCGGCCAGAACGGCTCCATCCTCGCCGGCTTCGCCGGGGCGACCGCCGACGCCTTCACCCTGCTGGAGCGGCTGGAGGCGAAGCTCGAACGCTTCCCCGGCCAGCTTGAGCGCGCCTGCGTGGAACTGGCGAAGGACTGGCGCACCGACCGCTACCTGCGCCGGCTGGAGGCGATGATGGCGGTGGCGGACCTGGAGCGCTCGTTCACGCTGACCGGCACCGGCGACGTGCTGGAGCCGGAGGACGGGCTCATCGCCATCGGCTCGGGCGGCAACTACGCGCTCGCCGCCGCCCGCGCGCTGATCACGCTGCCCGACCTTTCCGCCGAGGAGGTGGCGCGCCGCGCCATGGGCATCGCCGCCGACATCTGCATCTACACCAACCGCTCGGTGATCGTCGAAACCCTGCCGCAGGCCCGCTGATGGAAACCCCCACCTTCTCCCCGCGCGAGATCGTCTCCGAACTCGACCGCTTCATCGTCGGCCAGCAGGAGGCGAAGCGGGCGGTGGCCATCGCGCTCCGCAACCGCTGGCGCCGCCAGCAACTGCCCGAATCGCTGCGCGAGGAGGTGGTGCCGAAGAACATCCTGATGATCGGCCCCACCGGCTGCG
>JAJXZO010000053.1 GCA_021780035.1 Pseudomonadota bacterium
TCGTCGGCAGCCAGAAATCGGGGCGCGCCGCATCCGGCACCACCAGCACCTATTCGTCGGCCGATCTGTCGGCGCTGATGTCGGCCGGGATCGACGTGATCGCCAATCCGCAGCCGGGCGGGGCGTTCTGGGGCGTGCGCGGCGGGTTCAACGCCTCGTCCGACAGCGCCACCAACGGCGACAACTACACCCGCATGACCAACTACATCGCCGCCACCCTGTCGGCGGGGATGGGGCAGTATGTCGGCCAGCTGGTGAACGAGACGCTGTTCCGCCGCATCCGCGGCACGCTGCTGGCCTTCCTGAACACGATGCTCGGCCAGGGCATGCTCGGCACCACCAACGGGGCTTTGCCCTTCGCGGTGGTGTGCGATGCCTCGAACAATCCGCCTTCGCGCACCGGGCTTGGCTATGTGCAGGCCGATGTGCAGGTGCAGTACCAGGCGATCAACGAGCGGTTCATCGTCAATGTCGAGGGCGGGCAGACCGTGCAGGTCAGCCAGCAGACCCTGCCCCAGGGCACGGTGTGAGGTAGCAGATGCCATACAACACGTTTACCGTTGGCAATGATTGCCAGCTCGTCGTCATGGGGCCGTTCGGCCGGGTCGATCTTGCCCATGTGACCGGATTCGAGGTGAGCCAGGTGACGCAGAGCGTGCGCGTCGACCGGCTCGACGGGGTGCAGCTCGGCGCCGAACTGCCGAGGGGATGGCAGGGAAGTTTCCTGCTCGACCGCGGCACCTCGGCGGCCGACGATTTCATGGCGCAGATCGAGCAGGCCTATCTGTCGGGGCAGGCGATCCCGCCGGGAACGCTCTATCAATATGTGAATGAAACTGACGGATCGACCTCGACCTACCAGTTCGATGGGGTCGTGTTCAAGCTCAGCTCGGCGGGCGTGTATCGCGGCGACATGCCGGTGGCGCAGAAGCTCGACTTCTTCGCCTCGACGCGCAGGCGCGTATGAGCGGCGGCGCGGTGGAGGACGCGCGCGGGCGGGTGCTCGCGTTGCGGCCGCTGACGATGCTCGACCGGCTGCGCCTGTTCAAGGCGCTCGGGCCGGAGCTGTCGATGAACGAGGCGTATCTCGGCGTCGCCTCGCTGGCGGCGTCGGTCAGCGCGATCGATGGCGTGCCGCTGCCGTTTCCGGCGAGCGAGGCGGCGGTGGAAAACGCCGTCGAGCGGCTCGGCGAGGCGGGCATCGAGGCGGCGGCGGCGGCGTTGCAGCCGGAGGATGCCGATACGGTGAAGGCGCTCGCGGGAAACTGAGCCGGCACCCCGCGCTGATCGACTGTCTCTACCTGGTCGGGCGCGGGGTGCCGTTCGAGGTGGCCTTCACGCTCGGCGAGGCGGAGCGGATCGCGTTCGTCGTCGCGTGCGGGGAGCTGGACGGGCTGACATTCGACTGGAAGGCGATGGCGTGGGTGCAGGTGTGAGATGGCGCGACGGTGCGGGGGCGCGGTTCGCCGGGCTGGCGCGGGGCGGGTTCGGGCGGATCGCGCCCCGCCGGCTGCGCTCGGTGGCGCGGAGAATGCGGCGGGCGGTGACGTCCGCCATGCAGGCGGCGCCTGGGGCGTTTCCGACCAGCCGCCGCGACGGCGGGGCGGTGTGGGCACGGCCCGGTGGATGGCAACATGCCGCGCGGTTTCCGACGGATCGCGCGCGGCATCCATGGCATCCGCTGCATTATGCTTCGTTCCGCCCCGGCCTGTGGGCTGCGGCTGTGACGGGGCGGCGCGTGGCGCACGGCTTCGGGCCGGAGATCCGGCTGGCGGGCGCGCATTTGCCGGCGCGGCGGACCCCGATGGAACGGTCGAGGCGGGTGGTGGCGCGGGACGTGCCGCTGATCCACACCGCCCTGCGCGCCGGGGCTC
Organism: Pseudomonadota bacterium; assembly: GCA_021780035.1. Taxonomy (GTDB): domain Bacteria; phylum Pseudomonadota; class Alphaproteobacteria; order Acetobacterales; family Acetobacteraceae; genus Rhodovastum. The sequence goes on from JAJXZO010000053.1 coordinate 1,875, forward strand.
CGGCGATGGCGGCTTCGCGCCGCGTGGTGGCCCCGCATGTGGCGTCAGGTCGCTCCGGGCCGCATGCCTGGAATGGGGCTCATGTTTCATCCGCAGCGTCGGCGCGACCGGTGGCGCCGGTCGTGCCGGGGCGGGCGGTCGGTGCGGAGGCAACGGGGCTGGCGGCGGCGGCGGTGCGGCCGGAGACGCGGTTCGCGGCGCCGGAGCGGATGGATCTCGGCCGCTGGCTCGGCGGGTTGTTCGGCGACGAGGCGCGGCGGCCGCCTTCGGGCGTGACCGGATACGACACGCGCATGTCGCCGGTGTTCCCGGGCCGCAAGCCGGGATTCTGAAAGCGGGAGGCGGAAGATGGCGGCGATCATGGTGACGCTGGGCGGCGTTGCCTTCCGGGATTTCGAGGTGCCGCAGGCGATCGAGTTCGGCGGCTGCCAGCGGCTGGCGGTGCATGAGCTGCCGGGAGGCGGCCGCGTGATCGACACGCTCGGCGCGGCGGCGGGGATCATCCGTTTCGCGGGCACTTTCTCCGGCCCCGATGCCGAGGCGCGGGCGCAACTGCTCGATGTGGCGCGGGCGGCGGGGGCGACCCTGCCGCTGGCCTGGAGCGGCTTCGCCTTTGAGGTGGTGATCGCGGATTTCGTCGCGGTTTACGAGAAACCCTGGTGGATTCCGTTCTCGATCGAGCTGGTCGAGGCGCAGAACCTGGTGACGGCGGTGCCGGACGCGCTGGCGCAGGCGGGGCTCGATCTCGTCAGCGCCGGTGGCCTGGCCGGGCTGGCGGGACTTTCGCTCGGCCCGGTGGCGGCGACGTCGCCCGGCAGCATTGCCGCGGCGCAGGGGGTTGTGGGCGGCGCGCTGAGCGCGGCGGAGAGCGGGCTGGCGGCGGCGCAGGGCGCGTTCGGCGCGAGCGCCGGCGCCTCGGCGGCGACGCGGGCGTTGCAGGCGATGGGCACGGCGAGCCTGTCGCTCGCGGCGCTGGGCGGGGCCGCCGCCTATCTCGGCCGCGCCGCCGGCAACGCTTCATTGGGGGCGGCATGAGCGGGACGACGACGATCACGGTCGCGGGCGGCAATCTCTACGAGATCGCCGCGCGGCATCTGGGCGATGCGACGCAGTGGATTCGCATCGCGCAGCTCAACGGGCTGTCCGACCCTGTGCTGGTCGGGCTGGTGACGCTGGTGCTGCCGCCGGTGGACCCGAATGCGGGTGGCGGGGTGCCGCGTGTCTGAGGCGGTGACGGTGCGGGCGATCGCTCCGTTCGCGACGCTCGACGGAGCGCCG
>JAJXZO010000126.1 GCA_021780035.1 Pseudomonadota bacterium
TCGCCGCCGCGGGCTGGGGCAGGGCGACTTCGTATTTGTCGGCCTTGTCGGCGGCCATGATCGCAGCGCCGCCGGAGGTGGCGAGCACGGCGATGCCGGCCTTCCCCGCGGCCGCCGGCGCCGGCGCTTTGGCGAAGAAGGCGGCGGCTTCCATCACCGCCTCGAAATCCTCCACCACCACCGCGCCGGCGCGGGCGAAGGCGGCGCGCCAGGCGGCGTCCGAGCCGGCGAGCGAGCCGGTGTGCGAGAGCGCCGCCGCCGCCCCGCTGGCGCCGGTCGCGATCTTGCAGATCACCACCCGCCGCCCCGCGGCGCTGGCGCGTTCCACCGCCGCGATCAGCCGCGCCGGCTCGGTCATGCCCTCGAACATGCAGGCGATCGCCTTGCAGGCCGGTTCGCCGGCCAGGTAGGCGACGTAGTCGGCCATGTCCACGTCGCAGGAATTGCCCGAGGTGAGCAGATGGCAGACCGAGGCGCCGTGCTCCACCGCCTGCGCCATGGCGAAGCCGAGCGCGCCGGACTGGCTGACGACGCCGATCGAGGCCGGACGGATGCTCTCCTGCGGCGGCGGGGTGAAGAAGGTCATCCAGGCGCGCGCGGCGTAGTTGACGATGCCGAGACAGTTCGGCCCGACGATGGGCAGCCCGGTCTCGCGCGCGATGGCGACGAGGCGCTGCTGGGCGGCGACGTGCTCGGGGCGCGCCGTCTCGCTGTAGCCGGAGGCGAACACCACCGCCCCGCCGACGCCGGCGGCGGCGCATTCGCCGATCACCGCCTCCACCGCCTCGCGCGGGGTGGCGATGACGACGCAGTCCGGCACCTCCGGCAGGGCGCCGACCGAGGGGTAGCAGGGACGCTCGCCGATGCGCTCGGCGCGCGGATTGACGAGATGCACGCGGCCGGCGAAGCGGCCGAGATTGGCCGCGACGCGCTCGCCGAAGGCGCCGGCGCGGGCGGAGGCGCCGACCACGGCGATGCTGGCCGGGTGCAGCAGCCGGCGCAGTTCGTCCTGGCCGCGCAGGGGGCGGATCGGTGTCTCGGTCATGGGGTTCCTCCCGGTCGAGCGGGAAGGATAGGTCGGTGCCCGGCCAGGCTCAACCGGCGCTCAGCATTCCAGATTGTCGATCAGCCGCACGGTGCCGAGACGCGCGGCGCCGAGGGCGACGAGGTGTTCCGGCCCGTCGCCGCCGCCCGGCGGGCGCAGATCGGCGCGGCGGCGCAGCGTGACATAGCCGGGGGTCCAGCCCCGTTCGGCGAGCCGGGCCATCGCCTCCGCCTCGAGCGCGGCGAGGCGGGCAGGGTCGGCGGCGGCCTCGGCCTGCGCCGCCAGCCAGCGCAGCGTCGCGTTCAGGCGCGGCGCCTCGGCCCGTTCGGCGGCGCCGAGATTGACGTTGCGCGAGGACAACGCCAGCCCGTCCGGCTCGCGCACCGTCTCCACCGGCTCGATCGCGAGCGGCATGGCGAACTGCGCCACCATGCGGCGGACGATGAGCAGCTGCTGATAGTCTTTCTTGCCGAAGGTGGCGGCACTGGGCTGGACCATCTGGAACAGCTTCATCACCACCGTGGCCATGCCTTCGAAATGGCCCGGACGCTGCTCGCCCTCGAGCCGGCCGGCGAGATCCGGGTCCGGGCGGACGCGGAAGGTCTGCGGCTCGGGATACATCGCCGCCTCGTCGGGGGCGAAGAGCAGGTCGCAGCCGGCCTGCTCGAGCAGCGCCGCGTCGCGCGCCAGGCCGCGCGGATAGCGGTCGAAATCCTCGCTCGGACCGAATTGCAGCCGGTTGACGAAAATGCTCGCCACCACCGGTACCGTCCCTGGCGCGCCGTCCGCGAGGGCGCGGGCGCGGGCCAGCAGGGCGATATGGCCGGCGTGGAGGCTGCCCATGGTCGCCACCAGCACCGGCGCGGGCCGGGCGGCCAGCGCGGTGCGGAGCGCGGCGAGGCTGTGGACGGTCTGCATCTCGGAACGCAGCCTGCCGTCAGCCGGCCGGCCCGGTCAATCGGGGAGGATCAATCGGTGTTGACGAGGTTGTACTGGCGCAGCTCGTCGGCGTTCAGCCGCCGCGGATTGGCATTGGGGATGGCGGCGAACTCGGTGAGGAAGCGCAGCGAGACCGACATCTCGACCAGGTATCGCGCCACCTTGGCGGCCGTCTCGGCGGCTTCCTGCTCGATCGCGCGCACCGTGGAGGGCAGGCCCTTCTCGCGCGTCTCGGTGGCGATGTCGGCGATGAAATCCTCCGAGCCGGAGGCGGTGAACATGTGCACCATGAACACGCCGCCGGGATCCACGTAGCGCACGACGCCGCCCATGAAGACGAAGTTGCAGGCGCTGATGCAGGCGAAGCCGTTGGGCACGTGGGTGGTGAGTTTCCGCGCCCGCACGATGCGGCCGATGGCGAGGCCCTCTTCCAGCACGCCGCCGGGCGAATCGAGCATGATCTCGTCGATCGGGCCGGCCTGCTCCATGGCGGTGCGGAAGCGGGCGGTATCGCCGGCGCCGATGCCGCCCTGCAGCACCAGGCTGCGCCGCCGGCCGGCGTGTTGGATGGCGAAATTCAGCGAGTCGCAGAAGAACAGCCGTCCCTTGGCGCAGAGTTCGGCCGGCGTCGGCTGATGGCCGGGGGCGGCGGCCGCGCTCGGCTGCGGCGCCGGCTCGGCGGTCTTTTCCGGCAGGGGAGGCGGCGGCGGTGCCGGCATCGGTTCGGGCGCGGGTGCGGCGCGCACGCCGTTCTCGATGATCAGCGGCTCGTCCGCCGGTGCGGCGGCGGTGAGCAGCAGGGAGGTCGCGACGAGCAGCCCCACCTTCATCCGCCCCACCTTCATGCGCCCCATCTTCATGCGCAACATCTCACGATTGCGCCACCCATTCGCGGTCGGCGCCGCGGCAATAGCGCGTGTTCTGGGTGGTTTCCTGGCCGCCGACATAGGCCACCTCGCGCACCGTGCGGCATTCGCCGCCGGTGGTCTGCTGCGCATCGACCAGGGTGGCGCTGCCGTGCACGCCCTGGTTGTGGTCCGAGGACCAGGAGGCGGTGGTGGTCTTCATGCGCGGCTTCGGCGGCGTGGCGGCGGCGGTCTGCGTTGGCGGATAGTGCACCGGCTCGCTGAGCAGGCGCTGGGTGGCGGCCTGGGCGCGAGCGCG
>JAJXZO010000151.1 GCA_021780035.1 Pseudomonadota bacterium
CGGCCAGCCGCGCCACCGCCAGGGCGATGCAGATGGCGAAGCCCACCTTGACGAACAGAATGCCGAAGCCGCGCTTCAGCATGCGCGGCGCGGTGCGCAGCGTCATCTTGGTGCCGACGGTGAACAGGTACATGCCGAGGATGGTCGGGTAGCCGACGCTGCTCAGCGCCTCGGTGAAGCCGCCGATCTTCAGCAGACCGGGCACGAAGGTGTTGATGACCATGCCGAGGAACAGCGGCACGACCATCAGGCCGCCTGGTACCTTGTTGATCGCCTTGTATATTTTCATGTTCTGCGTGCCGCCTCGCGCCGCGCCGTCGGGCTGCGCGAGGGCCCTCCTGCTGGAAGTGGTTGCGGGTTTCGCCTGCGTTCGTTGGCTCTCGCGAGCGGATACAGTTTTGCACCAACCCGACGCGAAAGCCAGTTCCAGAACGAAGCAGACTTGCCCGCCCCGCGCCTTGACGGAGATCAACGGCCGGCGCGGGGAACGGTTTTTTCATCGGTCAGAGCAAAGCGCCGCCCAGCGCCAGCGCCACCAGGATGCCGCCCGCCACCGGGATCGCCGTGCGGCGGACGATTTCCATGGTCGAGCAGCGTCCCGCGCCGCTCACGGCGATGACCACGCCCGCGACCGGCGAGGCGGAGCGGCCGAGCCCGGCGCAAAGCTGGATCGGCAGCAGCATCTTCGCCGCCGACACGCCGAGCCCGGAGGCGATCTTCGGCACCAGCGGCGCGAAGGAGAAGAACGCCGCCACACCCGAACCGGTGATGACGGAGGTGAAGATGACGATCGCCGCCATCACCAGCATCATCGGCACCGCGCCGAAGCCGCTGGCGCGGGCGGCGGCGATGAGGAAATCGACGGCGCCTACCGCCTTCAGCCCGGCGGCGAACACGCTGGCGCAGACGAGCAGCGAGATCACGTCGGTGAACATCTGCCCCATGCCCTGGAAGAAGGCCATGAAGCCGGCCATGGCGGCGCGCGCATCGCGCCGGACGGCGATTTCGCAGCCGAAGGCGACGAGGCCGCCGATCAGCATGGCGGTGATGACGTCGAGGCGCACGCGCCCGACCACCAGCGGGCTGAACACCAGGATCAGGGTCAGCGGCAGCATCGGCAGCAGCGCGTAGAACGCGGGCGCAGTCCGCTTCTCGCGGCCTGCCTGCGCGGGTGCGGCGGGGGCGGGCGCGGCGGGCATGGGTGCGGCGGCGGTGGCCCGCGCCGCCGCGCGGTCGAACCAGCGGGCGCTGATGTAGGTGAGGATGGTGATGGCCACCCACGCCACCACCGCCACCGGAATCTGGTGGAAGACGAAATAGTCCACCGGGGAGAGCCCGACGATGCGGGCGGCGAGGTTGGTGCCGCCCGAGGAGGGGCCGAGGTCCATCACCCCGGTGGTGGCGATCATCGCCGCCGCCGCCGCCTCGCTCACGCCGAGCCGCACCAGCGTGGGGAAGAAGGTCACCAGCAGCAGCATGGCGAGCCCCGCCGCGCTCGGAATGAAGATGTGGAAGATCTGCCCCAGCGCGTAGCCCAGCGCGAGAACCACGTAGGGCGCCTTCAGCGCCTGCAACGGGCGGATGCACAGCGTCACCATGGTGTCGGTGGCGCCGATGCGGTCCATGTAGCGGGAGAAGCCGCCGGCCGCCATGATGAGCATGCCGATGCCGGCTGTCTGCCCCGACAGCGCGCCCTTGGCGTAGGCGAACACATCGAAGCCGCTCCAGCCGGTGGTCTTGGCGTGCGGGTAGAGCACCTTGCCTCCCGGCACCAGCAGCACGGTGAGGCCGAGAAGCACCAGGCCGGCGAGCAGCAGCACCGTCTGCGCCTGGTAGTTGCGAACGATCAGCCAGACCACCGCCGCGGTCACGGCGAAGCCGATGAGAAATCCCAGCATGACGTTTCCTCCGTGATGATTGGCCCGCTCAGGCGCGGCGGGCGTTGCCGGTGAGGGCCAGGAAGTCCGCCAGCGCCGCGTTGTAGGCGTTCGCGTTTTCCAGGTAGGCGGCGTGGCCGACGCCCGCGAGCGTGCGATGGCTGGTCGCCGGGGTCAGCGCCAGGAGTTCGGCGCGCAGGTCCGGCCGCACCACCCGGTCCTCGTCGCCGTCGAGCACCAGCACCGGCAGCGCCAGCTTCGGCAGGATCGGCCGGATATCGGCGAACTGCAGCATGCGGGTGGCGGCGAACAGGCCCTCCGGCCGTGCCTCGGCCGCGGCCCCGGCCACCAGTTCCCGCACCGCCGCCGAGGCGCGCGGCGCTACCATGCCGGCGGCGCGCCGTGCACCGTATTCCGCCGGGCTCAGGCTCGCGAGCTGCGCCAGCCTCTCCGCGAGGCCGGGCGAGGCCGGGCTGCCGGCGGGCGCGGCATAGCCGGGGTGCGTGGAGGAAAGCACGAGCCGCAGCAGCGGCACCTCGCCCGCCGCCGCCAGCGTGGCGGCGAGCACGCCGCCCATGGAGTGGCCGACCAGGGTGATGTCGCGTGCGCCGAGGTGGCGCAGCAGGCCGGCCAGCGCCGCCACGTAGGTCGCGGGAACGGGCTCGCCCGCGGCGGCGGCGAACGGGTCGGAGCCGCCGTAGCCGGGAGCGTCCCAGGCGATCACCCGCATGCGGTCCGCGAAGGCGGCGAACTGGTAGCGCCAGCTTGCCGAACTGCCGGAAAGCCCATGCAGGAACACCAGGGCCGGGCCTGTGCCCGCTTCCCGCCAGCACAGCCGCCGATCCTGCACGATGGCCTCGGAAAGCGGCGGCAGGGCGGGAACGGCGGCATCGGCGGTGGGGCTGGAAATGGCCATGGGCGCCTCCTGTGTGGGAGAGGGCAGCTTAGAGCGCCCGCACCATGCCGAAATTGCATTGAGTCGATGGAATGATAGAATTCGCGCATGAACATCAAGGCCCTGCGCGCCTTCCGGGCGGTGGCGAGCGAAGGCTCGGCGAGCGCGGCCGCCCGCCTGCTCAACACGAGCCAGCCGGCGCTGTCCCGTCTCCTGACCCTGCTCGAAGCGGAACTCGGCCTTTCTCTGTTCGACCGGCGCCGCCACCGTCTGGCGCTCACCGACCAGGGCGCGGCCTTCGCCGACGAGGCCGCCCGCATCCTTGCCCATTTCGACGAGATTCCCCGCATCGC
>JAJXZO010000173.1 GCA_021780035.1 Pseudomonadota bacterium
CTCCACGCTGCAGATCTACGACACCGTCGGCGGCACGGGCACGCTGGCGGTCGGCTCCGGGGCGACGCTCGACGTGTCCGCGGTCGCCGCGACCGATACCGTCGCCTTCACTTCCGGCACGCTCGAAATGCTCGGCCTGCTTTCGCCGACGGCGATGGCGGCGACCATCGACAACTTCGCCGTGGGCGACACGATCGACCTCTTCGGCATCGGCACGGCCACGTCGGCGACGCTGATCGGCGGCACGCTGACCGTGACCGGCGGCAGCGAGACCGTGGCCCTGACGCTCGGTTCCGGATCGGGCACCAGCTTCACCGTCGCCAGCGACGGCAACGGCGGCACCTTCCTCACCGTGCTCCAGTACACCATCATCAACGGCCCGACGAAGGGGCACTACGTGATCAACGGCACCCCAGGCGACGACCTGATCACCGCCTACGGATTCCTCAACACGATCTACGCCAACGGCGGCAACGACATCATCAATGCCGGCGCCGGGACGGCCAAGGTCGACGTCGACGGCGGCAACGTCACCCTCGCGCTGGGCGGCTCGGGCAACACCGTGACGGGCGGCGACGGCAACGACACGGTGACCGGCGCGCCGGGCGGCAAAACCAAAGTGACGCTCGGCAACGGCAACGACACCGTGGACATCGGCGGGTCGCGCGACACCATCACCCTGGGCAACGGCACCAACCTGGTGACTGACCTCGGCGGCATGGCGTTCATCACCACCGGGTCCGGCGACGACACGATCACCATCGGCGGCGGCGGCAACACCGTCAACGCCGGCGGCGGCACCAACTGGATCACCGACGGGGGCAGCAGCCGCGACACCTTCGTGCTGCCCGGAGCCGGCGACGGCATGGACACCATCATCGGCTTCGCCTTGTCGGCGCACGACGTGCTGAACGTGCACGCGGCGCTGGCGGAGACGACGTGGAACGGCTCGAAATCGACGCTCGGCAACTACCTGAAGGTCACCAACTACGGCAGCGGCGACACGTTCGTGTCGATTGCCGCGACCGGCACGGGAACGGGCACCGAGATCGCCGCCCTGACCGGCGCCGGCAACCTTACGCTCGCCGGCCTGCTGAGCGCCCACGCCCTGCTGACCTGAGCCTGCCGGAAAGGCGCGCCGGCCATACCCCAGGCCACGCCCGCGGCGAAACGGAAGCTTCGCCGCGGGCAAGGGCCAGGGTCGGCGCCCGCTACATGGTGCGGCCGTGGCAGTGCTTGAACTTCTTGCCGCTGCCGCAGGGGCACAGGGCGTTGCGCGGGGTAAAGCGCCAGGTCTCCGGGTCGTTCGGATCGACCGCGGTGTTGCGCAGCGGCTGCGTGGACAGCCGCGCGACGCCGCCTTCCGCCATCTCGTATTCGGCATCGCCGCCGGCGAGCACCATCTCCGGCGCCGGGTGGCTCGCCACCAGACCCATCGGCAGCGGCGGCGGCGCCGGTTCCTCGGCGCCAAGCTCGACGCGGGCGAGCAGCGTGGTGACGCGCTCCTTCAGTTCGTCGAGCATGGCGTTGAACAGGGCAAACGCCTCGCTCTTGTACTCGTTCAGCGGGTCGCGCTGGCCGTAGGCGCGCAAGCCGATGCCCTGGCGCATGTGGTCGAGGGCGAGGAGATGCTCCTTCCACACCGCGTCGAGGGTTTGCAGGAGCAGGCTCTTCTCGACGAAGCGCATGAAGTCGGGGCCGAAATTGGCGGCCTTGGCGGCCATCGCCGCATCGGCCGCCTGCTCGACGCGCTCGCGGATGTGGGTCTCGTCGATGCCCTCCTCGCGCCCCCACTCCACCACCGGCAGGTCGAGACCGAGCAACTGGCGGAGGTCCTCGGCGAGTTCCGCCGTCTGCCACTGCTCGGCGAAGGCCTTCTCCGGGATGCGGCGGGAGACGAGGGCGCCGATGAGTTCGGCGCGCATCTCCGCCACGGTGGCGGAGACGTCGTCGGCCTTCATGAACTCGCGGCGCTGCGAATACACCTCACGGCGCTGGTCGTTCATCACGTCGTCGTAACGGAGCACGCTTTTGCGGGTGTCGAAGTTGCGCGCCTCGACCTTCTTCTGTGCCTTCTCCAGCGCCTTGTTGATCCAGGGATGGACGATCGCCTCCCCATCCCTGAGCCCGAGGCGCGTCAGCATGCCGCCCATGCGGTCGGAGCCGAAGATGCGCATCAGGTCGTCTTCGAGGGAGAGAAAGAACTTCGAGGCGCCGGGGTCGCCCTGGCGGCCGGAGCGGCCGCGCAGCTGGTTGTCGATGCGCCGGCTCTCGTGGCGCTCGGTGCCGATGACGTAGAGCCCGCCGGCCTGCTTCACTGCCTCGTAGCCCTGGGCGACCTCGGCGCGGATCTGCTCCTCGCGCTGCGCCCTCTCCTCGGGGTCGGTGATGGCGGCGAGCTCGTTCTTGAGCCGCATCTCGATGTTGCCGCCGAGCTTGATGTCGGTGCCGCGGCCGGCCATGTTGGTGGCGATGGTGACGGCGCCGGGCGCACCGGCCTGGGCGACGATGCGCGCCTCCTGCTCGTGGTAGCGGGCGTTCAGCACTTGGTGGGGAATTTTCCGCTTCTTCAGAATGCCGGAGAGGTGCTCGCTCTTTTCGATGCTGACGGTGCCGACCAGCACCGGCTGGCCGCGCTTCTGCGCCTCCGCAATCAGCGTCGCCACCGAGTCGTTCTTCTCGTCGGCGGTGCGATACACCTCGTCGTCGGCATCGAGACGGATGCAGGGGACGTTGGTGGGGATCTCGACCACGTCGAGTTTGTAGATTTCCGCGAACTCGTCCGCCTCGGTGACGGCGGTGCCGGTCATGCCGGCAAGCTTCGGGTAGAGGCGGAAGTAGTTCTGGAAGGTGATGGAGGCGAGCGTCTGGTTCTCGGGTTGCACCGTCACCGCCTCCTTCGCCTCCAGCGCCTGGTGCAGGCCCTCGGAGTAGCGGCGGCCCTCCATCATGCGGCCGGTGAACTCGTCGATGAGGATGAGCTTGTCCTGGCGGACGATGTAGTCGACGTTGCGGGCGAACAGGGCGTGCGCGCGGAGCGACTGCTGCACGTGGTGCAGCACGGTGACGTTGAAGATGTCGTAGAGGTTGCCCTCGGTGATGATGCCGGCCTCGCGCAGCATGTTCTCCACCTGCTGCGAGCCGTCCTCGGTGAGGGTGGCGGTGCGCTGCTTCTCGTCCTTCTCGAAGGTGGTCTCGTCCTTCACCAGCTCGCGCATCACGGCATCGACGGTGCGGTAGAGATCGGAGGAGTCCTCGGCCGGGCCGGAGATGATGAGCGGCGTGCGCGCCTCGTCGATGAGGATGGAGTCCACCTCGTCGACGATGGCGTAGGAGAAGTCGCGCTGCACCATGTCTTCCAGGCGGTACTTCATGTTGTCGCGCAGGTAGTCGAAGCCGAACTCGTTGTTGGTGCCGTAGGTGATGTCGGCCGCGTACTGGACGCGCTTCTCCGGCTCCTCCTGGCCGTGCACCACCACGCCGACGCTCATGCCGAGGAAGGTGTAGATCTGCCCCATCCACTCGGCGTCGCGCTTCGCCAGGTAGTCGTTCACCGTGACCACGTGCACGCCCTTGCCGGCGAGGGCGTTGAGATAGACGGCGAGCGCGGCGACCAGCGTCTTGCCTTCGCCCGTCTTCATCTCGGCGATCTTGCCGTCGTGCAGCACCATGCCGCCGATGAGCTGCACGTCGAAGGGACGCAGCCCCAGCGTGCGCTTCGACGCCTCGCGCACCACGGCGAAGGCCTCGGGAAGCAGATCCTCGAGGGTGGCGCCATCGGCGAGGCGGGCGCGCAGCGCCGGCGTCCTGGCGGCAAGCTCCGCGTCGGAGAGTGCCTCCATCTCCGGCTCGAGCGCGTTGATCGCGGGCACCCCGCGCTCGTACTCCTTGAGCGCGCGGTCGTTGGAGGTGCCGAAAATGGCGCGGGCGATGCTGGCGAACATGGCGGGCCTTCCGGGGAGGGAAGCAGGCGCAAGGGTCCGGCGGCGCCCCCGGGTTCGCCGCCAGCCCCCGACTGCCCGCCCGAGCTGCCGGGTGGGCAGGGCTGTGAGATAGGAGCCTCGGCCGGTGCGGTCAACGACGGAGGCGCCGGGCCGGCCGCGCGGCGTTGTGACGGCATTGGGGTTTTGTCATACTCTGCCCGGTTCGTTGGAGGTGTTCCGATGCCGGGTGCCGTCTCGCCGCTCGCCGTTCCCCTGCCCCCGCTGGCGCCGCTCGCCGGCGTGCGGCTTGCCGCCGGCGCCGCCGGCATCCGCTACAAGGGGCGCGACGATTTGTTCCTGGTGGAACTTGCCCCCGGCACCACCGCCGCCGGGGTGTTCACCCGCAACAAGTGCCCCGGAGCGCCGGTGGACTGGTGCCGCGACGCGCTGAAGGCCGGGCGGGCGCGCGGCCTAGTGGCGAACTCCGGCAACGCCAACGTGTTCACCGGCCGGGCCGGGCGGGAGGCCACCCGCGCCTCGGCCGCGGCGGCGGCGGAGCTGCTCGGCTGCCGCCCGCGCGAGGTGATGCTCGCCTCCACCGGCGTCATCGGCGAGAAGCTGCCGACCGAGCGCCTGACGGCGGCGCTGCCGGGACTGCACGCCGCCTTGGCCGACGACGCCTGGGAGCGCGCGGCGCGGGCGGTGATGACCACCGACACCTTCCCCAAGGCCGCCGTGCGCACGGCGCGCATCGGCGGGGCGGAGGTGCGGCTGCAGGGGTTCTGCAAGGGCAGCGGCATGATCGCCCCCGACATGGCCACCATGCTCTGCTTCGTCTTCACCGACGCCAGGATCCCGGCCGCCGCGCTGCAGGCGGCGCTGCGCAAGGCGGTGGGGGCGAGCTTCAACAACATCACCGTCGATTCCGACACCTCCACCTCGGACAGCGTGTTCCTGTTCGCCACCGGCCAGGCGAAGCATCCGCGCGTGCCGGCCGAGGGCGGGCCGGCACTCCGCGACTTCACCGCCAAGCTCGCCGACCTGCTGCGGGAGCTCGCGCTGATGGTGGTGCGCGACGGCGAGGGCGCGCGGCACCTGGTGGAGGTGAACGTGACCGGCGCCGTCTCCGCCGCCTCGGCCAAGCGGGTGGCGCTGGCCATCGCCAATTCGCCGCTGGTAAAAACGGCGGTGGCCGGCGAGGACGCCAACTGGGGGCGGATCGTCGCCGCCGTGGGCAAGGCCGGCGAGCCGGCGGAGCGCGACACGCTCTCGGTGACCATCGGCGATACCATGGTGGCGACGGCGGGCAGTGTGGTGGCAGACTACGACGAGGCCCCGGTGGCGGCGCACATGCGCGGGCGCGAGGTGCGCATCGGCGTCGATCTCGCTCTCGGGCGCGGCAAGGCCACGGTGTGGACCTGCGACCTCACTCACGGCTACATCGACATCAACGGCAGCTACCGTTCCTGAAACGAGGGGCCTTGCCGGCGCGGCAGGGTTGCGGCACTCCCAGGTCATGCAGGCTCGTCATCCCCATGCGGAGTCGCGCCGCGCGGCGGCGTTCGCGCCGCTCGCCACCGAGCGCCTGACGCTGCGGCCCTACCGGGCCGGGGACGTGGCCGATCTGCACCGGTTGATCAACGACTGGGAGGTGACGCGCAACCTCGCCGCCGTGCCCTTCCCCTATTCGCGCGAGCTGGCCGCCGAGTGGATCGAGTCGGCCGCCGGGCAGCTGGCCAAGGGCGCCGCCTTCCACCTCGCCATCACCGGGGTGGAGGGCGAGCGCGAGATGCTGGTGGGCGGCGTGGGCCTGCGCATCGACAAGGCGGCGCGCGTCGGGCGGCTGGGCTACTGGGTGGGACGGCGGTTCTGGGGGCACGGGGTGGCGAGCGAGGCCGCCGGCAGGCTGGCGCGCTGGGCGCTGGCCAACCTCGACCTCGAGCACCTGGAAGCGACGGTGGCCGCCGACAACCCGGCCTCGGCCGCCGTATTGCGGCGCATCGGCTTCCGCGAGACGGGAAAGGGCAGCGAGGAGTTCCTCGCCCGCGGCGGCGCCTGCCCGGTGCTGCGCTTCGAGGCCACCCGCGACGACCTGTTCGCCGCCCCGCCCGAGGAGACGGGCGCCGACGGCACGCGGCCGCTGGTGCTGGTGGCGGCGGCGGCGCTGATCGACGCCGAGGGACGGGTGCTGCTGGCGCGCCGGCCGGAGGGCAAGCGGCTCGCCGGGCTGTGGGAGTTTCCCGGCGGCAAGATCAAGCCGGGCGAGACACCGGAGGCGGCGCTGACCCGCGAGTTGCGCGAGGAGCTGGGGATCGAGCTGGCGGCGGGCTGCATCGCGCCCTTCGCCTTCGCCTCCCACGCCTACAAGGGCTTCCACCTGCTGATGCCGCTGTTCCTCTGCCGCCGCTGGCGGGGCGAACCGGTGGCGCGCGAGGGGCAGACGCTCGCCTGGGTGGAACCGGAAAGGCTTGCCGACTACCCGATGCCCGAGGCCGACCGGCCGCTGGTGCCGCTGCTGCGCGATTTCCTGTGAGCCGGAGGACCCGCCGATGCCGAACCCCACCGCCTGTCTGGTCGTCATCGGCAACGAGGTGCTTTCCGGCCGCACGCAGGACGCCAACATCCGCTTTCTCGCCGCACGCCTGGGCGAGATCGGCCTGCCGCTCCGCGAGGTGCGGGTGATCCCGGACGAGCGGGAGGCGATCGTGCGCACGGTGAACGAAATGCGCGCCCGCTTCGACCACGTGTTCACCACGGGGGGCATCGGCCCGACCCACGACGACATCACCGCCGAAGCGGTGGCCGCCGCCTTCGGCGTGCCCTGGGAGCCGCACCCCGAGGCGTGGGCGCTGCTGGAAGCCTATTTCCGCCCCGGCGAGTTCAACGCCGCGCGGCAGCGCATGGCCACCATGCCGAGGGGCGCCACCCTGATCGCCAATCCGGTGTCGGTGGCGCCCGGCTTCACCATCGGCAACGTGCACGTGTTCGCCGGCGTGCCGCGCATCATGCAGGGGATGTTCGAATCCCTCGCGCCCTCGCTGGCCGGCGGCAAGGCGGTGGTCTCCCAGGCGGTGCACGCGCACGGCCTGCCGGAAGGAAGGCTCGCCGCCGGCCTCGCCGCCGTGCAGGAGGCGCACCCGGAGGTGGAGATCGGCAGCTATCCCTACTGGCGGGCGGGCGGGCACGGGGTTTCAATCGTCGCCAAGGGCATCGACGGCGCGGCGGTGGAGGCCGCCATCGACGCGGTGGCCGCCCTGATGCGCGCGCTCGGCGCCGAGCCGGTGCCGGGCGAGCCGGCGGCATGAGGGAGGGGCTTCCGCCATGCCACTGAGCCACGCCGCGGCCCGCCGCCTCGCCCACCGCCGCCAGATCGCCATCTGCGGCTACGAGCGCGCCGACGGGCTGTTCGACATCGAGGCGCACCTGCGCGACACCAAGCCGTTCGACATGACGCTCGAGGACCGGGGCGGACGGCTGGCCGCGGGAGAGGCGCTGCACGAGATGACGCTGCGGCTCACCGTCGACGAGACGATGACCATCCGCGGCTGCGAGGCGGAGATCCGCCACGGGCCGTTTCATGCCTGCGGCGACGCCGGCGCGCACTTCGACCGCCTGGTGGGGCTGGCCATCCGCAAGGGGTTTTTGCGCGAGGCGGCGGCGCGGGTGGGGGGCGTGGACGGCTGCACGCATCTGCGCGAGCTGCTGCAGCAGATCGGCACCACCGCCTTCCAGACGCTTTACCCGGTGCGCGCTCGGCGCTCGGCGGCGGCGAAGGCCCACGGCGGCGAGGAGAGCGGAACGGAGCTGATCAATACCTGCCACGCCTTCGCCGACACCGGGGCGGTGGTGAAGCGGCGCTGGCCGAAGCATTGGCGGGCGGCGGAAGGCGGGGAAGCGGAAAGCGGCTAAGGGCGGCGTGCGGAGGCGCCTTCGCCGCTTTTGCCGCAGACGCGTTTCCGACCCGGCAAAACTGCGTTTGCAAACGCTTCGCCCCTGCCGCACATAAAGCCGGATGATCCGCCGCTTTGCCCGCAGCCGGGCTTTCGCGCCCGATCCGGATGCCCCGGACCGGAGCTGCGACGTGCCCGGCTGTGCCGAGCGCGCCGCCTTCCGGGCGCCGAAGTCGCGCGAGAACCTCACCGACTACTGGTGGTTCTGCCTCGAACACGTGCGCGGCTACAACGCCTCGTGGGACTATTACAAAGGCATGAGCCCCGGACAGATCGAGGCGGAACTGCGCGCCGACGTCTCCTGGCACCGGCCCTCGTGGCCGCTCGGCCAGCTTGGCACGCACATGACGCTGGACGGAAGCGACGACCCGCTGCACATCCTCGACACGCTGCGCGGGCAGACGCAGGGTATGCGCGCGAACCGGGTGCCGGAGGCGATGCAGGGCCCGCTTGCCACGCTCGGCCTTTCCTGGCCGGTGACGCTGGTGGAAGTGAAGAGCCGCTACAAGGAGCTTGCCAAGCGCCACCACCCGGACGCGAACAACGGCGACCGCGCCGCCGAGGAACGGCTGAAGGACATCAATCTCGCCTACGCGGCGCTGCGCAGCCATCTCGCGCCGGCGCGCGCCGCCGCCGGATGAGTTTCGGCGCTTCCCCAGGACGCCGCGCCGCCTTTATACCTTCCCCCTGAACCACGGGATGACTGGCTGATGACGACCAAGCTTGCCGCGCTGCCCGATGTCCGCACCGCCCCCACCTCGGCGATCGACCTGCCCGACCGCACGGTTGCCGCCCGCGAGGCGTTCGGCATCGACAGCGACATCGAAGTGCCGGCGTTCTCGGTGCCCACCGAACACGTGCCGGAGATCGACCCCGCCTATCGCTTCGACCGCGACACCACGCTCGCCATCCTGGCGGGCTTCGCCCACAACCGCCGGGTGATGATCCAGGGCTACCACGGCACCGGCAAGTCCACGCACATCGAGCAGGTGGCGGCGCGGCTCAACTGGCCGTGCATCCGCGTCAACCTCGACAGCCACATCAGCCGCATCGACCTGATCGGCAAGGACGCGATCGTGCTGAAGGACGGCAAGCAGGTCACCGAGTTCCGCGAGGGCATCCTGCCCTGGGCGCTGCAGCACGCCTGCGCGCTGGTGTTCGACGAATACGACGCGGGCCGGCCGGACGTGATGTTCGTCATCCAGCGGGTGCTGGAGGTGGAGGGCCGGCTCACGCTCCTCGACCAGAACCGGGTGATCCGCCCGCACCCGAGCTTCCGCCTGTTCTCCACCACCAACACCGTGGGCCTCGGCGACACCACCGGGCTCTACCACGGCACGCAGCAGATCAATCAGGGGCAGATGGACCGCTGGAACATCGTCGCCACCCTGAACTACCTGCCGCTCGCCCAGGAGACCGACATCGTCATGGCCAAGCTCGCCATCGACCCCGCCGACGCGGGCGAGCGGCGGCGCATCGAGAGCATGGTGGGGCTGGCGGAACTGACCCGCGCCGGCTTCATCAACGGCGACATCTCCACCGTGATGTCACCGCGCACGGTCATCACCTGGGCGGAGAACGCCCGGATTTTCGGCGACCTCGGCTTCGCCTTCCGGCTCACGTTCCTGAACAAGTGCGACGAGGCGGAGCGGCCGACGGTGGCGGAATACTACCAGCGCTGCTTCAACGAGGAACTGCCGGGCGCGAGCCCCCTGCGCCGCACCGCCTGACCCCCCCCTTTCCCACCCGCAACCGGAGCCCGCGTCCATGGCCCTGAAGACCAGACCGACCCCCACCTCCGCCGCAGCACCCCATCAGGGTCTGCGCACGCTCGCCTATGCGCTCGGCGGCAGTCTGCTGCTGGCGCTGTCGGCGCAGGTGAAGGTGCCGATGTGGCCGGTGCCGATGACCATGCAGAGCGCGGCGGTGCTGCTGCTCGCCGCCACGGGCGGCCTTCGCGTGGGCGCGGGAGCGGTGGCGGCCTATGTCGCCGAAGCCGCGGTGGGCCTGCCGGTGCTGGCCGCCGGCCTGCTGCTGCTGGCCGGCGGCCCCACCCTCGGCTATGTCGCGGGCTTCCTGCTTGCCGCCCTTTGGGTGGGCTTCGCCGCCGACCGGGGCTGGACGCGCCGGATGGCGCCGCTGTTCGCCACGCTGGCCTTCGGCGAGGTGCTGATCTATGCGCCCGGCCTGCTCTGGCTGTGGGCGGCCTATGTGCACGACGTGAACGCGACGCTCGCCGCCGGGCTGGTGCCGTTCCTTGCCGGCGAGGTTGCGAAGCTCGGCCTCGCCACGACGCTCGTCTTCGCGCTGGGCCGGCGCGAGGCCTGAGCGGCGGAGCGAACGGAGACCGCGCGTGGCCGCCGGCGAGCAGGAACAGGCACGGACGGAGGGTTTCAAGCGCGCCACCGTCGGCGTCCTGCGCGCGCTCGCCGGCAATGGCGACGTGGAGGTGGCGTTTCAGGCCGGGCCGGCCGGGCTTAACGGCAGGCGCGCCCGCCTGCCCGCGCCGACAAGGCAGCTCAACCCCGCCGAGGTGACCCGCCTGCGCGCCGCCGCCGACAGCGTCGGCCTCTATCTGCGCCATCACGACGTCGCCATCCACGCCGCCCGCCAGCCTGCCGAACGCGAGGCGCGGGAGGTGTACGACCAGCTGGAGCAGGTGCGGGTGGAGGTGGTCGGCTCCCGCGCCTTCGCCGGCGTCGCCGCCAACCTGCGCGCGCGGCAGACGGAGATTTGCGAGGCCGAGGGTCTCGACCGCATGACGCGCAAGGACCAGCTGCCCATCGGCACCGCGCTGGCCCTGCTGGCGCGCGAACGGCTTTCCGGCGAGCCCTGCCCGGCCACCGCCGAAGCCATCCTCAAGACGTGGCGCGAGACGCTGGGCGCGGGCGCGGAACGGGCGCTCGGCGCCATGGCCGCCGCGCAGGACGACCAGCGCGCCTTCACCCGCGCCGCGCGCCGGCTGCTGGCCGCGCTCGACCTCGCCGAAGCCGACGCCGACGACCGCGACCCAGACGAAAGCCAGGGCGACGACGCGGGCGACCAGCCGGGCGAACAGGACCAGGAACAGGAGAGCCAGGGGCAGAGCGGCGACACCGCGGAGGGCATGCTCGCCGGCACGCCCGACCAGCTGGAGGGCGACGGCAGCGACGACGCCGGCAGCGAGGAAGGGCTCGACGACGAGTCGGTGGCCGCTACCGGCGAGGACCGCCCCGGCGGGCCGCAGCCACCGCGCGAGCGCCCGCAAGGCGAGGCTGAGGCCGGTTACCACGCCTACGTGCGCCTGTTCGACGAGGAGGTGGCGGCCGAGGATCTGTGCGACGGTGACGAGCTTGGCCGGCTGCGCCAGCAGCTCGACCAGCAGTTGCAGCGCCTCCAGGGCGTGGTGGGCAAGCTCGCCAACCGCCTGCAACGGCGGCTTCTGGCGCAGCAGACGCGCGCCTGGGAGTTCGACCTGGAGGAAGGGCTGCTCGACGCCGGCAGGCTGGCCCGCGTGGTGGTGAACCCGTTGCAGGCGCTTTCCTACAAGCGCGAGCGCGACACCGAGTTCCGCGACACCGTGGTGACGCTGCTCATCGACAATTCCGGCTCCATGCGCGGCCGCCCGATCGCCGTGGCCGCCATGTGCGGCGACGTGCTGGCCCGCACGCTGGAACGCTGCGGGGTGAAGGTGGAGGTGCTGGGCTTCACCACCCGCGCCTGGAAGGGCGGGCAGAGCCGCGAGCGCTGGGTGGCGGACGGCAAGCCGCGCAACCCCGGACGGCTGAACGATCTGCGCCACATCGTCTACAAGGCGGCCGACGCGCCGTGGCGGCGGGTGCGGCGCAACCTGGGGCTGATGCTGCGCGAGGGGCTATTGAAGGAAAACATCGACGGCGAGGCGCTGCAATGGGCGTACCGCCGCCTCGCCTCCCGCCCCGAGCGGCGGCGCATCCTGATGGTGATCAGCGACGGCGCGCCGGTGGACGATTCCTCGCTGTCGGTGAACCCCGGCAACCTGCTGGAGAAGCACCTGCGCGAGGTGATCCGCGACATCGAGGGCCACGACGAGGTGGAGCTGATCGCCATCGGCATCGGCCACGACGTGACGCGCTACTACCACCGCGCCGTCACTATCGTCGATGCCGAGGAACTGGGCGGCACGATGATGCAGAAGCTGACCGAGCTGTTCGAGGAGGACGTGGGCCTCGCCTGGGGCCGGGCGGCGGCGGAGCGCGCGGCACTGGTGATCTGAGGGGCGGCAGGGGTTGGATTAGGCGCGGGGTTCGGCCCGACGCGGGCATTCTGACGACGCGAGCGGATGGTAGAGGGCCGAGGGCGATCTGGCCGCTTACTGTCAAGCGAGGACGGAGAAGTGCCTTGGTTCGCAGCGAGCGGCTATAGTCG
>JAJXZO010000188.1 GCA_021780035.1 Pseudomonadota bacterium
GAAAAGTGACACCATCCGGACAGGACACTCCGGACGCGCCTCCCACCCGGCACCGGCCCCATGCCCCGTGCGGGCCGCGGCGGGCCTGATTGCGCGCAAGCAGGACGGGGCATGCGGGGAAAGCGCCCCAGTATCCGGTGCCGGGGAATGCGGAGCCGGCACCCCACCCGAACCCGGCGATGGACGCGCGAACCCGGGCAGGCAGGCTCGACGCTGCCGCTCGCCCGCGCGAACTGCAAAAGCGATTCAAACGCTATCATGGGCGGGTGCCCCCTTCCTCACTCTCTTCCTCAACCCTGCTTTCCCAGCGGTTCCGCGGCTTCCTGCCGGTAATCGTGGACGTCGAGACCGGCGGCTTCGATGCCGAGCACGACGCGCTGCTGGAGATCGCCGCGATCACCGTCGGCATGGACGCGGATGGCTTCCTGTACCCGCAGGCCACGGCGCACGCGCACGTGGAGCCCTTCCCCGGCGCACGCATCGACCCGCGCGCACTGGAGATCACCGGCATCGACCCGGACAGCCCGCTGCGCGGCGCCCTTGACGAGCGTGCCGCGCTGGAACACATCTTCCATGGGGTGCGCGCTGCCGTGCGCGAAAGCGGCTGCCAGCGAGCGATCCTGGTCGGCCACAACGCCGCGTTCGACCTGGGTTTTCTCAATGCCGCGGTTCGTCGCACCGGACACAAGCGCAACCCGTTCCATCCCTTCAGCTGCTTCGACACGGCCACGCTCGGCGGCCTCGCCTACGGCCAGACGGTGCTGAGCAAGGCGGTGCTGGCCGCCGGCCATGATTTCGACGCCCAGCAGGCGCATTCGGCGGTATACGATGCGGAACGGACCGCCCAGCTGTTCTGCGGCATCGTCAATCGCTGGCGTTCGCTGGAAGGCCTCGAGCGTCGAAATGGCGACTGATCCGCACGCCCTGGCGTTTCCACAGGCGGGAAGCACCCGCAAACAGACCTGTCCGGCCTGAAACGAAGCTGTCACATCCGACTGGAAGAATGCCCTCGGCTTATCGAGCCGTCACCTCTTCGAACCCAACGGGAATCTAGACATGACCATGCGTGTTGCCAAGCGTCGTATCAGCAAGCGGGGGGTGGTCATTGCCGCCGCGGCGATGATCGCCATCGCCGGCCCGGCCTTCGCCGCCACGACCAACCTGGTGGAGACGGGCTCGAGCCTGCTCTACCCGCTCTTCAACCTGTGGGTGCCTGCCTACACCCAGAGCCATCCGGACGTGCGCATCAACACCGCTTCCACCGGTAGCGGCACCGGCATCGCGCAGTCGATCGAGGGCATCGCCCAGTTCGGCGCCTCGGACGCCTACCTCAGCGACATGCAGATGAAGAAGAACCCGGGGATGCTGAACATCCCGGTGGCCATCTCGTCGCAGATGATCAACTACAACGTGCCGGGCCTGAACGACAAGAACCTCAAGCTCGACGGCCCGGTCATCGCCGGCATGTACGACGGCCAGGTCCGCTACTGGGACGACGCGCAGATCAAGGCGCTGAACCCCGGCCTGCCCTTGCCGCATAAGGAGATCGTGCCGATCCACCGCGCCGACGGCAGCGGCGACACCTTCATGTTCAGCCAGTTCCTGAGCTTCAGCGACAAGGCCTGGCAGACCAAGACCGGCTACGGTACCTCGGTGAGCTGGCCGTCGGTGCCCAGCGCCATCGGTGCCACCGGTAACCCGGGCATGGTCACCGCGATGAAGAACAGCCCGTACTCGATCGCCTACGTCGGCGTCAGCTTCAAGAGCGAGACCGACAAGGCCGGCTTCGGCGAAGCGCTGCTGAAGAACCGCGCCGGCAACTTCGTCAAGCTGGACGAGAAGACCGTGCCGGCCGCCGCCGCCGCGATGGTGCCGAAGACCCCGAAGGACGAGCGCATCAGCATGATCTTCGCGCCGGGCGCCAACTCCTACCCGATCATCAACTACGAGTACGTGATCGTGAAGAACAAGCAGGCGTCGCCGGAGACCGCCAAGGTCATGCGCGACTTCCTGACCTGGGCGGTGAGCGAGAAGGGTGGCAACTCGATGTCCTACCTCAAGCAGGTCAACTTCCTGCCGCTGCCGGCGTCGGCCCGTGCGCTGACCATGAAGCAGATCGCCGAGATCCAGTAATCCCGGCTCAGGCTGGCCAAGACTCCTGCCGCCGTCGCCCTCGTGGCACGGCGGCAGGCGTGCCTCCCGGTACCGGAGTTCATTCCGAGAGGTCCAGGATGCGGCATCGGCCCATTCGCCGCGATGCCCCTATAATGCGGCGCTCGCACCCTTCTTCCTGGATGCCCCTGACATGCGACATGCCGGCGGACCTTTTCGCATCTTCGTGGCCCTGTTTGCCGCGGTGATCCCGCTTTCGATCGGTGCGCTGATCGCCTTCCTGTTCTACAACGCCTGGCCGGCGATCCACTTCAACGGCTGGCGGTTCCTGACCGAGAGTTCCTGGAACCTCGGCAACCAGTACGGCGACGCCGTCACCGTGCGCGGCGCCGAGGTGATGCCCGGGGCCTCGTTCGGCATCCTGTTCCTTATCGTCGGCACCCTGGCCAGCTCGCTGATCGCCCTGCTGCTGGCGGTCCCGATCGGTCTGGGCGCCGCCGTGTTCCTTGCCGAGGCGGTACCAGCCCGGCTGCGCCAGCCCGCCTCGATGCTGGTCGAACTGCTGGCCTCGGTGCCCAGCGTGGTGTTCGGCCTGTGGGGCTACGTGGTGCTGATCCCGTTCGCCTCCAAGCACGTCTACCCGGTGCTGGCCAAGGTGCTCGGCTTCATTCCGTTCTTCGCCCCGCCCACCCGCGACGGCTACGGCCTGCTCACCGCAAGCATCGTGCTGGCGCTGATGGTGGTGCCGCTGATCACTGCCAACATGCGCGAGGCGATCATGACCACGCCCCGCGCACTGCGCGAGGCCGGCCTCGCCACCGGCGCCACCCGCTTCGAAGTGATGCGCCACATCGTGCTGCCGCGCCTGCGGCTGCCGCTGGTCGGCGTCAGCACCCTCGCGCTGGGCCGTGCGCTGGGCGAGACGATGGCGGTGCTGATGGTCAGCGGCAACGCCATCAACATCCTTCCCCACCGCA
>JAJXZO010000124.1 GCA_021780035.1 Pseudomonadota bacterium
TTCAGCGGGTCGCAGCCCCAGAGCACCACGGTGTTCGAATGCTCGAGGATCGTCGGCCATGCCGTCTGCTGGTCGTAGACCTCGAGTCCGCCCATCACGTGCGGCAGGATGACCATCGCCGCGGCGATGGACGGATCGCCGGTATCGTCGACGAAGCCGCCGTGCAAGGCGAGCATGCGGCGCGTCAGCACGCCCGCGGAGTGCAGCAGGCCGGCCGACTGCCAGTCGATGGTGCCGGGGAAGAACGCCGCGTTGCCGTATTTCGCCTTCACGCGCTTCAGTTCGTTCGCCACCAGGTCGAGAGCCTCGTCCCAGGAGACGCGGACGAACTCGTCGCGTCCACGCAACGAACGATCGCCGGCGGCGCCGTGCTTCAGGTAATCCTTGCGCACCATCGGATAGGCGACGCGCGTCGGCGAATGCGGCAGGTCGGCCAGCCCGGCGAGCATCTTCGTCGGCGCCGGGTCCTTGGCGAATGGCAGCACCTTCGTCACCCGACCGCCGGCAACGGCCGCCTCCATGATGCCCCAGTGCGCCGCCGTTAGCACGCTCTTGCCGGCGGCCGGCATCGCCGCCGCGGTGGCGGCGAGCGGTGCGCCGGCCGCGCCGATGGTCGCCGCGGCCGCGGCCGTCGTGGAAAGCTCGAGGAAGCGCCGCCGAGAAACCTCCGTTTCCACGGGGCGCGCCTTTCCGGGATCGCTGCGATCCGATGCCATGATCGTTTCCTTATCCTATTGTTTCGCGTGGGTTTGCAGGTACTGGGTGACGAGCGCCGCCTCCGCCGGTTGCAGGGCGGCGTTCTTCGCCATGGTGCCGAGAATCTTCGGCCACTGGTTGGCGGTGAACTCGTTCGGGTTGTGCAGCGCGTGGCAGGCGCTGCAGCGGGTGCTGTAAAGCTTCTGCGCCTGCGCCCATACCGTGTTCTGGTCGGCAACCAGCGCGGTGGCGGCAACGAATCCGGTGATCTTCACCTGGTTCCAGACGTTGTCGTAGGCGTCCTTGCGGGTGGCGAGCACTTTCGGCGCCGGAGTGCCGGAGGCAAGTTCCGCCAGCACGATGCGCTGGCCCGGCGCGGCGAACACGGTGCTGGCATCGCCTTCCTGCGACCACCCCTCGACGGCGACGGGAACCAGCGCCTGCGCCGCCGGACCGGTCGTGGCAACGGCGGTGCCCGGCGTCAGGCTGCCTTCCGTCTTGTGCCCGGCAGGGTCGGCATAGAGCGGCGCCGTGGCGGTGGCGTAGAGGTTTGTTCCCGTTCCTGTTCGGGCGGGAGCGGCCGCCAGCAACAAGAACGACATCACCGCCGCAACGGCAGCAGTCCGCAGTGCGCGCACGTTTTGCCTCTTTTTAAATTGGCATTTCCAGTACTACTTATCACAAAAATTTTTGCGCCGCCACCCCGTGAGCGGTCACGTTCTGCGGAACGGCGGCGATGAAGGCTACCCGATCAGACGAGCGCGCGGACGACGCCGAGCAGCACGTTCGCGCCCGCCGCAAGGTCGGCCGGCCGGGTGAACTCCCGCGGGTTGTGGCTGATGCCGCCCACGCTAGGCACGAAGATCATCGCCGCGGGGCAGATGCGGGCGAGCATCTGCGCGTCCTGCCCCGCGCCCGAGGTGACGCGCCGCGAACCGAGCCCGAGTTTGCCCGCCACCGCTTCGATCGCCGCGACGAGGGCAGGATCAAAGGTGACCGGTTCGGTGCGGGCGAGGCGTTCAGTGGAGATCGCCACCCCTTCCACTTCGGCGAGTTCGCCGAGATAGCGGGCGAGCGCCTCCTCCTCCGCGCGCAGCACCGTCTCGTCGGGGCTGCGCAGGTCGACGGTGAAGACGGCACGCGAGGGGATGACGTTGATGGCATTCGGGCGGAACTCCATGCAACCCACGGTGGCAACGGTGCGGAAGTCGGGGCAGAGCGCACGATCGCGGACGAAGGCGACCACGCGGGCGGCGGCAAGGCCCGCGTCGTGACGGAGCGCCATCGGCGTGGTACCGGCGTGGTTCGCCACCCCCGCGATCGTCACCCGCTGCCAGGAAATGCCTTGCAGGTTCTCCACCGCGCCGATGGCGAAGCCCTCGCGCTCGAGGATCGGCCCCTGCTCGATGTGCAGTTCGAGGTAGGCGAACGGACGGAGGAAGCCGGGTTCATGCGGCCCGGCGTAGCCGATGCGGGCGAGTTCGGCGCCCAGGGTGGCACCGTCGGTGCCTTTGGTGGCAAGCACCTCCGCCACGCCGAGGCCGCCGGCGTAGACCAGCGAGCCCATCATGTCGGGCGCGAAACGCACCCCCTCCTCGTTGGTGAACGCCCCGACCGCGATGGGGCGGGCCGGCCGCACGTTCGCCTCGCGTAGGGTATGCACCACCTCGATGCCCGCCAGTACGCCGAGGCAGCCGTCGTAGATGCCAGCGTCGATCACCGTGTCGATGTGCGAGCCCAGCATCAGCGGCGGCGCCCCCGCGTCTCCTGTTCGCCAGAGGCCGAACAGGTTGCCGACGCGGTCCACCAGCACCTCTAGCCCCGCCTCGCGCATCCAGCTTGCCACCTGGTCGCGGCCGGCGCGGTCCGCATCGGTGGCGGCGAGGCGGGCGAGCCGGCCGGTTGCGTCCCGGCCGATGCCACCGAGGGTTTCGAGGCGACCCTGCAGGCGCGCGGAATCGATGCGAAGACCGGTCATGGCGCGTATTCCACCTCCGCCTCGGTGGCGACGATCAGCACGCTGGCGTCCTCGCCGGGGCCCACGGCGTTGGCGCGGACCTCGATCAGCCCCGCGAGGCCGGCGGCGCCGGAGGGCGTGGTGCGCGGCCCGCCACAGGCGGAGAGAAGCGCCGGCGCCTCCCGAAGCGCGCTCTCCGGCACCGGTTGCGGCCGGACGCGGTGCCTGAGCAGCATCGCCAGGGCGGGCGCACTCGCCTCCCCGCAGGAGAGCATGTCGGCAGCGGTTTCCAGCGCGCCTTCGAGCCGCACCGGGCAACCCGCGGCCAGTGCCGCCGCCACGGCGGCAGCCGTCTCCGGCTCGACGGCAACGATGACGGAGGGAGGTTCGAGCCAATCCGCGAGCCCTTCGGTCAGTGCCGCGGCAAGCCCGCCTACCCCCGCCTGCACGAACAGGTGCGTCGGCCGCGCATATCCCGCCGCCTCGACTTGCGCGCGGATTTCCGCGGCGATGACACCGTAGCCCGCCATCACGTCGCGCACCACGGGGTCGTTCGCGTCGCCCGCGGTGTCCGCCACCAGGATGCCCCCCGTGGCGCGGGCGGCGCGGGCCGCGGCGTGTACCGCGTCGTCGTAGGTGCCCTCCACCCAAACGACCTCCGTTCCTTCGCCTTCGATGCGCCGGGCGCGCGCCCGCGGTACGCCGGCGTGCAGATAGACGCGGGCCGAGGCGCCGGCGAAGTGGGCGGCGGCGGCCACGGCAAGGCCGTGGTTGCCGTCGCTGGCGCAGATCAGCGTTGGTTGGCCGCCGGGTCGCGTCGCGACCAGCGCGGCGATGCCGGTGTTCGCGGCCCGGGCCAGGGCGCAAAGCCCGGCGTAGGTGCCGCCGAGCGACTTGAAGCTGCCCAGATGGCGCCTGCCCTCGTCCTTCGCCAGCACTTGCGCCACGCCGAGGCGGGCGGCGAGGCGGGGAAGGTCGAGCAGCGGCGTCGGCGCGTAGGCCGGCGAGAGGCGGGCGAGTTCCGCGGCGATGGCGGCGGCCGGCGTGTCCGGGGACGATGTGCTCATGCGGAGAGTATGCCCGCGGCCGCACGCCTGTTGGCGGCGAAATCAGAGCGAAATATGCTGAAATTCGGCAATTATGGGTGGTCTTCGATGAAAAACGGCGAGATCGATGCCTTCGACCGGGCCCTGCTGGCCGAATTGCAGCTGAACAACCAGACCCCGGCGCGCCTGCTCGCCGGGCGCGTCGGCCTCTCGGAAAGCGCGGTGTTGCGGCGGTTGCGGCGCTTGCGCAACAGCGGCGTCATCCGTGCTGATGTCTCCGTGGTCGATCCGGCCGTGCTCGGCACGCCGCTGACCGTGCATGTTCTGGTCTCGCTCGAGTGGGAAGGAACGGCGGCGCTCGATGCGTTCGAGAGGAAGCTGCGCGCGCGGCCGGAGGTGCAGAATGCCTGGTACGTCACCGGCGACGTCGAGTTCGTCGTCATGCTCCGCCTTGCCAGCCTCGGCGACTACGAGCGTTTCACCCGCGAGGTGTTCCAAGACGATCCGAACGTGAAGCTCTTTCGCACGCTCGTCGCGCTCCACGAGGTGCGCCTTCCCGGCGCGCGCGCCGCCGACTGATCCAGCCCGCGGCCCGCCTGCGCATTTCCGCCACAGTGGCGGGGTTATCTTCGGCCTTGTGCGGGCCGGGCAGGCGGCTATTTTCCGACTGCCGCCGGCATGCGCGCGGGCGGACGAGGAACAGGCGAGAATCATGGCCGACATCACGCAGTTCACCGCCGGAGCCACGATTCACCTGCACCGGCATGACCTGCCCGACGGGCTCGATTTCGGCGGCGCGGTCGCCGTCGACACTGAGACGATGGGCCTCAACCCCCACCGTGACCGGCTGTGCCTAGTGCAGCTTTCCGCCGGCGACGGGGTGGCGCATCTGGTGCAGATTGTTCCCCCCCGGCTCGGCGGCCGCGGCACCGATTGCCCCAACCTGCGCCGGCTGCTCGCCGATACCGGCGTGGTGAAGCTGATGCACTTCGCCCGCTTCGACGTGGCCATCCTGCAGCACACGCTCGGCATCACCGTCGCGCCGGTGCGCTGCACCAAGATCGCCGCCAAGTTGACCCGCACGTTCACCGACCGCCACGGGCTGAAGGAGCTGTGCCGGGAACTGCTCGGCGTCGAGCTGAACAAGCAGCAGCAGACGAGCGACTGGGGCGCCGCCGAGCTTTCCGCCGAACAGCTTTCCTATGCCGCGTCCGATGTGCTGTATCTGCACGCGCTGTGGCAGCGCCTGGAGGCGCTGCTCGTCCGCGAGAACCGCCTCGGCCTTGCCGAAGCCTGCTTCGCCTTCCTGCCGGCACGGGCGGAACTCGACCTGCTCGGCTACGAGGACCCCGACCTGTTCGCCCACTGAACCCGCGGGCGCGATGCGGCGGGTCCTGCAAGCCGCCCACCACCCGCCTCCATAAAGGACCGGAAGTTTCCGCCAACCCGATGACCGCCCCTCGCTCCCCCCTCCCCGTCGACACCGCCGACGACGACCTTGCCGCGGCGCGCGGCGTGCTCGCCACCGAGGCGGCTGCGCTCGGCGCGCTGGCGAAGGCACTCGACGGCCGCTTCAGCGCCGCCGTCGGCCTGTTGGGTGCCGCAGGCGGAAGAGTGGTGGTTTCCGGCATGGGGAAGTCG
Source organism: Pseudomonadota bacterium (assembly GCA_021780035.1). Lineage (GTDB taxonomy): Bacteria > Pseudomonadota > Alphaproteobacteria > Acetobacterales > Acetobacteraceae > Rhodovastum. The sequence continues at coordinate 5,341 of JAJXZO010000124.1, forward strand.
GGGCACGTGGGCCGCAAGATCGCCGCCACCCTCGCCTCCACCGGCACGCCGGCGCTGTTCGTGCACCCGGCCGAGGCCTCGCACGGCGACCTCGGCATGATCGTCGCGGGCGACGCGGTGCTGGCGCTCTCCAACTCCGGCGAGACCGCCGAACTTGCCGACCTGATCGCCTACACGCGCCGCTTCGCCCTGCCCCTCGTCGCCATCACCGCGAACGCCGACAGCGCGCTCGCGCTCGCCGCCGACGTGGCGCTGATTTTGCCGGAGGCACCGGAGGCCTGCCCGCTCGGCCTCGCGCCGACCACCAGCACCACTCTGCAGATGGCGCTCGGCGACGCGCTCGCCGTGGCCCTGTTACAGCGACGCGGCTTCGGCCCGGCGGATTTTCGCGCCTTCCATCCGGGCGGGCGGCTGGGCGCGCGGCTGCGGCGCGTGCGCGAACTGATGCACACGGGAGCGGAGATGCCGCTCGCGCCGCCTTCCCTGCCGATGGACGCGGCACTCCTGCGCATCACCGAAAAGCGCTTCGGCTGCCTCGGCGTAGTCGATGCCGCCGGGCACCTCGTCGGCATCGTTACCGACGGCGACCTCCGCCGCGCCATGGGCCCCGATCTGCTGTACCGCACGGCGGGCGACATCATGACCCGCACGCCGCTGACCATCGGTCCTGAGGCACTGGCAGCGGAGGCGCTGCATCTGATGAACGCGGGGCCCCGGCAGATCACCGCGCTGTTCATCGTCGACGGGGCGAACACGCCGCTCGGCGTGCTGCACGTGCACGACCTGCTCAGGGCCGGGGTGGCATGAACGCCCCGACGCTCCCGGCGCCGAAGCCGCCGCCATTCGGCCGGATGCGCCGGTTCACCGGTCTTTCGGCACGGCGCGCGGCCGGCGTTTCGGGGCGGAGGCATGTCGCCGTCGCCGTGGCGAAGCGGCTGCTGCCGCTGCTGGCGCTGGCGCTGCTCGCCCTGGTGGCGCTATGGCCGGAACTGGAGCACCAGGACGCCAGCCGCTGGGCCGCGCTCACTCACGGGCTCGCGCCGCAGAGCGGACGGCTTTCCGAGCTTCGCTACAACGGCGTGGACCAGGACAACCGTCCGTTCACCATCACCGCCACCACCGCCCAGCAGGTCTCCCCCGACCGCGTGGACCTGGTGAACCCGAAGGGCGACATTAGTCTTTCCGCGCAAAGCTGGCTGCTCGGAGAGGCGACGCGCGGTGTCTACCGTCCGCACAGCAACCAGCTCGACCTCGCCGGCGATGTGACGCTGTACCGCGACGACGGGCTTACCCTCGTCACCCACGCCGCCACCCTCGACCTGAAGGCCGGCGCGGCGACCGGGGCACAGAAGGTGCATGCCGAGGGCCCGTTCGGCCAGCTCGACGCCCAGGGTTTCGCCGTCACCGACCGGGGCGCGGTCGTGCAGTTCAGCGGCCCCGGACGGCTGCTGCTCAACGGAAGTCGCCGATGAACATCGTGCCCCCGCTGCTGTTCGCCCTGCTGCTCGCCGTTGCGGCACCATTGCCGGCACGGGCGCAGATCGCCGATCTTTCGGAGTCGGGACCGATCACCGTCACCGCGCGCGACGGCTTCTCGTGGAACGAACATGCGCAGACGGTAACGGCGATCGGCGAGGCGCGGGCCGTGCGCGGCAATGTCACGGTGCTCGCCGACCGCCTGATCGCCTTCTACCGGAAGAAGGCGGCGGGCGGAGCGGCACCCGCGCAACCGCAGCCGGGAGCCGCCACCGAGAGCGTGACCGGAGGCAACGAGATCTACCGGCTGGAAGCCACCGGCCACGTCCGCATCCTCACGCCGACGCAGGAAGCGGTGGGCGACCAGGCGACCTACGACATCGACCAGCAGGTGCTGGTGATGACGGGCAAGGGGCTGAAGCTGACCACTCCGCAATACGTGCTCACCGCCCGCGACAGCCTCGAATACTGGGCGGCGAAACACATGGCGGTGGGGCGCGGGCACGCGGTGGTCGTCGCCACCGATGGCAGGCGGCTGTCCGCCGATGTGCTGGTGGGCTATTTCTCGCCCTCCGCCAGTCCCGCTCCGGGAACCGCCCCGGCGGCGGGCGGCGGCAGCAGCGGTTCAACGGCGAGCCGGCTGGAGAAGGTGGAGGCGTTCGGCAATGTCGAGGTGCGCACGCAAGGCGATGTGGTGCGCGGCGACCGCGGCGTGTATGTGCCGGATACCGGCATCGCCCGCGTGCTCGGCCACGTGCAGGTGCTGCACGGGCAGAATTTGATCACCGGGGCTGCCGGGATCGTCAACGTCAAGACCGGCGTCGCCCACGTGACGGCCAATCCGGGTGCGCCGGTGGAGGGAGTGGTGATGCCGAACGACACCGCGAAGACGCCGCCATCGCCGGCACGGTCGCACTGATGGGCCGCACCATGCCCTTCGCGCCGCCGCTGCAGATGGCTTCGAGCACCGGCCTCGCCGCTCATAACGTCGGCAAGACCTATCATCGCCGGCCAGTCGTGCGGAATGTCTCCATCTCCGTCCGCCGCGGCGAGGCCGTAGGACTGCTGGGGCCGAATGGCGCCGGCAAAACAACCACCTTCTACATGATGGTGGGCCTCGTGCATCCCGACACCGGCTCCATCAGTCTCGACGGCCAGGATCTGACGCCGCTGCCGATGTACCGCCGCGCCCGTCTCGGCCTCGGCTACCTGCCGCAGGAGGCGAGCGTGTTCCGCGGCCTCAACGTCGAGCAGAACATCATGGCGGTGCTGGAGGTGGTGGAGACCGACAGCGACCGCCGCGACCAGATGCTCGACGAACTGCTGGCGGAGTTCGGCATCGGCCACCTGCGGCGCACTCCGGCTCTGGCACTCTCGGGCGGGGAGCGCCGGCGTGTGGAGATCGCCCGCGCGCTGGCGGCGCAGCCGAGCTACATCCTGCTCGACGAGCCGCTGGCCGGCATCGACCCGATCGCGGTGAGCGAGATCCGCGACCTCGTGGGGCATCTGAAGCACCGCGGCATCGGCGTTCTGATCACCGACCACAACGTGCGCGAGACGCTGGAGATCATCGACCGCGCTTACATCATGCACGACGGTCAGGTGTTGATGGAAGGCCCGCCGCAGGAAGTCGTGGCGCACGAGGACGTCCGCCGCGTCTATCTCGGCGAGCGCTTCAGCCTGTAGCCGAAGCCCGCGCCCGCGCGGGCCGGCGGCTTATGGATTGTGTAACCGGCCGGCGCTATAGCGAGCGGCAGAAGCTTCAGCACGATTCTTGCTTGCACGGCTACGGCCGGGCGGGAGGGGATCGCAGCCGGAAGCCGATCGCAACCCAGGAACCTCCTTTCGCGTGTCGCTCGCCGTCGGCCCCCGTCTCGATCTGCGCCAGACCCAGTCTCTGGTGATGACGCCGCAATTGCAGCAGGCGATCAAGCTGCTGCAGTTCTCCAACCTCGAGGTGACGGCCTTCGTCGAGGCGGAGCTCGAACGCAACCCGCTGCTCGAGCGCGACGAGAGCGGCGGCGGCGATGCGCCCATGGCGGAGCCGCCCCTCCCCGACCCACCGCCGCCCGCCGACGCCGCCCAGGCTGCCGACTCAAACGTCCTGCCCGCGGATACGCCGCTCGAGATTCCCGACCATGCGGAGCCCTACGATCCCGGCTCTGCAAGCGATGGCGCCACGGCCGGCCCGGGCGGGCGCGCCGACTTCGAGGACGACGAGCGCGGCATCGACAGCTTTGCCGCCCCCGCCGCCAGCCTGTGCGAGCACCTCGGCGAGCAGTTGCGGCTGGCACGGATGGACGCGGGTGAGCGGCTGATCGGCGCCGCCATGATCGCCCTGCTCGACCCTTCGGGCCGGCTGCTGGTGCCCGACGCGGACATCGCCGCCGCGCTCGGCGCCGATGTCGCGCGGGTCGCCCTGGTGCGCGAGCGGATGCTGCGCTTCGATCCCACCGGCATGTTCGCCCGCGACCTCCGCCAGTGCCTCGCCGCGCAGCTTGCCGAGAAGAACCGCCTCGACCCGGCGATGGCGGCGCTGCTCGATCATCTCGACCTGCTGGTGCGGCGCGACTGGGTGCAGCTTTCGGCGCTCTGTGGCGTCGACGGCGCCGATCTCACCGACATGGTGGCGGAATTGCGCCGGCTCGACCCGAAGCCCGGCGCCGGCTGGGACGCGACGCCACCGGCGCCGGTGGTGGCCGACGTGCTGATGCGCGCCGATGGCCAGGGGGGCTGGCTGCTGGAGCTGAATCCGGAAACCTTGCCCAGGGTGCTGGTGAACCAGGGGTTCGCCGCCCGCGCGCAGCTTCGCGCCAAGGCCGGGGAACGTGCCTTCCTTACCGAGAAGCTGCAGAGCGCCACCTGGCTGGTGAAGTCGCTGCAGCAACGCGCGGACACCATCCTCAAGGTCGCGGCCGAGATCGTCCGCCAGCAGGAAGGCTTCTTCCGCCACGGCGTCGGGGGCCTCCGCCCGCTGATCCTGCGCGACATCGCCGCGATAGTGGAAATGCACGAGAGCACCGTGAGCCGCGTCACCGCGCACAAGTACATCACCACTCCGCGCGGCACCTTCGAGCTCAAATACTTCTTCACCACGGCGATCGCGGGCACCGATGGGGCGGCGCGCAGCGCCGAGGCGGTGCGGGCGCGCATCAGAGCGCTGGTGGATGCGGAGCCCGCCGTCTCCCCGCTCTCCGACGATGCGATTGTTACAGCCTTGCTGCGAGAAGGCGTGGACATTGCCCGCCGGACCGTGGCCAAATACAGGGACGCGCTGCGCATACCGAGCTCCGTGCAGCGTAAGCGGGAGAAGGCCACGCCGGCCTGAATGGAGCCGCCCGGAGAGAGGCGGGATGGTGCGACCGGTTGGCGGTCCCGAACTCGGGAGTATGAGGACGAACGCATGCAGATCACGGTTTCCGGCAAGCAGGTCGACTTGTCCGATGCGCTGCGAACCCGCGTAGGCGAGCAGCTGGAGGCGATCGCCAGCAAGTATTTCGACCAAGCTCTGGTGGCGAACGTCACGTTTGGCCGGGCCCGCAGTTTCTTCACCTGCGATATCAACATGCATGCCGGCCGCGGCCTGATTCTGCGCGGCGAGGGAGAGGCGGCTGATGCGAACAACGCGTTCGACGATGCCGCCGAACACATCGCCAAGCGGATGCGCCGCTACCGCCGCCGCTTCAACGAGCACGCCCGCGACCTTGCCGGCCGCGAGCGCCCCGAGGCGGCGCGGCAGTTCATCCTGCGCCAGGAAGAGGCGGCCGAGGGTGTGCCGGGACCGAACGGCACGCCCACCATCGCCTACGCCACGGTGATCGCCGAACAGCCGGCGGAAATCGACCGGCTTTCGGTGAGCGACGCGGTGATGCGCATGGATCTCGCCGACCAGCCGGTTCTGATGTTCCGCAACAGCGCCACGGGCAAGCTGAACGTGGTGTATCGCCGCAGCGACGGTCACATCGGCTGGATCGACCCATCCACTTCCGGCTGAACGCCGGCCGCCGGCCGGCGGCCTCAGCGCCCGCCGGCCGGGCGCCTTTGCAACACCGAAATCATCTGATCCGCGAGCGCCGCCGCGTCCGCCCGCCATGCCGCCGCCGTATCGGGCGGTGCCGGCGACGAAGGCGGATCGGCGAGCAGGCTTGCCAGCGCCGCGGCGAGACTTTCCGGCGTGGGATCGCACAGCCGGGCGGAAGGTTCATCCGCGAGCTGTTCGGTGATGCCGCCGACGCGCGTGGCCACCACCCAGCGGCCCGCCGCCAGCGCCGCCGCGGCAACACCGCTCTGGCTCGCCTCGGTGTGCGAGAGCACCACCGTGTCGGCCCAGGCGAACAGAGCGGCAAGCTCGTCTTCCGGCACCCAGCGCCGCTCCACCGCCACTCCGGAAAGCCGTTCCAATTCGGCAATCGTTGCCGAGGGTGGCCCGCTGCCCACTACCCGTACCACCATCCCCGGCGGCGGCCCCAGAAGCTTGAGCGCCGCAGCCAGTAGGCCGAGCCCCTTGTAGGGAAGCAGCCTGCCGAAGGAGAGCACGTGCAGCGGCCCGCCGTGGGCGCCCGGCGGCGGCGGCGGCGCGCCGAAGGCGAACGGCGGGTGCCTCGCCAACAGCAGCGGCCGGTTCCCCACCAGCCCTTGCGCCCGCAAGCCCGCCGCCACATGCGCGCTGAGCGCGATGAGACCGTCGGCGGATCGCAGCAGCCGCCGCTGTAGCCACATCTGCAGCGGCAGGCCGTCGCCGGGGTGGGTGCTGGCATCGTGCACCACCACCAGGAACGGCAAGCCGAGCCGACGCAGCGCCGCCGCCATCAGGAAATCGAGCGGACCGGGCATGGCACAGAGCGCCACATCGGCGGCGAGCGGGCGCAGCCTGGCGGCAAGCGGGGCGATGGCGAACGGCGACAGCAGGGCGCGAGCAAGGAAGCCGCGCAATCCGGAATACGTGGGGCAGACGAGAGCGCAGCGCGGCGGCGCGGCCGTTTGCAGCAGTTCCGCGCCGGACGAGAGAGACAACAGCCCGGCGTGACCCGGCAGGCTCTCGAAGGCCGCGGCCAGCTCGGCGGCGAAGCGGGGGCCGGCGCCGCGCCGCCCCCATTGCCAAACCAGAATCCTCACTCCGCCCCCCGCAGGCCGAGCGCGGCGAGCGCCGCCCCGAGCTGCGC
>JAJXZO010000049.1 GCA_021780035.1 Pseudomonadota bacterium
GGCGGCGCTCGTCGCGGTCGGGCTCAATCGGCGACCCGCAGCACGATCTTGCCGATATGCGCGCTGCTCTCCATCAGCCGGTGCGCCGCCGCCGCCTCGGCGAGCGGGAAGACGGCATGGATCACCGGCCCGGCCCGGCCCGCCTCCAGCAGCGGCCAGACTTTCGCGCGCAGGCTGGCGGCGAGCGCGCCTTTCTCCTCGGCGCTGCGCGGGCGCATGGTGGAGCCGGTGATGGTCAGCCGCTTCGTCATCACCTGGGTGAAGTCGAAATTCTCCGCCTTCGGCCCGCCGAGGAAGGCGATCAGCACCAGCCGGCCGCGCGGCGCGAGGCTCGCGACGTTGCGCTGCGCGTAGGGGCCGCCGACCATGTCGAGCACCACGTCGACGCCGCTTCCCCCGGTCAGGCGCTTGATCTCGGCGGCGAAATCCTGCGTGCGATAGTTGATCGCCGCGCTCGCCCCGTGGCGCACGCAGGCGGCGCACTTCTCCTCGCTGCCGGCGGTGGCGTAGGCGGTGGCGCCGAAAGCGTGGGCGAGCTGGATCGCGGTCAGCCCGATGCCGCTCGATCCGCCATGGATCAGCGCGGTCTGGCCCGAGGCCAGGCCGCCGATCTCGAACAGATTGGCCCAGACGGTGAAATAGGTCTCCGGTAGCGCCGCGGCCCGGATCGCGTCATAGCCGCGCGGCCAGGGCAGGCACTGGGTCGCGGGCACGGCGCAATACTCGGCATAGCCGCCGCCATTGGCCAAGGCGGTGAGGCGGTCGCCCACGGCGACGCCGGATACCGCGGCGCCCATCGCCACCACCTCGCCGGCGACTTCGAGGCCGATGATCGGGCTCGCGCCCGGCGGCGGCGGATAGATGCCTTGGCGCTGCGCCACATCCGGCCGGTTCACGCCAGCGGCGAGCACGCGGATCAGCACCTCGTCCGGCTTCGGCACCGGCCTCGGCGCCGTGGCCGGCGCCAGCACGTCCGGTCCGCCCGGCCCGGTGGCGGCGATGATGCGCATGGTCTCGGGTCCACTCATTCTTCCCCCCGTCCGCGTTGCAGGCGCGCAGCCTTCGCCCTCATGGCTCGCCCGTCAAGACGCGCCCTCGCGCGCCTACTTTGCGGTCACGTGCGCGCTAGGGCGGCAATTTCAGGTGAGTTGGTCAAAAAGAAAGCAGAAAACGTCCACTGGCATACAGGTGGCCCGCCCAGGCGCGCGTCATGAGGCCCGACGCGGCTGGCACGGTCGTTGCTTCGGACGATGCCGGCTTCATCACCCGACGTCGCCGGCCGTGAAAACCAGCACAGCAACGAGGAAACCCGCATGGACTCCCCAGACCCCTCACTCACCCGCCGTGCCCTCGGCGGCCTCGGCCTGGCCGCGGCCGCGCTGGCCGCCACTGCCGCGCCGGTCATCGGTGTCCGCCGCGCCGCCGCCGCCACCAAGGCACCCTCCGGCCCGCCGATCAAGGTCGGTGTGCTGCACTCGCTCTCCGGCACGATGGCGATCAGCGAGACGACGCTGAAGGACGTCATGCTGATGCTGATCGCCGAGCAGAACAGGAAGGGCGGCCTGCTCGGCCGGCCGCTCGAGGCGGTGGTGGTCGATCCGGCTTCCAACTGGCCGCTCTTCGCCGAGAAGGCGCGCGCGCTGCTGGCTCAGGACAAGTGCGCCGCGGTGTTCGGCTGCTGGACCTCGGTCTCGCGCAAATCGGTTCTGCCCGTCTTCGAGGAACTCAACGGCATCCTGTTCTACCCGGTCCAGTACGAGGGCCAGGAATGCAGCCGCAACGTGTTCTACACCGGAGCGGCGCCGAACCAGCAGGCCATTCCCGCGGTGGACTATCTGATGCGGGAGGAGGGCGTGAAGCGCTGGGTGCTCGCCGGCACCGACTATGTCTACCCGCGCACCACCAACCAGATTCTCGAAGCCTACCTGAAGGCCAAAGGCGTCACCCCGGCCGACATCATGATCAACTACACCCCCTTCGGCCATTCCGACTGGCAGAACATCGTAGCCCAGATCAAGGCTTTCGGCTCGGCCGGCAAGAAGACGGCGGTGGTCTCCACCATCAACGGCGACGCCAACGTGCCGTTCTACAAGGAGCTCGGCAACCAGGGTCTGAAGGCCACGGACATTCCCGTCGTCGCCTTCAGCGTCGGCGAGGAAGAGCTGGCGGGCATGGATACGAAGCCGCTGGTCGGGCACCTCGCCGCGTGGAACTACTTCATGAGCGTGGACACGGCGGAGAATAAGAGCTTCATCAAAGCCTGGCACGAGTTCATCAAGAATCCGAAGCGCACCACCAACGATCCGATGGAGGCACACTTCGTCGGGTTCAACATGTGGGTGAAGGCAGTGGAGAAGGCCGCCAGCACCGATCACGACGCGGTCATTGACGCGATGATCGGCATCAGCGTGCCTAATCTCTCCGGCGGCTACTCGGCCATGATGCCCAACCATCACATCACCAAGCCGGTGCTGATCGGCGAAATCCAGGGCGACGGGCAATTCAACATCGTCTCCCAGACGCCGGGCCTGGTGGTGGCGCAGGAATGGTCGCCCTATGTCGCCGAGACGAAAGATCTCATCGGCGACTGGCGGGCGCCGCTCTCGTGCGGCAATTTCAACGTCAAGACCGGCAAGTGCGGCGGCGCGGCGAAGTAGGCATGGCGCCGTTCGTCGCACGCGTTCTGCTGCTGCTCGCGCTGCTGTATCCGGCAGCGGCGCGAGCCCAGGCGGACGACCCCTACGCCGCGTTCGCCACGCATGATTACGAGGCGATGCGCGCGGCGATCGAGACCCTGTCGATCTCGGGCGATGCCCGCGCACCCGCGATTCTTTCCGCGTTGCAGGCGGGCCAGCTCCGCGTCGGCGAAGACGGCACGCTCTATCTGCGCGCCGCGGATGGCAGCCTGCGCGAGGCCCTGAGCGGCGCCGCGGCCGCGGGCGTCGATGCCGCCGCGCTCAAGGAGGTGCGCATGAACAACGCGGTGCGCCGCGCGCTCGATGGCGCGCTCGGCGGATTGCGTCTGTTCGCC
>JAJXZO010000114.1 GCA_021780035.1 Pseudomonadota bacterium
GACCGGCGCATCCGCCGCCGTGCCCGCCGCGCTGCCGGCCACCGTGCCGGCACGGCGCTCCGGCGGGCGGAAAGCGCCGCCGCCGCCCGAGCAGCAGAGCCTGCCGCTGGAAGGCGGCTGGCGGCTGCCACCTCTTTCGCTGATGGCCAAGCCCTCGCAGGGGGCAGGCGCCGGCGCGCCGAGCCGGGAGAAGCTGCAGGAGAACGCGCGGCTGCTCGAATCGGTGCTCGCCGACTACGGCGTGCAGGGGCAGATCGTGGAGATCTGTCCCGGCCCGGTGGTGACGCTCTACGAGCTGGAGCCGGCGCCCGGCATCCGCAGCGCCCGCGTGATCGGCCTGGCCGACGACGTGGCCCGCAGCCTCTCCGTGACCTCGGTGCGCATCGCCACCGTGCGCGGGCGGAATGCCATCGGCATCGAGGTGCCGAACGCCAAGCGCGAGACCGTGTACCTGGGCGAGCTGTTCTCGTCGGCGGCGTGGGAGGAGCAGCAGGGAAGGCTTTCGCTGGCACTGGGGAAGAACATCGCCGGCGAGCCGGTGATCGTCGATCTCGCCCGCATGCCGCACCTGCTGGTCGCCGGCACCACCGGCTCGGGCAAATCGGTGGGCATGAACGCGATGATCCTGTCGCTGCTCTACCGCATGTCGCCCGAGCAGTGCCGGCTGGTGCTGATCGATCCGAAGATGCTGGAGCTTTCCGTCTACGACGGGATTCCGCACCTGCTCGCCCCGGTGGTGACCGAACCGGGCAAGGCGGTGGTGGCGCTGAAATGGACGGTGCGCGAGATGGAGCGGCGCTACCGGGCGATGAGCCAGCTCGGAGTGCGCAACGTCGGCGGCTACAACGAGCGGGTCGAACAGGCGCGCGCCAGGGGCGAGGTGGTGACGCGCCGGGTGCAGACCGGCTTCGATTCCGAGACCGGCAAGCCGCTGTTCGAGGAGATGCCGCTCGCGCTCGAGCCGCTGCCGTTCATCGTCGTGCTGATCGACGAGATGGCCGATTTGATGATGGTGGCCGGCAAGGAGATCGAGGTGGCGGTGCAGCGGCTGGCGCAGATGGCGCGCGCCGCCGGCATCCACGTGGTGATGGCGACGCAGCGGCCCTCGGTGGACGTCATCACCGGCACCATCAAGGCGAATTTCCCCACCCGCATCAGCTTCCAGGTGATCTCGAAGTTCGACAGCCGCACCATCCTGGGCGAGCAGGGCGCCGAACAGCTGCTGGGCCAGGGCGACATGCTGTACATGGCCGGCGGCGGGCGCATCACCCGCGTGCACGGCGCCCTGGTGGCCGACGCCGAGGTGGAGGGAGTGGTGGCGTTCCTGCGCGAGCAGGGGGAGCCCTCCTATGTGGAGGAAGTGACCGAAGTGCCGCCGGAGCCGGACGAGGAAGTCGCCGGGGCGTCGGGCGAGGGCGAGGGCAGCCTATTCGAGCAGGCGGTGGATCTCGTCGCGCGCGAGGGCAAGGCCAGCACCAGCTTCATCCAGCGGCACCTGCAGATCGGTTACAACCGCGCCGCCCGGCTGATCGAGCAAATGGAGAAGGAAGGCATCGTCGGGCCGGCGAACCACGTCGGCCGGCGCGAAGTGCTGATGCACCGGGCGGGCGAGCCGGACTAGAACGGCGGCGGATGGGGGAACGGCGACGATGGCGGCAGGCGACGCGCGGCCGGACGTGCTTTTCGATCGTCCGCGCCGGACGCCGGCGGCTGGCGTGCCCGCGATCGGCCGCGTGCCATTTCTGCCGCTTGCCGGGCTGCTGTTTCTCTGCCTGATCTGGGGGCTGTCGATTCCGGCGACGAAGCTCGGGCTGCGGTTCTTTCCGCCGCTGCTGCTCGCCGCGCTGCGTTATGCGGCGGCGGCGCCGTTCTTCGCCCTGGTGCTGATCGGGCGCCCGCTTCCTTCCCGCCGGGCACTGGCCGCCATGGCGGCGCTGGGAGTGATCGGCATCGACGTGGGCCAGGTGACGCAGATCCTCGGCGTGCAGATGACCGAGGCTTCGGTGGCGACCGTGATCTCGGCAACCATCCCGATCTTCGTCGTTTTGCTGGCCGGCTGGCGGCTCGGGCAGCCGCTCCGGCTCGCGCATCTGGCCGGACTCGGCGTTGCCCTGGCGGGAATCGCGGTGGTGGCGCGGGGCGGCCTGTCGCCGGCGGTGGAACGGAACGCGCCGACGCTCGCCGGGGACGCGCTGGTGCTGCTTTCGGCGGCGAGCACCGCGCTCTACTACACGTTGAGCGCGGAGTTGACCCGGAAGTATCCGGTCGCCGTCGTCGCGGCGTGGAGTTCGCTGTTCGGCGCCCTGCCGCTGGCGGCGGCAATTCCTTGGGAGACCGGCGGAGGCGAGGTTGCGCCCGGGATTCCCGGTGTCGGTGTCGTTCTCTATCTCGGCGTCCTGGTGACCGCTCTCGGCCTGTGGATCTGGCTGCACACACTCCGCGTGCTGCCGGCTCGGATCGCGGCGGGAACACAATATCTGCAGCCGCTGATCGGGGTGGCCGCCTCCGCCGCGCTGCTTGGCGAGCCACTCGGCCCCACGTTCGGGGTCGGCACCGTGCTGGTGTTCGTCGGCATCACGCTGACGGCCGTGCCGCCCCGCCGGGGCTGAGACGCACCGGGGCGCGATCAGACGGCGGCCGGCGGCCAGGGAGGGAGCGCGGCGACCACGAGGGTGGCTTCCGCCGCGTTCGCGGCCAGCCGGCCACCGAGCGCCGCCAGCGCCGCCAGGGCGTGCGGATCGGGCTTCCCCCGCCAGAGCACGCGGTCGTCCGGCCTCACGCCGGGGCCAAGCAGCCAGGCGGCGGCGGCGAAGGCGAGGTCCGGCGGCACGCGGGCGAAGCGGGCGAAGGCGGCGGCGAAGGCTTCCGGCTCGCGCCGCGCCCAGGCGGCGAGCGTGGCCTCGGTGAGATGCCGTCCCTCCACCGCGGCGAGCCACTCCCGCAGCACCGCCGCCGCGCCCACCGCCTGCCTCTCCCGCTCCTCGTGCGCCGCGCACATGTGCCCTCGCGATTGGCCCCTTGATTGTCGGGCCGAGCCGCGTCTATATGCCCGCCGCCGCGCGGAACCCAAACCGCCCGGCCGCGTGCCGGCTGTGGGGCCATAGCTCAGTTGGGAGAGCGCCTGAATGGCATTCAGGAGGTCGTCGGTTCGATCCCGATTGGCTCCACCAGCCCGGCCGGTTCCCCTCGCCCCCTTGTGCCGCCGCCCCGCGCCCTGCCGCGCGCATGGGCTTCGTGCGGCTGTTTGGGCGGGGAAAACCCTATAGGTCGCGGCCCCCGCCGCATTGATCGGAAATATCCGTAACGACAGCGATAGCGGAAGAAACTTCCGCTCCTGAATTGCTTTTAATGCCGGCGGATATACAGCCCCCTTTCCCGGGTCTGCCGTACCGCGGACGGGCGTATTCACCTACCGCTCCGGGGAGTGTTTTCCCGGCCTCCGTGCGGACTGGTTCGCGTTTCCCTTCAGGACGGCCCGCCTAGTTTCATAGTTCACACTTTTTTCAAAGGAACTTCCCTCATTTGATATAGATCAAAGCGAGAAGATGAAAACTGCTTCACGTTGGCGCGGGATCGGGTGGGACGCGTGCGTCCCGCCCGGTGCCGGGACGCTGGTGGGCGACGTCCTGCGGCGACTCCAAACGGATCCGGGGATGGAATATGGACATCACGAAGCTGACAGGAGTGGTCGCGGGCATCGCCACGGTGCTCTGGCTGGGCGGCAGTCCCGCCGGAGCGGCCTCAGCGGCGGCGGCACCCGTCGCCCAGCCGCCCGCCGCGCCGGCAGCAGCCCCAGCCGCCGCGCCAGCCACGAAGCCCGCTGTCAGCGCGGCGCTGCTCAATTCCAAGTGGACGGCCGACCACAGCCAGTTCCCGGAACTGCAGAAGAAGTTCACCACCGGTCCCGAGGTGACCAAGGCCTGCCTGACCTGCCATAACACCGCGGCCGACCAGATCTTCCGCACCGAGCACTGGAACTGGGAGTACACCGACAAGGCGACCGGCCAGACGCTGGGCAAGCGGATCATCATCAACGACTTCTGCACCGCCGTGACCTCGAACATGGTCCACTGCGCGCAGTGCCACATCGGCTACGACGTGGGCGGCGATCCGTTCAAGAAGGTGGGCGAGAACGTCGATTGCCTCATCTGCCACGACACCACCGGCGACTACACCAAGGACGAATATTCCTTCGGCAACCCCTCCGACGGCATCGACCTCGAGAAGGTGGCGCAGAAGGTGGGCGAACCGAAGCGCGATAATTGCGGCGCCTGCCACTTCTTCGGCGGCGGCGGCGACGGCGTGAAGCACGGCGATCTCGACAGCTCGATGTCCGATCCGAGCCGCGACGAAGACGTGCACATGTCGAAGAAGGGCGGCGACTTCGCCTGCCAGACCTGCCACGAGACCTCCGGGCACCAGGTGCCGGGCAGCCGCTACGCCGTCGCCGCCGCGCCGACCGGCGGCCCGCCGTTGCGCGGCCAGCCGATCGACGCCAAGCACCCGGCGACGAACCCGGAAACCTGCCAATCGTGCCACAGCGACACGCCGCACAAGCAGGAAGCGCTGAACGAGCACACCGACATCGTCGCCTGCCAGACCTGCCACATTCCCGAATATGCGCGGGGCGGGCAGGGCACCGAGATGTCGTGGGACTGGTCGACGGCGGGCAAGCTCGACGCCAAGGGCAAGCCGTTCACCAAAACCGACCAGAACGGACAGGTGCTTTACGCCACCAGCAAGGGCACGTTCACCTGGGCGCAGAACGTCGTTCCCACTTACATCTGGTTCAACGGCACGGTGCGCTTCACCCTGCCGACGACGAAGATCTACGCCAAGGACGCGCCGATCCCGATCAACACCTTCGAGGGCAGCCCGACCGACGGCAAGTCGCGCATCTGGCCGGTGAAGGTCTTCAGCGGCAAGCAGCCGTACGACCCGGTCTACCACAACCTGGTGGTGACCCACGAGGCGCCCGACGGCAAGCACGGCGGCACGGCCTTCTGGAAGTATCTGAAGTGGGAACCGGCCATCGCCGCCGGCATGAAGGACGCGGGCCGGCCGTTCTCCGGCAAGTACGAATTCATTTCGACCACGATGACCTGGCCGATCACCCACATGGTGGCGCCGCAGGCGCAGGCGCTGAAGTGCCGCCAGTGCCACAGCTCGAACGGCCGGCTTGAACAGATCTCCGGCGTCTACATTCCGGGTCGCGGCCGCGACCACCTGTGGTGGCTCGAGCTGGGCGGCTGGACACTCGTCGGTCTGACGCTGCTCGGCGTGCTGATGCATGGCCTGATCCGCTTCATCGTCTATCAGCGCTACGTCTCCCGCAGGAAGGGCAGCTGAAATGGCTCGCGTCTATCTTTTCAAGCGCTTCGAACGGTTCTGGCACTGGACGCAGGCGGCGCTGATCGTCTTCCTGTTGGTGACCGGCTTCGACATCCACGGCACCTACTCCATCATGCCCTGGCACGACGCCGTGCGGCTGCACCGCTTCGGCGCCTGGACGCTGATCACGCTGTGGGTGTTCGCCATCTTCTGGCACTTCACCACGGGCGAGTGGAAGCAGTACATCCCGACAACCAACAGGCTTATAGATGTTGCCAACTACTACGCCTTTGGCATCTTCAAGCCGGGCGCGCACCATCCGTTCGGGGTGACGCAGCTGCAGAAGCACAACCCGCTGCAGCGGCTCGCCTATCTCGGGCTCAAGCTGTTCATCAGCCCGGTGCTGTGGATCAGCGGCCTTCTGTATATGTATTTCAAGGACCCGTTCACCGCAGCGGTGGTGCAGCCGATCATCCATACCTTCGGGCTGACGCTCGGCTTCGTGGCGATCGTGCACACCTTCGCCGCCTTCTGCATGCTGCTGTTCTTCATCGGCCACGTTTACATGGGCTTCACCGGACATCCTCCATACGCCTACGTGAAGGCGATGATTACCGGTTGGGGGGACGCGGAAGAGGACCCCGCGGCGCAAAACGAGAAGGGCTGAAGCCCTTCCACCGGATCCGGAACAACCACCACCGAAAGAACCCCGCCAATGAACCTCCTCTCCAGACCGGTGCTGCTGGCGATGCTGTTGGGAGCAGCATTGCCGATGTCGGCCGGCGCCCAGACCATGCCCTCCAACGCCGAGTTGCTGAAGCGGATCGACCAGCTTTCCAAGCAGATCGAGATGCTGAAGCACCAGGTGAAGGTGAACGAGCAGAACGTCGACCGCGTTGCCCGCCGCGCGCCCGCGCGCGCCCCGGCCGCGAGCCAGGGCCAGATCTCCACGCTGCAGCAGCAGGTGGCGGATGCCAACAAGAAGGCAGCCGACGCCGAGGCCGCCGCGAAGAAGCAGGCGGACGCGCTCTCCGACGTAAAATACGACGTGCACTCCCTGAAGGAGCACACGCTCAGCAAGTGGCTGAAGATCGGCGGCGACTACCGGTTCCGTATCGACTCCCTCGGCGGCCAGACCGAGCCGTTCGTCGATGCGATGGGCACGTTCAACAACGCCCAGAAGGCCATGCAGGGCGACTTCTTCGCCAACCCGACCGGGAATTCGAGCTACTTCCCGGGCATGACGACGGCGCAGGCGCTGACGGCGCTGTCCGCCTTCTCGGCGAACATGACGAACGTGCGCACCTACTCGCAGGCGCAGGCGTTCGTTTCCAACCCGTACAACCAGGCGCTGATGAAGGGGCTGGGCGAGTTCGCCGACTTCGTGCCGGCCTATAAACCCAAGATCAGCACCCTCTACACCAACCGCATCGGCATCAACCTGCACGCCCAGGCCGCCCAGGACATTTCGGTGACCGTCCGCCTGCTCGACTACAAGGCGTTCGGCATGCAGAACGACGACCCGATCACCAACTACGGCAACGCGCCGTTCTTCGCCGACCGCGTCGGCGTCTTCGACGGCACCATCGGCCACGTGCCAGGCTCGAGCCTGCTCGACGTCGACCGCGCCTACGCCGACTGGACTAACATCGGCGACCAGCCGTTCTGGTTCTCCGTCGGCCGGCGGCCCTCGACCAACGGCGCGCCCTCCGTCATGCGCCTGAACCTGCCCGATCCGGGCCAGGGCGGCGCGCTGGCGCAACTGGTCGACTACACGTTCGACGGCGTCACCGGCGGCTGGGCTCCGGAAATCGACGCCCTGCCCGGCGCCTTCATCAAGCTGTGCTACGGCCGCGGTTATTCCGGCAGCTTCTCGAACACCCCGGGCAACTCGGTGGGCAACACCGACCTGTTCGGCGTGTTCCTGGTGCCGATCGACTCCGACAAGCTGCGCGTGGAGATGCAGTACGACCACGCCTTCGGCCTGTTCGACACCGTGCAGATGCAGGACACCTACTTCGGCAACACCGGGCCGAAGATCCAGATCGGCGACCTCGACCAGGCGGCGATCGACGTGGAGACGACGCAGAGCCATGTCGGCCCCGGCGACCTGCACCTGTTCGCCTCCTTCGGCGTGAGCGCCACGCATCCGAACAATAACGTCTCGTCGCAGTTCGGCATGATGGGCCTCGAGACCGGCAGCTTCCTGAACCCGGGCCAGAAGACCGACCGCATGGGCTGGTCGGCCTATGTCGGCGCCCGCTACGACCTGCCGACGGGAACGAAGATCGGCTTCGAATTCAACCACGGTTCGAAGAACTGGATCACCTTCGCCCCGGCCGCGGACGATATGTGGACGTCGAAAGTGGGCACGCGCGGAAACGTGTATGAGGCATATGTCATTCAGGAGTTGCCGAATACCCCGCTTTCGTCGTACTTCAGCAAGGCTTTCTTCCGCCTTGGCTTCCAATACTATGACTTCCACTACACGGGCAGCAACAACTGGGTCGGTGCACCTGAGCCGATTTCGTCCGCCGCCAACACGTTCCAACTCATGACGCCGCTGAAGCACGCGTATGACCTTTACGCAGACTTCGACGTGCAGTTCTGAGAGTATTCAGTGCGCCGCCGGGTCTTTCCGGCCCGGCGGCCCTTACAGAGGAGCTAGCCTATGCAGACGCGTCGCGCTTTCCTGATGTTCGCCTCCGCCGCAGCCGTCGCCGTCCCGCTGACCCCCGCCTTCGCCGCCACCACCTTCGTCGGCGTCATCAAGCGCATCGAAGTGGCTCCGGACGGCAAATCCGCCAACGTCATCCTGAAGATGAACAAGGGCGGCAAGGACATCACCATCTTCATCAAGGACGAGTTGACCCTCAACAAGTTCAAGATCCACAAGATCCAGGAAGGTGACGAGATTCGCTGCCGCTACGACGTCGAGGACGGCAAGAACCTGAGCAAGTCGTTCCTGCGGACCGCCGGCTGCTGAGCATCGCTACCGCCTTGCATTCCCCGGTTCTGCTCCGGGGAATGCAACGGTGTTTTGGGAGTATTTCCCGATTCCCCGCTTCACCTTTCCGCGTCTTCTGGTAGCGGCCGGCCTGCTGGCCGGCCTGTTTGCCATTCTGGCGCCCAGGCTGCGCGCCGCGGAAGGCGCGGAAGCTGCCCCGCCCACCGCCACGCAACAGGCCCGCGAGGATTATTCCGAGTTCCTGCGCGCGGAAAACCACCGTGCCTTCGCCGTCGGCCCCGGCGGGTCGTGGGGAATGGCGACCGACGCCTCCAGCCTGAAACTCGCCGAGGCCAAGGCGCTCGACCAGTGCCAGGCCGCCGACAGCCAGAACTGCCTTGTCTACGCCGCCGACGGGAAAGTGGTGCTCGACCAGGCGGCGTGGCTCGCCTCGTGGCGGCCCTCCAGCGCCGTCGCCGCCGCCCGCGCCCGCAGCGGCACCGAGGTCGGCGACCGCTTTCCCGATTTCGTCGTGACCGGGCCCGACGGCGCGCGCCGCAGTCTCGCCGACTTCCACGGCCAGGTGGTGGTGCTGCATTTCTGGGGCAGCTGGTGCGGCATCTGCCAGCGCGAACTGCCCGAGCTTTCCCGCCTCTACCAGCGCGCCGCGTCCATCCCGGGGCTGCGCTTCGTGCCGGTGCAGGCGCGCGAGCCGATCGCCGCCTCGCAGCGCTGGGCGGCGGCGCACGGCATCCATCTGCCGCTCTACGACGGCGGCGGCACGGATGCGTTCCGCCTCGCCAACGGCAGGCAGGTCTCCGACCGCAGCCTCGCCCACAACTATCCCTCCACCTACGTCCTCGACCAGAACGGGGTGGTGGTGTTCCGCCACATCGGCGAACTGCAAAGCTGGGGCGACTACCTGCCGCTGCTCGCCCACCTCGCCGCCACCGGCGAAAGCCGCACCGCCTCGCGCTGATACGCCTCCCCGCAACGCCGGCACCGGCGCTTCCCCCGTGGAGGCGCCGGTTTGCCTTCGCGCGCCGCGATGCCCGCGCCCGGCGCGCCAGCCGATAATGCCGCGCCACTGGCATGGATCGAAAGCATCCGGCGCGCATTGCGCAAGACGATAGTGGCCGGCGCGACCGGGCTTTGGCGCGAGAATCCGGCCGCGGCGCGTTGCCTTTGCCAGTTTACTTTTCAAATTTCTGTTATTTCGTTATCGCGACAATGCTCTAGCGTTAGGCGCGGCGTTTGTCCTTATTGATCTTTAATCAGGTGCATGTTGTTGCCGTCTCGGTTGTATTTGTGTTGTTGATTTAAGTCAATGCGTCCTCGCTGTTGTTCCAATATTACAACGCTCATCTTCGCGTCGAGAAGGAGCAGGACAGCCGGGTCTGTGCCGCCACGACAGGAATGCGGAGTTCCACTGCACCGTTCCCGGTCAGTGCGCCGCATCGGCTGTGCGCGCGCTGTGTTTTGTCAACAAGGAGGAAGCGGATGCATACAACCAGGTTCCCTTGCAAGGCCGCGATCGTCTCCGGCCTCGCGCTGACGCTCGCAGGTTTCGGCCTCGCCGCCGGCCCCGCACAGGCCGCTCCGGCTCCCGTGCCGGCGCTGGTCAGCCCCGTGTGGCTGAACGCGCATCTGCACGCTCCCGGACAAGTGATCGTCGAGGTCTACGCCACCGATTCGCAGCAGGACGACTACGATGCCGGGCATATTCCCGGCGCGGTGTTCACCAGCTTCTTCGACGACGGCTGGTTCGCTACCGTGGACGGCGTGCGCGGCATGCTGCCGCCGCCGGCGAAGATCGCCAAGGTGATCGGCGGCCTCGGCATCGGCAACGACACGCGAGTGATCCTGGTGCCGGCGGGCGCGAAGACGTCCGACTTCAGCGGCGTCGCCCGCATCTTCTGGACGCTGCGCATGGAGGGGCAGAAGAACGTCTCCATCCTGAATGGCGGCGACGTGGCCTGGTTCGCCGCCCCGAAGGCGGCGGTGGCGAAGGGGGACGTGAACCCGAAGGCGGCGGCGTTCGTGCCGCATCCGACCATGGCCTACGACGTGACGCTGGCGCAGGTGAAGCAGGCTCTCTCCACGCACGTCTACCAGCTCGTCGATGCGCGGGCGCCGGCGCAGTTCTCGGGCAAGGTGAAGGACGGCGTCGATGCCCGCGCGGGCACCCTTCCCGGCGCGCGCAACCTGCCGTTCTCGGCGGTGCTGACGAAGGACGGCGAGGGCGTGCTGCCGATGCCCGAACTGCAAGCCGCCGTGAAGCAGGCCGGCATCGCCCCCGGCAAGCCGACGATCACCTTCTGCAACACCGGCCACCTCGGCTCCACCGCCTGGTTCGTGCTGCGCGAGGTGTTCGCCAACCCGAAGGTGCGGCTCTACGACGGTTCGATGACGGAATGGTCCGCGCACAGGGACCTGCCGATGGTGAACGGCAAATCGGCGTTCTGACGTCGCGGCGGGATTCCGCCGCCGGAACGATGCGTCCGGCGTTGCCGGCGCCTCTGCCGTGCCGCAGCGATTTTGTCCAACCCGGCCGCCGGGCCTCGGTTGCCCGGCCGCCTTTCACAGGAGACCCAACCCATGCACACTCGTCGCTCTTTGCTGATGTTCGCCTCCGCCGCCGCCGTCGCCGCGCCGTTGACCGCCGCCATGGCCGCCGGCACGGTCACCATCATCGGCGTGCTGAAGCGCATCGAGACGGCGCCCGACGGCAAGTCGGCGAAGGCCATCATCCGGAACAACAAGGGCCACGCCCTGGTCACCGTCGTGGTGACGGACGCCCTGACCCTGAGCCGCTTCAAGCGCCACCGCATCCAGGAAGGCGTGGAGGTCCGCTGCCGCTACGCGGTCGAGAACGGGAAGAACGTCAGCAAGTTCCTGGAGCCGACCGCCGGCTGCTGAGAGTCGTCTGCTCGGCGCAACGAAAAGCCGGCGTCCCCGCGGGGCGCCGGCCTTCCCGTGCCCGGTGGCTCAGTAGCGGTAGCCGTCGTGCTTGAACGGCCCGGCGGGCGTGACGCCGATGTAGGCCGCCTGCCTCTCGCTGAGCTTCGTCAGCTTCGCGCCGACCTTGGCGAGATGCAGTTCCGCCACCTTCTCGTCGAGGTGCTTCGGCAGCGTGTAGACCTGCCGCTGGTAACGGCCGGCGGGAGCGTTCCACAGTTCGATCTGCGCCAGCACCTGGTTGGTGAAGGAGGCGCTCATGACGAAGCTGGGATGGCCGGTGGCGTTGCCGAGGTTCACCAGCCGGCCCTCGGACAGTACGATGATGCGCTTGCCGTCGGGGAACAGCACCTCGTCCACCTGCGGCTTCACGTTCTCCCACTTGAAGTTGCGCAGGGCGGCGATCTGGATCTCGGCGTCGAAGTGGCCGATGTTGCAGACGATGGCGCGGTGCTTCATCCGCCGCATGTGCTCGAGGGTGATGACGTCGACGTTGCCGGTGGCGGTGACGAAGATGTCCGCCTCCGGCGCGGCGTCGTCCATGGTGGTGACCTCGTAGCCCTCCATCGCCG
>JAJXZO010000083.1 GCA_021780035.1 Pseudomonadota bacterium
TGGGCCGCCACCCCGCCCCTGCGGCGCGCGCGCGTGCTGTTCCGCTTCAAGGACCTGATGGAGCGACATGCGGCGGAGATCGCCGCGATGATCACCGCCGAGCACGGCAAGGTGCTGTCGGACGCGCTGGGCGAGGTGCAGCGGGGCATCGAGGTGATCGAGTTCGCCTGCGGCATTCCGCAACTGCTGAAGGGCGAACATACCGCCCAGGTCGCCACCGGCATCGATTCCTGGTCGCTCCGCCAGCCGCTCGGCGTCGTGGCCGGCATCACCCCGTTCAACTTCCCCGCCATGGTGCCGCTGTGGATGTTCCCGGTGGCGCTCGCCTGCGGCAACTGCTTCATCCTCAAGCCTTCGGAGAAGGACCCCTCGCCCTCGCTGCTGATGGCGAAACTGCTCGGCGAGGCGGGCCTGCCCGACGGCGTGTTCCAGGTGGTGCAGGGCGCGAAGGCGGCGGTGGAGGCGATCCTCGCGCACTCGGACATCGACGCGGTGAGCTTCGTCGGCTCGACGCCGGTGGCGGAGTTCATCCACCGCACGGCGAGCGCGGCCGGCAAGCGCGTGCAGGCCCTGGGGGGCGCGAAGAACCATCTGGTGGCGCTGCCCGACGCCGACCCGACGCTGGTCGCCGATGCGCTGATGGGCGCCGCCTACGGCAGCGCCGGCGAGCGCTGCATGGCCATCTCGGTGGCGGTGACGGTGGGAGACATCGCCGAGCCGTTGCTTGCCCGGCTCGCGGAACGGGTTCGCGCGCTGAAGATCGGCCCCGGCACCGCCGAGGGCGTGGAGATGGGACCGCTGGTGACCGCCGAGCACCGCGCCAAGGTGATCGCGGCCATCGAGACGGGCGTGGCCGAGGGGGCGAAACTGCTGGTGGACGGCCGCGGCCTTGCCGTGTCCGGGCACGAGCGCGGCTTCTTCCTCGGCGGCACGCTGTTCGACCGCGTCACTCCCGACATGCGCCTCTACCGCGAGGAGATCTTCGGCCCGGTGCTGGCGGTGGTGCGCGCCCGCTCGCTGGAGGAAGCGGTGTCGCTGGTGAACGCCCACCGCTTCGGCAACGGCGTAGCGCTGTTCACCCGCGACGGCGGTGCGGCACGGCAGTTCACCGCGGCGGTGCAAGCCGGCATGGTCGGCATCAACGTGCCGATCCCGGTGCCGGCCGCCTTCCACAGCTTCGGCGGCTGGAAGTCGAGCCTGTTCGGCGACCACCACATGCACGGGATGGAAGGCGTGCGCTTCTACTCCCGCTACAAGGTGGTCACCGAGCGCTGGCCCGACGGCGGCGGCAGGGGCCCCGAATTCTCCATGCCGCAGATCGGCCACTGAGGCGCGCCCGCCGGTCGCTTGCCGCAGGCGCCGGCGCTGGCCATATTCCGCGCATGGCAACGACGATTCGCATCACCCTGAACGGCGAGCCGAAGGTGTTCGACGGCCCGGTTTCGGTGGCCGGGCTGCTGGCAACCCTGGGCTTCGAGACGCGCAAGATCGCCGTCGAGCGGTGCCAGGAGATCGTGCCGCGCGCAGCCTACGCCACTACCTGGCTCGCGGACGGCGACGCGCTGGAGATCGTTCATTTCATCGGCGGAGGCTGAGCATGGACACCCCCACTCACGAACAAGACGACGGCTGGAGCGTGGCCGGCCGGCACTTCCGCTCGCGGCTCATCGTCGGCACCGGCAAGTACCGCGACCTCGAGCAGACGAAGGCCGCCATCGAGGCCTCGGGCGCGGAGATGGTCACTGTCGCCGTGCGGCGGGTAAACGTGGCCGATCCGAAGGCGCCGATGCTGCAGGACTACGTGGACCCGAAAAAATACACCTACCTGCCGAACACCGCCGGCTGCCACACCGCCGACGAGGCGGTGCGCACCCTGCGGCTGGCGCGCGAGGCCGGCGGCTGGAACCTGGTGAAGCTCGAGGTGCTCGGCCCGCCACCCACCCTCTACCCCGACATGCCGGCCACCTTCGCGGCCGCCGAGGCGCTGCTCAAGGACGGGTTCGAGGTGATGGTCTATTGCGCCGACGACCCGGTGGCCGCCCGCCGGCTCGAGGACCTCGGCTGCGCCGCCATCATGCCGCTGGGCGCGCCCATCGGCTCGGGCCTCGGCGTGCAGAATCCGGCGATGCTGTCGCTAATGATCGAGCACGCGCAGAAGCCGCTGATCGTGGACGCCGGCATCGGCACCGCCTCGGACGCCGCCATCGCCATGGAGATCGGCGCCACCGCCGTGCTGCTGAACACCTCGATCGCGGGGGCCAGGGACCCGGTGCAAATGGCGCGGGCGATGCGATTCGCGGTGGAGGCGGGACGTGCCGCCTACCTCGCCGGACGCATGCCGCGCCGGCTCGGCGCCGACCCCTCGAGTCCGCTGATCGGCCTGATCCGCTGAGTCGCGCGGATCCGCACATTCCGCAAGGCAGCGGCACGAAAATTCACTTGTCAGCGGCGGGCGTCGCTCCTATGTGCGGCGCCACGCAGCAACGCACGTGCCTCTGGCCTCCGGGTTACGCAACGACGTCAAGCGTTCTGGCGTTGGGTTCGGCGCTTTGAGGAGAGCGCAGCGCCCGCATTACTTCCGCTGGTTCGTTCGACCGTTTCGCAAATCCCACTCCGCGGCAAGCGGAGTGCCAGAGCAGAGAGAGGCCCGGTGCGATGACCCCGAAGATCGCCCGCTTCCTTGCCGAGCAACAGCCGGCAACCCCTTGCCTTGTTCTCGACGTCGATCGCGTCGGGCAGAACTACGCCACGCTGCGCCGCGCGCTGCCGCTGGCGCAGATCTACTACGCCGTGAAGGCGAATCCGGCGCGGCCGATTCTCGAGCGGCTCGCGGACCTCGGCAGCCGCTTCGACGCGGCGAGCTTCGAGGAGATCCGTGCCTGCCTCGACGCCGGCGCCGAGCCCGCCGCCATCAGCTTCGGCAACACCATCAAGAAGACCAAGGCGATCGCCAGCGCCTACGCCGAGGGCGTGCGCATGTTCGCCTTCGACTGC
>JAJXZO010000038.1 GCA_021780035.1 Pseudomonadota bacterium
GGCCGGCGCGCCGGCGGCGCGCGCCGATGCGGGTTTAGGCGGCACCGGCGGAGGTTGCGGCGGCGCGGGCAGGGACTTCGGCGGCTCGGGTTTCGCGGCGGGCGGCTCGGGTTTCGCGGCGGGCGGCGGAGGCTTCGGGGCGGGAGGCTTGATCCGCTGCTTCTCCGGCGGGGTGCCGGTGCGCGCGGCGCCGCCGCCCATCACCACCTCGACGGTCGCGAGCTTTTCCGGAGCAGGCAGGGGCGCCGCCGGCAAAAGCCACGCGCCGGCGAACAGCGCGGCGAACAGCAGAAAATGCGCCGCCAGCGAAACCACCAGCGCCGGCGAGAGGCGCGAGCGGGCGGCGGTTGCCGGTCTTCGAGGCGCGGCCAGCGGGGTGCTCACAGCACGCGCACGCCCTCGTGCTTGGCCTTCACCTCCGGCTCGACGTGGATCGACGTCAGCAATCCCTCGGTCTCGGCTTCGAGGGCCGCCTCCACCCGGTCGCAGATCGCGTGCGCCTCCTCCACGGTCATCGTCCCAGGCACGACGAGGTGGAACTCGAGGAAGCTGCGCGGGCCGGCCGTGCGCATGCGGAAGTCGTGCGCCTCGAGCGCGCCCTTCGCCTCGCTGGCGACGATCTCGCGCACCCGCGCCACCACCGCCGCCGCCGGGGCGGCATCCATCAGCCCGCCGACCGAGTCGCGGATCAGCAGCATGCCGGCGACGAGGATGTAGCAGGCGGTCAGCGCCGCGAGCAGCGGGTCGAGCCAGGGGACGCCGGTAAACCACACCATGCCGACGCCGGCGAGCACGCCGGTGGAGGTGGCCACGTCGCTCATCAGGTGCCGCCCGTCGCCCGCCAGCGCCGGCGAGCGGATCTTGCGGCCGGTGCGGAGCAGCAGTTGCGCCCAGCCGAGGTTGATCAGGGTGGCGGCGAAGTTCACCGCCATGCCGAAGCCGAGGTCCTCCAGCGGTTCGGGGTGACGGAAGGCGAGCCAGGCGTGCTGAATGATCTCGAGCGCGGCGACGACGATCAGCACGCCCTCCACCACCGCGGAGAGGAACTCCACCTTGTGGTGGCCGTACTGGTGGTTGTCGTCCGCCGGCCGCGCCGACAGCTTCAGCGCGAACAGCGCGACCACGGCGGTGACGACGTTCACCACCGATTCGACGCCGTCGGAGAACAGCGCGGCGCTGCCGGTGATCCGCCACGCCGCGAGCTTCAGGCCGAGAACGACGAAGCCGATGCCGATGCTGCCGGCGGCGATGCGTTCGGCTTTCTGCACCCCCACATCACTCCTTCACGGGGCTGGCGCGACGAAGGCGCGTTGCGACCGGTAGGACAGCCAGACCCGGTGCGTGGCCAGGAAGTCGTTCCCCAATAGCACATCGAACGGCGCGCCCGGCAGGTGCGCCACCAGCAGGGTGGGATCGCGCATGTCGCCGCCGCCGACGGCGAGGGAGCGGAACCGCCACATCCGCCCGGTGGATTCTTCGGGCGACAGGCCGGACAGGCGCACCTTTTCCGCTCCCGCCAGCGCGGTCTCGGAGACGCCCGCGCGCACGGCGAACGACCAGCGCACCAGGCTCTGGTCGGAGCCGGTGTCGAGCAGGGCCAGCGCGTCATGGCCGTCGAGGCGGATGCGCAGCAGCATCTGGTGCGGCCGCGCGCCCGCCGCCACTCCGGGCACCACTACCGGCACGGCGGGCACCTCCGAGGCCTTTTGCGGCCATGGCGGCAGCGCGCCGGGGCAGAGCGTGCCGTGCCAGAGGGCGATGCGTCCCGCCGGCAGGTCGAGGTCGAGGTCGTCGGCGCCGAGGACGTTCATGCCGAGGTTGCCGTCGCCCACCGGCACCCGGGGCAACAGGGTGACGGTCGCCGGGCCGAGTTGCAGCGGCCCGGCCAGAAGGCTTCCGGCGCGGGCGGTGGGGTAGACGGCGGTGCCGCCGACGCCGGTGGCGCGCAGGCTGTGGCGGTAGTCGGGCGCGAGATGGGCGCGGCGGGCGGCGGCTTCGGAGAGCACGGTCTCGGCGTCGCCGGTGTCGACGACGAGGCGGAGCGTGGCTTCGCCGACCTCCACCCGCATCAGCGGAAACGGCGCGGCGGCGAGCAGCGACAGCTCGGTTCGCCCCGCGAGGCCGCAATCCGGGCGGGGTGGCGGTGCCGGGGGCGAGGCGGCGCAGGCGGCGAGCGCGGCGAGGGCCGCCAACGGCAGGAAACGGGGGATGCGCATGATCGCTTGCCTCAGGGTGCGGCGAGACGGCAGGTGACGTGACGTGCCAGCGGATGGCCCACCGGCAGCAACGGGTGCTCGAAGCCGGCGAGCGGGTCGAGGCGCATGCCGAGCTTCGCCATTACCCGCCGCGAGGGGGCGTTCACCGCCGCGGTGAAGGCGAAGAGTTCCGGGAAGCCGAAGCGGGCGAAACCGTCGGCCGCCGCCGCCGCGGCGGCTTCCGGCGCGTATCCCCGCCCCCACGAGGCGGCGCCCAGCGTCCACACCAGTTCCACGCCCGCGGGCAGGGGCAGGTACTCGGGGATGGTCGAGAGGCCGACGAAGCCGATCAGCCGCGCCTGCTCCCGCAGTTCCACCGCCCAGATGCCGAAGCCGTGGCGGCCGAAATGCGCGTCCGTGCGCGCCATCCAGGCGTCGGACTGCGCCACCGTGCGGGGGCTGGCGAAGAAGCGCATGGTGAGCGCGTCGGCGGTGATGGCGGCGAGCGGCGCGCGGTCGGAGTCGCGCCAGCGGCGGAGCATCAGGCGGGGGGTGAGAAGCTGCATCGGCGCCAGGGATTGTTGCGGGCAGTGTTTGTAGCCCGCGCGCCGGGCCGCGCAAACCGCGGCCCGGTCATGCCTGAGGCTGCGGTCTGGCGCGCGGCGGCCTGCTCTTGCCAAGCGCGGGCAACTGCGTGCTTTTGTCGCCATCGCTGGCCGGCCCAGCTGTGGCGGCCGCTGCCGCGCGGGGGCGGGGCCAGCGAACGGAAGGAAGGAGGACATCATGGCAGCCGATCGGATGACGGTGCTGACGACGATGATGGACCAGGGGGTAATCCCGGTCTTCTATCATCCAGACGCCGCGGTCTGTAAGGACGTGATCCAGGCCTGCGCCAACGGCGGGGCCAAGTGCGTCGAGTTCACCAACCGCGGCGACTTCGCCGCGCACGTGTTCTACGAAGTCGCCTATCATTTCTCCAAGGCCGACCCCAGCGTCATCATGGGCGTGGGCTCGGTGGTCGATGCGCCGACCGCCGGCATCTACATCGCGAACGGCGCCCGCTTCGTCGTCGGGCCGCTGATCAACGCCGATGTGGCGAAGGTGTGCAACCGCCGCAAGATTCCCTACAGCCCCGGCTGCGGCTCGGCCACCGAGATCAGCTACGCCGAGGAACTCGGCTGCGAGATCGTCAAGGTGTTCCCCGGCAGTTCGGTGGGCGGACCGGAGTTCGTGAAGTCGGTGCTGGCGCCGACGCCATGGACGCGCATCATGCCGACCGGCGGCGTGGAGTGCACCGAAGAGTCGCTCACCAAGTGGTTCAAGGCGGGCGTGGTCTGCGTCGGCATGGGCAGCAACCTCGTCACCAAGGAACTGCTGGCGGCGAAGGACTACGCCGGCATCGAGAAGAAGGTGCGCGAAACCATCGCGCTCATCCGTCGCATCCGCGGGAAGTAAGCCATGGCCGACAACGTTCTGAACGTGCGCCCCGCCGGCGAGACGCGGTGGGACTGCATGTCCTTCGGCGAGATCATGCTGCGCTTCGACCCCGGCTTCGGCCGGGTGCGCACCGCGCGCAGCTTCCAGGTGTGGGAGGGCGGCGGCGAGTACAACGTCGCCCGCGCCATGCGCAAATGCTGGGGCAAGCGCGCCTCGGTGGCCACGGCGCTGCCGCAGAACGACCTCGGCTGGCTGGTGGAGGACTTCGTCTGCCAGGGCGGCGTCGATACCTCGCACATCCTGTGGCGGGAGTTCGACGGCATCGGCCGCAACACGCGCGTCGGCTTCAACTTCACCGAGAAGGGCTTCGGCGTGCGCGCCGCGCTCGGCTGTTCCGACCGCGGCCACTCCTCGGCCTCGCAGATCCGGCCCGGCGAGTTCGACTGGGACCGGATTTTCGGCGAGGAGGGCGTGCGCTGGTTCCACACGGGCGGCATCTTCGCCGCGCTGGCCACCAACACGGCCGAGGCGGTGATCGAGGCGGTGGAGAAGGCGCACAAATACGGCACCATCGTCTCCTACGACCTGAACTACCGGGCTTCGCTGTGGAAAAGCCAGGGCGGCAAGGAGGCGGCGCAGCGGGTGAACCGCACCATCGCCTCGCACGTCGACGTCATGCTCGGCAACGAGGAGGACTTCACCGCCTGCCTCGGCTTCGCGGTGGAGGGGCTCGACGAGCACATCTCCAAGCTCGACCCGGCGAACTTCAAGAAGATGATCGCGAAGGCCGTGCAGGAGTTCCCCAACTTCAAAGTGGCGGCGACGACGCTGCGCAACGCCAAGACCGCCTCGGTCAACGACTGGGGCGCCATCGTCTATGCCGGCGGGCAGTTCTACGAGGCGCCGATGCGCGAGAACCTCGAGATCTACGACCGCGTCGGCGGCGGCGACGGCTTCGCCTCCGGGCTCGCCTACGCCTTCCTGGAAGGCAAGGGGCCGCAGGCGGCGGTGGAATACGGCGCCGCCCACGGGGCGCTGGCCATGACCACGCCGGGCGACACCTCGATGGTGAACGTCAAGGAAGTGGAAGCCATCATGAAGGGCAAGGGCGCGCGGGTGATCCGCTAGCCCCGGCTTCCGGCTGCCGGCCGCGGTTCCTCGCCGTGGCCGGCAGCATTCTCCCCTTCTCGCGCCAGGACGCCGCCGGCCCAACGGTCGAGCCGGCGCGCCGTGACGTTGAGCGAATCGACCCGGTCGCCCAGTTCGGAAAGCCGCGCCTGATAGCCACGCAGCGACCGATGCAGGCTGTCCACCCCCACGCCGAGATCGCCGAGCGCGCGCCGCCAGCCGGAAACCGCGTCGCGCTGCGCGGCGAGTGCCGAGTCGAGCGCGGCGAGCGCGGCGGCGAGCCTCGCCATCGGCGCCGCCAGGGCGGCCGGTGCGGCGGCGGGCGCGGGCAGGGGCGAACGCGGGAACGGGATGATGGCGGCGCCCTGCTCAGTCATGCGACACATCTCCGTGACAGAGACAATGGTTAATAAACCATTACGAAGCACACGCCAAGCGTCGATCCGCCGTCGCCCTCGTGGCCGGCCCTCGGGCGATGTATGCTGGCGCTTTCGGATCAAGGACGAGGGAGCATGCGCGCTTCCATCGACATCGCCGTCATCCTGCTGCTGATCGGTCTCAACGGCGTCTTCGCGCTGGGGGAACTGGCGCTGGTCTCGGCGAGCCGGGCGCGGCTCGCGGTGATGGAGCGCAAAGGCGTGCGCGGCGCGGCGACGGCGCGGTGGCTCGCGGGGGACCCGCAGCGCTTCCTGCCGGCGGTGCAGGTGGGCATCACCGTGGTGGAGATCCTTGCCGGCGTGTTCGGCGGCGCGCAGCTTGCGGAAACCGCGACCCCCTGGTTCGCGGCGCTGCCTGGCGTGGGCGGGCACGCCGGGGCGCTGGCGCTCGGCGTGGTGGTGGTGGCCATCACCTTTCTCACCCTGGTGCTGGGAGAACTGGTGCCGAAGCAGCTGGCGCTGCGCGCGCCGGAGCGCATGGCGGCGGCGGTGGCGCGGCCACTCGCCTTCGTCGCGCGGGCGGCGGCGCCGCTGATCTGGCTGCTCGGGCAGACGACGGGCGCGGTGCTGCGCCTTGTCGGCGCGCACCGGCCGGTGCCGCGCGCCGTCACCGAGGAAGAACTGAAGGCGCTGCTCGCCGAGGGCGAGCGCTCCGGCATGCTGGAGGGCGGCGAGCGCGACATGATCGAGCGGGTGCTCCGGCTTGCCGACAAGCCGGTGCGCGCCATCATGACGCCGCGCACCGAGATCGCCTGGATCGACCGCACCGACCCCGCGCGCGACATCGCCGCCACGCTGAAGTCGGCGCCGCACAACCGCTTCGTCGTCTGCGACGGCAGCGTGGACAACGTGGTGGGCGTGGTGCAGGCGAAGGAGATCCTCGACGCCTTCCTCGACGGCAAGGAGCTTTCCATCGCGCTCGCGCTCCGCCAGCCGGTGTTCATCCCCGACACGGTGAGCGCGCTGGACGCGCTGGAACGGCTGAAGTCCGACCCGCAGGGCGTGGCGCTGGTGCTCGACGAATACGGCAGCTTCGAAGGCGTGGTCACCGCCGCCGACGTATTGGCGGCGATCGTCGGCGAAGGGGCGGACGGCGCAACCGCCCAGGCCAGCGGGCCGGGGCTTGCGGAGGGGGAGTTCCTGCTCGACGGGCTGCTGCCGGTGGACGAGGCGAAGGCCCGCCTCGATCTGCCGGAGTTGCCGGCCGCCGGCAGCTACCACACGCTGGGCGGGCTGCTGCTGGCGCTGCTCCGGCGCGTGCCCAGGGCCGGCGACCGCATCGTCTTCGGCGGCTGGATGTTCGAGGTGCTGGAGATGGACGGCAGGCGGGTGGCGCGGGTGCGCGCGCGCCGCGAAACACTGGCCCAGGAATGAGGGGCGATCCCATGCCCGCCGCCGCCCCCCGCGTTTCCCCGCCGCTGCCGGCGAACGCCGCGCTGCTGCTCGACCTCGACGGCACGCTGCTCGACATCGCGCCGACCCCCACCTCGGTGGTGGTGCCACCGGAACTGCCGGGCCTGCTGCGGCGACTCGGCGCCCGCCTCGGCGGCGCGCTGGCGCTGGTGAGCGGCCGGACCATCGCCGAGATCGACGCGCTGCTGCCGGAGGCGCCCTTCGCCGTGGCGGGCGAGCACGGCTGCGCCATCCGCTTCGCTCCGGGCGCCGCGGTGGAGCGGGAGGCACTGCCCGAAATGCCCGCCTTCTGGGCCGTCGAGGCGGAGGCGCTCGCCCGCGCGCACCGAGGGGCGCTGATGGAGCGGAAGGCGCACGGCCTGGTGCTGCACTACCGGCAGGCGCCGGAGGCGGGAGAGGCGCTTTATGCCGGCCTCGTCGCGCTGCTCGCCGGGGCCGGGGAGGAGTTCGCCATCCTGCCGGGCAAGATGATCTGGGAGGTGAAGCCGCGCGGAGTGGACAAGGGCAGCGCCGTGGCGCGGCTGATGGCGCGCCCGCCGTTCGCCGGCCGCCTGCCGGTGTTCGTTGGCGATGATGTTACCGACGAGGACGGCTTCCGCGCCGCCAGGGCGCTGGGCGGATGGGGGCTGGAAGTGGCGGAATGCTTCGGCGACGCCGCCGGGGTGCGTGCCTGGCTGTCCGCGCAGGCGGAAGCGCATTTTGCTTGACAATCGGGACAGGAAAC
This sequence comes from Pseudomonadota bacterium, assembly GCA_021780035.1. Lineage (GTDB taxonomy): Bacteria > Pseudomonadota > Alphaproteobacteria > Acetobacterales > Acetobacteraceae > Rhodovastum. Next base: position 7,335 of record JAJXZO010000038.1, read on the forward strand.
ACCAAAGTATAGTTGTCATCAACAGCGATGGGGGGTGCATCGACAGCATGACTCCACCGGGGACGTTCGGAGTTGTCGCCTAACTTGGCAGCGACAACAGTCCACAAAGTCCAAGTTCATGCTCGGCGGTCCTGCCGGGCGCGAAGCATAGACTTCGCAACCAGACCCCCGCATGACGCCGCGAGCGTCACGGGGGTCATTGCTTATTTAGAATGGCGATCAAGCGGCGGTCTCTACATGCGGCGGAGCCGGCCGGCGGGCTAGGTTGCTCCCGAATTCCCGCTTTGCAACATTTCGCAATTCTCTGCGGCGTTGTAGTCTCTCTTGTGCGTTCTGGGTTCGTCCAGAGACGTCGCTTTGCTTCTTTCTTTGCAGAAAAGAATATTTTTTCTTTTGATTTTCCCTAACCCAGCACTCTGCGGATGAGTCCTTCAAGCAATTCGGGAACGATGGCGAAGGCGTAGCCGGCGTCCACCCGTTCCAGGCTCGTGTGGTAGTCGCGGCCCCAAGGGCCGGCGTTGACGATCGGCACCCCACCGATGGCCGATCCCTCGCGCCAGGCGATGGCGTGGCCCCAGCACGGGGTGTTGCGGGCGATCTCGGGCACCGCGTCCGCGTCGGCCTCGCCGAGGTAGCTCATGTCGGAAATGCCGGGGAAGAAGGGCCGCGTGCCGATGGCCACGCCGTGGCGGCGGGAGACGTCGGCCGCGGTGGCGCGGGCGGCGGCCTCGAGCCGCCGCGCCGCCGGATCGGCGCCGAGGGCGCACGGGAGATAGGGAAGCGAGGCGAAGCCCAACACGACCGCGGGGCCGGGGCGGGCCGACAGCGACCAGGCGAGTTCGGCGATCCGCCGGCACTGTTCGGGCAGGTCGAGCGTGCCGGCGGCGAGTTCGCCGGCACGGGCGGCGATGGCGGCGCCCGCTTCCGGGTCGCGGGAGGCGAGTTCGGCCACGAGATCGCCGTAGCGCAGCACGGCGAATCCCTCCGGCGGCGACCCGCGCGCCGCGTGCGGGCGGCGGGAGGCAAGGCTCGCCAGCGTCTCCTCCACGGCGCGGCGGAGGATCGTCTCCACGCCGGCCAGCACCTCCTCGGGCCGCCGCCGGTGGCAGATGACGTTCCAGAACATCCACACCGATGCGGGCATGGTGACGTCGTAGCCCGCCTTGGTGTCGCGCATGCCGAGCAGGGTGACGCCGGGCGTGGGGTCGCCCCCGGTCGTCTCCGCGAGTTCCGGCGCCCACTCCATCGCCGCGGCGATGGCCCCGGCGAGCGCGCAGGCGCCGAGCCCGGCATAGGCGTCGGCCGCATGCGCCGGCCTGCCCACCACGAGCGCGAAAGGCAGCAGCTTGCCGACGCTGCCGAGCGCGATCCGCCGCCCGGCGCTGCCGTCGCCGGGATCGCCGATGGAATCGAGGTTGACGGCGCCGACGAGATCGAGCCCGCGGGCGGCGGCGATTTCCGCGAGCGCCGGGGCCGCGGCGCGGGCGCCGGCGGAGTTGGCCTCCTCGTCCGGCACGGCAAGCAGCAGCAGATTGCCCCGCCGCCCCGGCGTGGCGGCGGCTTCCTCCATCACAGCGATGGCGGCCGCGAGCCCGGCCTTCATGTCGAGCAGCCCGCGCCCCGGCAGGAAGGCGCCGGAGGCGAGATCGGCGCGGGCGGCAAGGCTCGCCGCGTCTGTCGCGCCGGCAAGAGAGGCGAGCAGCGCCGGGGCGAGGGCCTCCGGGTCGAGGGCGAGCGGGCGAAGCGGGCCGTAGTCCTCGGTGTGCACCGTGTCGTAGTGGCCGGTGAGGATCATCGTTTCCCGCCCGTCCCCGCGGAGCAGGGCGGCGACGCACGCGCGCGGGAAGCGTCCGCCCGGAACCGGCAACGTCCAGATTTCGGCGGCGGCAAGGGCGGGAGAGGCGCGCAGCAGCGCCGCGAGCCGCCCGGCGAAGTCCGCCTCGTCCCTGCTGCCGGTGACGGAGGGAATGCCGGTCAGCGCGAGCGCCCAGGCGCGGACGGCGGCGGCGCGACAGCCGGGGGCGGGCATTTCCGCCTTCAGACGAGCGGGCCGCCGCAGGTGGCGCGATAGGCGTCGCGGGCGAGGAGGCGCTGGTACCAGGCGTGCAGTGCCGGCATCGCCGGGCGTTCGGGCAGCGCCATGTTGAACCAGCGATGCACCAGCGGTCCCCAGGCGATGTCGGCCAGCGTCAGCGTGTCGCCGCAGATGTACGGGTGGCGCTGCAGCCGCGCCTCCAGCAGCGCCCATTGCGCAGCGCAGGCGGCGGCGGCGGCACCGATGGCGGTGGTGTCGCGCTCCTCGGGCGGCGTGCGCACCAGGCCGACGAACAGCTTCGAGCTTGGCCGGCCGATGCCCGTCTGCTGCAGTTCCATCCACGCCTCCACCTCGGCCCGCGCGCGCGGCGGCGCCGGATAGAGCGAGCTTGCCGGGGCGTGCCGGTTGCACAGGTAGCGGAGGATGACGTTGCTCTCGAACAGCGAGAAGCCGCCCTCCTCCTCCAGCGCCGGCACCAGGCCGAGCGGCTGCATGGCGCGGTATTCGGGCGCGGCGGTGCCGCCGAAGGCGCCGCCGACGTCGCGCCGCTCATACGGAAGTTCGAGTTCGGCAAGCAGCCACATCACCTTCATGACGTTGCTGGACGTGGCGCGTCCCCACAGCCGGATCATCGGTATTCTCCCCTGCTCGTAAACGTGAAGAAACGTAGTGCAGGGAGGTGGGCGCGACAACTTGCCGCCGCCCGGAAGCGCGGAGCATAACTTCGGACATGAGGCACAAGAGCCCCCGCGCCGCGCTTGCCGCCGCCGCCGCCGCCGCCGCTCTCGTGGTCGGGGCGGCGATGGGCGCGGAACGTTTCCTCGGCATCGTTCCTTGCGCGCTCTGCCTGCTGGAGCGCTGGCCCTGGCGCGTCGCCGTCGTCGTTGCCGTGGCGGGCCTGCTGGTTCCGCGCCGGCTCGGCTGGATCGCGCTGGCGCTGGCCGGGTTCGCCGTGGCGGTGGGGGCGGTGTTCGCGGCCACGCACGTCGGCGTCGAGGCGCATTTCTGGCCGAGCCCGTTGCCCGAGTGCGCCACACCGCCGTTTGCCGGGGGCTCGGTGGCCGACATGCTCGCGCACCTGCCGGCGCGCCCCGCCAAGCCGTGCGACGCGCCCACCTACATCATCCCCTGGCTGCCCGTGTCCACGGCGATGATGAACCTGCTGGCGAGCCTCGCCTACGTGGGCTGGATCTGGCGCGCGGTGGCGCGGCACCGGAGTTCCTGGCGATGAGCGAACCCGCGCCCCGTCTCGGCCTCGCGCCCGACGTGGCGCGCATGGTGCGTGTCGATCACGCCGGCGAATACGGGGCGGTGCGCATCTACGCGGGCCAACTTGCCGTGCTCGGCCGGGGCAGGCACGGGCCGATGCTTGCCCACATGCGCGAGCAGGAGGAGCAGCACCTCGCCTTCTTCGCCGAGCAGATCGCGAACCGCCGCGTGCGGCCCTCGGCGCTGCTGCCGTTCTGGCATGTCGCCGGCTTCGCCCTCGGTGCGCTCACCGCGGCGCTCGGCAGCCGCGCCGCCATGGCCTGCACCGTGGCGGTGGAGGAGGCGATCGACGGGCACTACGCCGGGCAGGCGGAGGCGCTGGGCGACGGGGAGCCGGAACTGCACGGGCTGATCGAGCACTGCCGCGCCGAGGAATTGCAGCACCGCGACATCGGCCTCGCCCACGAGGCGGAACTGGCGCCCGGCTACCGATATTTGTACCGGTTCATCAAGACCGGCTGCCAGGTGGCGATCGCCCTCAGCGAGCGGCTGTAGCGTTCAGGCCGCGGCCGCGATCGCCGCGTTCAGCGCCAGCACGCCGGCCGCCGCTCCCTCCGGGTGGCTCCACACGGCGCTGATGACGGCGAGGAAGTCCACGCCGGCGGCAACCAGCGGGGCGCAGTTGGCGGCGGTGATGCCGCCGATCGCCACCGAGGGCAGTTCCATCAGCTCCGACCACCAGCGGATGATGTCGGGCGTCGCCTCGACGGGCGCGTCGTCCTTGCTGGGGGTGGGGAAGAAGGCGCCGAAGGCCACGTAGTCGGCGCCGGCTTCCCCGGCCTCGAGCGCGAGGTGGCGGCTGCCGTGGCACGTCACCCCGAGCGTGAGGTCGCCGAGCACGCCGCGCGCCACCTCGGCCGGCATGTCTTCCTGGCCGACGTGGGCGCCGTCGCAGCCGAGCGCGCGGGCGAGATCGGGGCGGTCGTTGAGGATGACGGCGACACCCCGGCTCTGCGCCACCGGCCGGAGCAGATCGACCGCGCGGGCGAGTTCCGTTTCGGAGAGGTCCTTGAGGCGGATCTGCAAGGCCCCCACGTCGCCCGCGTCGAGCGCCTCCGCCAGCA
>JAJXZO010000220.1 GCA_021780035.1 Pseudomonadota bacterium
ATGTCGGGCGTCGCCGCCAGCACGCCGTCCCGCACGCGCACCAGCACGTTCTCGGCGGCGTGCGCCACGCGCTCCAGCCGCCCGAGACCGAGAAAGCCGCAGGTGCCCTTGATGGTGTGCACGAGGCGGAATATCCGCGACAGGGTCTCCGCATCGTCGGGCGTGCGTTCGAGGCGCACCAGCGCCAGATCGAGTTCGGCCAGGCTTTCGTTGGTTTCGGTGAGGAAATCGGCCAACAGGTCGTCCATCGCGCGCTCCGCTAGCCCCGATCATCAGGCTCGCCAGGCAGAGTGCGGAACGGGAGCGAATAAACGGTAAAGTCCGCGGCCGCTTCCCAGCGACCGCCGCTCAGCGGCGGCGGAGCATCAGCGGCGGCGCCGCTTCCGGCGCGCCGGCAAGGGCGAAGCCGAGGCCGACATCCTCTTTTTCCGCCACGAGGACGGTCAGCGGTGCCTGCACCCGGCGCGGCGTCGCGGTGGCAACGGCGCGCCACGCCGCCCGCGTATCGGTGAGGAAGCCGGCGAATCCCGCCGGCCAGGCGGCGCGCGGTCCCTCCGGAACCAGCAGCAAGGCGCCCGCGCCGGCCGAAGCGAGGGTCAGCACACCGCCGGCGGGCAGGCTTTCGGCGCCGAGCAGCAAGGCGTTCAGCAGCACCCTGGCCGGGCCGGACGGCCAGTGCCAGCCGGGGTCGAGGTCGTCGGCATCGAGACGCACGCGTTCCGGTAGACCACGACACAGCCGGCGCAAGCCAACTCCGTCGAGCGGCTCGGCCGCGTCGGCGGCCCATGCCGCCCGCCACAGCCGCAGCCGCTCCGCCATGGCCGAGGCGACCTCGCCGCCGATCAGAAGCGCGTCGGCAACGGTGGCCGGCTCGCTGCCGGCGAGTTCGAGCGCCCCCGCCAGGGTGCCGACGGCGCCGGCGAGATCGTGGCAGAGCCGCGACGCCAGCAGTTCGGCGAGCGCGAGGCTCGGCGCGCCTGCCGCGTCCTGCTTTTCGTGTCCTTCGCGTTCGCCGTCCCGCCGCGCGCCGGCCACGCCGCGCCCCTTTCCCGTGGTGGTTGCGCATTACGCTGCCTTGGAGCATGGAGTCGAGAGCGTTGCAGAAGGCAGGGCAAACGTGAGCGCCGGCGAACAGGGAGCGGCAAGGTCCGCGAGAGTGGCTTTCGCGCCCGGAATGCGCGTGCGTCACCCCGGTCAGCCGGACTGGGGCATCGGCGAAGTGCAGTCGGCGATCGGGCAACGGGTAACCGTCACTTTCGAGCACGCCGGCAAGGTGCTGATCAACACCGCGGTAGTCACGCTCGAGGTCGAGGAAAACTGAGTTTTACGAGCCCTTTCCACGTCTGCCAGACTTGCGGCGATCCACTCTTGCGGCTAGGCCTCTTTCGCACGACATAAGCACCCTTCCGTCGGTGGCAGGTATTTTCCACATGATTGATCCATTCGGCCGGGCCATCACCTACCTCAGGCTTTCCGTCACCGACCGCTGCGATCTCCGCTGCGTCTACTGCATGTCCGAGGAAATGACGTTCCTGCCGCGCGCCGACCTGCTCACGCTTGAGGAGCTCGACCGGCTGTGCGCCGCCTTCATCCGGCTCGGCGTCGTCAAGATCCGCGTCACCGGCGGCGAGCCCCTGGTGCGCCACGGCGTCATGAAGCTGTTCCGCTCGCTCGGCGACCGCCTCGGCAACGGCCCCGGGCAGGGTCTCAAGGAACTCACCGTCACCACCAACGCCACCCAACTCGCCCGCCACGCCGAGGCGCTGTTCGCCGCCGGAGTGCGGCGGGTGAACGTCAGCCTCGACACGCTGGTGCCGGAAAAGTTCACCCGCATCACCCGTTTCGGCCGCCTCGATCGCGTGCTCGACGGCATCTTCACCGCCAAGGCGGCGGGTCTCGCCATCAAGGTCAACACGGTGGCGCTGCGCGACATCAACGCCGAGGAAATCGACACCCTGCTGTCCTGGTGCGGCGAATATGGTTTCGATCTCTGCCTGATCGAGACGATGCCGATGGGCGACGTCATGGGCGACCGCACCAACCAGTACCTGCCGCTGTCGCTGGTGCAGTCGCGTCTCGCCGCGAACTGGACGCTCACGGAAAGCGCCTACCGCACCGGCGGCCCCGCGCGCTATTTCGACGTCGCCGAAACCGGCACGCGCATCGGCTTCATCACGCCGATGACGCATAATTTCTGCGAGGGCTGCAACCGGGTGCGGCTCACCTGCACCGGCAAGCTCTATCTCTGCCTCGGCCAGAACGACGACGCCGATTTCCGCGAAGTGCTGCGCAGCGGCGCCAGCGACGAGGAATTGGAGCAGGCGATCCATGCCGCCATCGCCCGCAAGCCGAAAGGTCACGATTTCGTCATCGACCGCCCGAACGCGCCGCCGGCGGTGCACCGTCACATGAGCGTCACGGGCGGCTGACGCCCGAAGCCTGCGCTTTCGCCGCCGACACCGCGCCGGCCGGCGCGGTCAGGCTGCCGCCCAGGATGGCCACGGCGTCCAGCACGAGGTTGTGGCGGACGGCGCCGTCCCTGCCGAGCGGACCGACCACCTTGCCGTCCACCTCGACCTCGGTGCCGCCGGCGTTGCCGGTGGTGAAAACGTAGGGGCGCGCGCTCTCGCCGGCCGCCGGCGGCGGCAGCGCCCACGAATCGCCCGCGTGCAGCACGCGGTTCAGCACCACGTGCCCCCGGGGGTCGCGCACTTCCAGCCAGGCATCGGCGGTGGCGAGCAGCACGATGCGGCTGCCGCCTTGCGGAGGCGTGGCCGCCGGCGAAGCGAAGGTCGAAGGCGTGGGAACGGCGGCGGCGGCCGAGGAGGGCGACACCGGCGCCGGCAGCGCCGCCGGCATGGCGGGCGTCTCGACAGGGGCGGTTTCCGTGGCGGCGGCGGCCGCGGTCGGCGAAACCGCGGCACCGGCCGCCTGCGTCGCGGCGGAGGCGGCGGCCGGAG
>JAJXZO010000085.1 GCA_021780035.1 Pseudomonadota bacterium
GCAGGGCGGCGATGGCCTGTAGCGCCGCGATCAGCTCCGCGCGCTTGGCGGGGTCCTGCAGCACGGCGAGCGCGGCGTGCGCCTGCTCCGCCGTCATCGCGGGCGGTGGCGTGGCGGGCGGCTGGGGCGGCGTCGGCGGCGCGGCGGCACGCGCAACCCACGGCATCGCCAGCAGGGCGGACAGGAGCAGCAGGGCCAGGAGCGCGCGGCGCATGGGTAACGAGGGGCATGGCCGGCCCTCCCCTGTCAACGCCCCCGCCCCGCAGGCGCCCATGGCCTGTCATCCGGCCGCGGACGCGCTATGTTAGGCGCATGAAGGACTTTCTGATCGTCGTGCTGGTGCTCCTGATGGCCGGCGTGCTGGGTGTTCTCGTCACCGGCATGGTCGGCCTGGTGCGCGGCGGCGGCGATCCGCACCGGTCCAACAAACTGATGCAGTGGCGCGTCGCCTTGCAGGCGGCGGCCATCCTGCTGCTCATCCTGATCATGAGCCTGGCTTCCTCTTCCTGACATTCCCGCTTCCTGGCATTCCCGCCCCGCATGCCTCTGGCGGATAGGGCGTTTGACAGGCTCTGGGCCGCCGCCCTAGGAAACATTGTGCAGGTGCGAAGAGCGCCGCCCTGGAGTGGCTAGGCGGCGCCGGCAAGACACCGATTAGGGAAAGCGCATATGAAGATCCTCGTCCCGGTGAAGCGGGTGGTGGACTACAACGTCAAGGTGCGGGTGAAGGCCGACGGCACCGGCGTGGAAACCGCTGGCGTGAAGATGTCCATGAACCCGTTCGACGAGATCGCCGTCGAGGAAGCCGTCCGCCTCAAGGAAAAGGGCATCGCCACCGAGATCGTCGCGGTCTCCATGGGCCTCGCCGCCTGCCAGGAGACCATCCGCACGGCGCTCGCGATGGGTGCCGACCGCGGCGTCCTGGTCGAGACCGACGTGGAACTGCAGCCGCTCGCCGTTGCCAAGCTGCTCCAGGCGCTGGTGGCGAAGGAAGCGCCGGGCCTGGTCATCATGGGCAAGCAGGCGATCGACGACGACATGAGCGCGACCGGCCAGATGCTCGCCGCCCTGCTCGGCTGGCCGCAGGGCACCTTCGCCTCCAAGGTGGCGATCGAGAACGGCACCGCGACGGTGACGCGCGAGGTGGATGGCGGGCTCGAGACCGTGGCGCTCGCCCTCCCCGCCGTGGTGACCACGGACCTGCGCCTCAACGAGCCGCGCTACGCCTCGCTGCCCAACATCATGAAGGCGCGCAAGAAGCCGATCGAAACGCTCAAGCCGGCCGATCTCGGCGTCGACCCGGCCCCGCGCCTCGCCGTCGTCTCCGTCGCCGAGCCGCCGAAGCGCAAGGCCGGCGTGAAGGTCGCCAGCGTCGCGGAGCTGGTGGCGAAGCTGCGTACCGAAGCGAAGGTGATCTGAAGATGACGTCCCTGGTTCTGCTCGAGTTCGACGCTTCGGGGATCAAGCAGCCGTCGCGTTCCGCCGTCGCGGCGGCGGCGAAGCTCGGCGAGGTGCACGCGCTGGTCACCGGCGAGAACGTCGCGTCGGCCGCGGCCGCCGCGGCCAGGCTGCCGGGCGTCGCGAAGGTGCTGGCGGCGGACGCCCCCTCCCTCGCCCACGCGCTGGCCGAGCCGCTCGCGGCTCTCCTCGTCTCGCTCGCCCCCGCCTATTCGCACCTGCTCGCCGCCGCGACCGCCGTGGGCAAGAACGTGATGCCGCGCGTCGCCGCCCTGCTCGACGTGCAGCCGATCTCCGACATCGCTGGCGTGGTGGACGCGAACCAGTTCGTCCGCCCGATCTACGCCGGCAACGCGCTCGCCACGGTGCGGAGCGCGGACGCGAGGAAGGTCATCACCGTCCGCGCCGCGAGCTTCGACCCCGTGGCCGCCGAGGGCGGCTCCGCTTCCGTCGAGAGCGTCGCGGCCCCAGACGCGGGTTCCGGCTCGCGTTTCGTCGGTGCCGAGCTTTCCAGGAGCGAGCGGCCGGAGCTGACCGCCGCGCGCGTGGTGATTTCCGGCGGGCGCGGCATGCAGGCCGGCGAGAACTTCAAGCTGCTGGAGCCGATTGCCGACCGGCTCGGCGCCGCGGTTGGCGCGAGCCGCGCCGCCGTCGATGCCGGCTTCGTGCCGAACGACTACCAGGTTGGGCAGACGGGCAAGATCGTCGCCCCGGAACTCTATGTCGCGGTCGGGATTTCCGGCGCGATCCAGCACCTTGCGGGCATGAAGGACAGCAAGGTGATCGTGGCGATCAACAAGGACGAGGAGGCGCCGATCTTCCAGGTCGCCGACTACGGCCTGGTCGCCGATCTGTTCACCGCGCTGCCGGAACTGGCGGCGGAACTCGAAAAGGGCTGATCCCATGAACGTCGACGCGCGAACGGTTGCGGCCACGGCGGACAGCGCGGCCCCGGCGCCGGAAATCCAGCGCGTCGGTGTGGTTGGCGCGGGGCAGATGGGCAACGGCATTGCCCATGTCTGTTCGCTGGCGGGCCTGCCGGTGGTGATGCTGGACATCAAACAGGAGGCGCTGGAGAAGGCGCTTGCGGTGATGGCCGCCAACATGGACCGCCAGGTGAAGCGCGGCCTCATCACCGCGGAGGACAAGGCGGCGGCGCTTTCGCGCGTCACCACCACGACGGACTATGCCGCCTTTGGCGACTGCGACCTGGTGGTGGAGGCGGCGACCGAGAAGGAGGAGATCAAGCGCGCGGTCTTCAAGACGCTGGTGCCGCACCTCTCGGCGCGCTGCATGCTGGCCACCAACACCTCTTCCATCAGCATCACGCGGCTCGGGGCGGGGACCGACCGGCCCGAGAAGTTCATCGGCATGCACTTCATGAACCCGGTGCCGGTGATGAAGCTGGTGGAGGTGATCCGCGGCATTGCGACGGACGAGCCGACCTTCCAGGCGACGGTGGCGCTGGCGCACAAGCTGGGCAAGCAGACGAGTGTT
>JAJXZO010000071.1 GCA_021780035.1 Pseudomonadota bacterium
CAGGTTGGCGGAGGCGGCCGCCGCCAGCACCACACCCGTCCAGACCACCCCGGCGTAGGCGCGCTGGTCATGCAGGTCGAGGCCGCCGAGGGCGAGGGAGGGGATGCCGACGATGCCGTCGTTGCGGCCGAAGAAATCGAGATTGGCGAACAGGTAGTAGAAGCTCACCGCCCAGGCGATGGTGCCTACCGCGAGGTAGTGGCCGGAGAGCCTGAGCGTGATGGCGCCGATGGCGAGCGCGGCGACGCCGCTGACCGCGAGTGCCAGCGGCAGGGTCAGCCACGGCGAGAAGCCGGCCTGCGTGGTGAGCAGCGCCGTGGTGTAGGCACCGAAGCCGAGGAAGGTGGCCTGTCCGAACGAGGTGATACCGGCGACGCCGGTGAGCACCACGAGGCCGAGGGCGACGATGGAGCCGATGCCGACGTAGTTCGCCAGCACCACCCAGTAGGGCGGCAGGCCGGGCAGCCAGGGCAGCAGCAGGGCGGCGGCGAGCGCCGGCAGCGGCCAGAAGCGGCGGACGTTCATTCGTCGTCGGCCTCGACGTTGCTGCGCAGGCTCCGCCACAGCAACACCGGAATGATGGCGGTGAAGACGATCACCTCCTTGAAGGGGCTGGCCCAGAAGGAGGCGAAGCTCTCCAGCAGGCCGACGAACAGCGCCGCCACCGCCGCCACCGGGTAGCTGACCAGCCCGCCGATGATGGCGGCGGTGAAGCCCTTGAGGCCGATGATGAAGCCGCTGTCGTAGTAGATGGTGGTGAGCGGCACCATCAGCACGCCGGAGAAGGCGCCGATGGCGCCGGCGAGGGTGAAGGCGATCTCGCCGGCCTGCGCGCTGCCGATGCCCACGAGGCGCGCCCCCAGTCGGTTCATCGAGGTGGCGCGCAGCGCCTTGCCGGTGAGGGTGAATTCGAAGAAGCCCCACAGGCCGAGGATGAGGGCGAGAGTCAGCCCCACGATCCACAGCGACTGGCCCGTGAGCGTCAGCGGCCCGAGCGCGAGGGATGCGTCGGAAAAGCCGTGCGCGCGCAGGCCATCGGCGCCGAAGGTCAGCAGGGCGAAGGCGACCAGCGCCAGATGCACGCCGACGGCGGCGATCAGCAGCACCAGCACCGAGGCATTGGCAAGCGGGCGAAAGGCGAGACGGTAGAGGTAGGGCGCCATCGGCGCGACGATGGCGAGCGTGAGCAGGGTGGAAACCAGCGCGCCGGGGTGCAGCGGCGCCAGCAGCCAGGCGAGGCCGGTGGCCGCGAGCGGCAGGCCGATGGTGGCGGCGAGCAGGATGAGCCGCTCGCGCACGCTGGCGCCCCGGCCCGCGGGGCTGGCCAGCGAGCGCAGGCAGGCGGCCGCGCCGAGGCCGAGCAGGAGCCAGACGCTGCCGGGCAGGCCGCCGTCGGCCAGCGTGGCGTAGGTCAGCGCGCCCAGGGCGACGAACTCTCCCTGCGGGATGAACACCACGCGGCTGACGGCGAACACCAGCACCAGCGACAGCGCGAGCAGGGCGTAGAGCGCGCCGTTGATGACGCCGTCCTGCACCAGGAACAGGGCGATGGTGGCGTTCATCGGGGCAGGGCGCGGGCGTCAGCCCCCCGCCGCCGGCGGCGGGGGGTCCGGGATCGTGAGGACGGCTTCAGGGCACCAGCTTCCAGGTGCCGTTCTTCACCACCACCATCACCCGCGCGCGGGTGTCGAGGCCGTTGTGGTCCTGGGGCGTGGTGTTGACGAAACCGTTGGTGACGACGAGGTTGGTCTGGTGTTCGAGCGCGTCGCGCAGCGCGTCGCGGAAGGCGCGCGTGCCGGGCTGGCCCTTCTTCAGCGCCACCGGGATCGCCGCCCTGAGCCGCAGGTAGGCGTCATAGGCGTCGGAGCCGAAGGAAGTGGACGAGCCGGCGCCGAACTTCTTCTCGTAGGCGTGGATGTAGCCGAGGGCGACCTTCTTCACCGGGCTGCTGTCCGGCAGCTGGTCGGCCACCACCACCGGGCCGACCGGCAGGAAGGTGCCTTCCGCGTCCTTGCCGGCGGCGGTGAGGAAGGCAGAACTGGCGGCGCCGTGGGTCTGATAGTAGAGGCCCTTGTAGCCGTATTGGCGAAGCGTGCGCTCCGGCAGCGCCGCCGGCGTGCCGGCGCCGACGATCAGCACCGCGTCGGGCTTGGCGGCGATGATCTTCAGCGCCTGGCCGGTGACGGAAGTGTCGTTGCGCGCGTAGCGCTCGACGTCGACGATGCTCATGCCGTGGGCCTTGGCGGCGCGCTGCATCTCGGTGAGCCAGGAGTCGCCGTAACCGTCGTTGAAGCCGATGAAGCCGATGGTCTTGACGTGCTCCTTGACCATGTGCGCGGCGATGGCGTCGGCCATCAGGCTGTCGTTCTGCGGCGTCTTGAACATCCAGCGCTTGTCGCCGGTCGGCGGTTCGATCAGGGTGGCGGAGGCCGCCAGCGTGATCGTCGGCACGTGTTTTTCCGCTGCCACCGGGATCATCGCCGCCGAGGCGGGCACCGCCGTGGAGCCGATCATGGCGTCCACGTTGTCCTCGTCGATCAGCTTGCGCATGTTGGTGACGCCGTGGGTGGCGTCGGTGCCGTCGTCCAGCACGTAATAGTCCACCGGATGGCCGGCGATGGTCTTCGGCAGGATGGAGAAGGTGTTGCGCTCGGAGATGCCGAGCGAGGCCGCCGGCCCGGTGGAGGATACGGTCACGCCGATGTGGATCGCGGGTTCGGCGGCAAGGGCGGGGAATGCGGCGGCGAGGCTGAAAAGCGCTCCGAACAGGGCGCTGGCGGCAGACCGTGGCATTGTCGTCTCCTCATGGGGCGAACGTGCTCGCCGTTGCTTCTGGGCCGAAACGGAAGCGGGCTTCGATGTGTAAACGGGCGCGGTAATGTGTCAATACGGCACCATTGTTGCCGCCGGGACGTTCTCCATGCCCACTATGACCACCGCCGAAGCCACCGTCGAGACGCTTCTCCGCCATGGCATCGATACGCTCCACGCGTTGCCCGGCGTCCACAACGACCATCTGTTCGACGCGATCGCCCGTTCGGGCGGGCGGATGCGGGTGCTGCACCCGAGGCACGAGCAGACCTCCGCCTACATGGCGCTGGGAGCGGCGCTGGCCACCGGGCGGCCGCAGGCGTGCGCCGCGGTGCCGGGGCCGGGCATCCTCAACACCACGGCTGCGCTGCTCACCGCGCGCGGCACCTGCGCCCCGGTGCTGGCCATCGCCGGGCAGGTGCCGGCGATGGCGATCGGCCGCGGCCTCGGGCACCTGCACGAACTGCCCGACCAGCTCGGCCTGCTCGGCCATATCGCCAAGCACGGCGCGCGCATCACCGGCCCGGCAGCGGCGCCCCTGCTGGTGGCGGAGGCGCTGCGCGCGGCGCAGTCCGGCCGGCCGGGGCCGGTGGCGCTGGAATGCGCCATCGACGTGTGGGGCCGCAGCGCCCCGGTGACGCTGCAGGCGCCGCTGCCGGTGGTTCATCCCGACCCGGACGCGGAGGCGGTGGCGCGGGCGGCGAAGCTGCTGGGGAAGGCCGAGCGGCCGATCATCATCGCCGGCGGCGGCGCGCTCGATGCCGCGCCGGAACTGTGCCGGGTGGCGGAGCTGTTGCGGGCGCCGGTGGTCACCTACCGGCGCGGCCGCGGCGTGCTGCCGATGAGCCACCCCCTCGCCGCGTCGCTGCCCGTCGGCCTGCGGCTGTGGGCGAAGGCCGACGCGGTGCTGGGCGTGGGCACGCGCATGTATGTCCCCCTGGCCGACTGGGGCACCGACCCCGGGCTTGCCATCGTCCGCATCGACTGCGACGCCGAGGAGATGGAGCGCTACCGCCGCCCCGACGTGGCGATCGAGGCCGACGCCGCGACGGCGCTGGCGGCGCTCGCCGATGCCCTGGAAACGTGCAACCGGCGCCGCGGGGAGCGCGAGGACGTGGCGGCGGCGAAGGCGGCGGTGGACGCCGAGTTCACCCGGCTCGAACCGCAGATGAGCTTCCTCCGTGCGCTGCGCGCCGCGCTGCCCGACGACGGGGTGGTGGTGGAGGACGTGACCCAGGTGGGGTTCGTCGGGCGCCTCGCCTTCCCGGTGGAGGCGCCGCGACGCTACCTTTCGCCCGGCTACCAGGACAACCTGGGCTGGGCGTACGGCGCGGCGCTCGGCGTGCAGGCGGCGCTGCCGGAACGCGCGGTGGTGTCGCTCTCGGGCGACGGCGGCTTCCTTTACCAGGCGCAGGAACTGGCCACCGCGGTGCGCCATCGCCTGCCAGTGGTGGCGGTGGTGTTCGAGGACGGCGCCTTCGGCAACGTGCGGCGCATCCAGAGTGAGCACTTCGGCAACCGGCTGATCGCCTGCGACCTCGCCAACCCCGATTTCGTCGCCTTCGCCCGGAGCTTCGGCGCGGGCGCCTTCGCCGTGCGCGACGCAGCGGGGCTGGAGGCGGCGCTCCGCGAGGCGCTGGCGGCGCGGCAGCCGGCGCTGATCGCGGTCAGAGTGGGCGAGATGCCGAGCCCCTGGTCGCTGCTGTTGCCGAAGCGGCTGCGCGGGCAGGAACAGTGGCGGGCATCGCTGCCATGACGGGCACGGCGTGAGGGCCGGCTCGCACCTCGCCTTCGGTGCCGCCTCCTGGATGCTCGCCGCACCCTGGTGTGGCCGGCCGCCGCTGGCGGTGATTGGCCTGGGGCTCGCGGCCTTCGGCGCGCTGCTGCCCGACATCGACCATCCCGCCTCCTGGGTAGGACGGCGGACCCGGCCGCTTTCCGCCGTGGTGGGGGCAGTGTGCGGGCATCGCGGCCTCACCCACTCGGCGCTCGCCGCCGCCGCCTGTGTCTGGCTCCTGGTCGTGGGCGGCGGACACGGGCCGCTGGCACCGCTGGCGGTGGGCTATCTCTCCCACCTCGGCGGCGATTTCCTGACGCCGCGCGGCCTGCCGCTGGCCTGGCCCCTGAAGCGCCGCTGGGCGCTGCCGCTGTTGCGCACGGGCTCGGCCGCGGAACCGCTGGTGGTGGGAGTGGTGGTGCTCCTCGCCCTGGTGGTGGCCATCGGCCCGGCGCGCCGCGACGCGCTCGCCCGCGACACCGGGCTTTGCGCGCTGGGCGGCCCGCCGGCGGCGCTGCTCTGCCGGCCCGCTTCCTTCAGGTGACCGGGCCGGGGTTGAACAGCGAGAGTTCGTTGGCGAGGCCCCAGTGCTCCGCCCAGCTTTGTCTGCGGCCGGAGGCGATATCGAGCATGAGGAGGAACAGTTCCCAGCCGAGCTGTTCGATGCTCGCCTCGCCGGTCGCCACCCGGCCGGCGTCGAGGTCGATCAAATCCGGCCAGCGGCGCGACAGTTCGCTGCGCGAGGAGATCTTCAGCACCGGCACGGCGGCGAGGCCGTAGGGCGTGCCGCGGCCGGTGGTCAGCACGTGCAGCGTCATGCCGGAGGCAAGCTGCAGCGTGCCGCAGATGAAATCGGAAGCCGGGGTGGCGGCGAAGATCAGCCCCTTTTCCCGCACCCGCTCGCCGGGCGCCAGCACGCCGGAGATGGCGGAGGTGCCCGACTTCACCACCGAGCCGAGCGCCTTTTCCACGATGTTGGCGAGCCCGCCCCGCTTGTTGCCGGGCGTGGTGTTGGCGGACCGGTCGGCCTCGCCGCGCTCAAGATAGGAGTCGTACCACGCCATCTCGCGCACCAGGGCGCGGGCGACGTCGAGGCTCGCCGCGCGCGGCGTCAGCATGCCGATGGCGTCGCGCACTTCGGTGACCTCGGAGAACATCACCGTGGCGCCGGCGCGCACCAGCAGGTCGGAGGCGAAGCCGACCACCGGGTTGGCGGTGACGCCCGAGAAGGCGTCGGAGCCGCCGCATTGCACGCCGACCACCAGATCGGCGGCCGGGCAGGTGACGCGGCGGCGGCGGTCCAGCACCTCCAGCCGCTTCCCGGCGGCGGCGACGATGGCGTCCACCATCGGGCCGAAGCCCTGCCGCGAGGGGTCCTGCAGGCGGACGATGCCGGGAGCGTCGCCCGCGCCGGCGGCTGGTCTTCCTTGCTCGGCGAGCAGCCACTCCGGGGCGAGCTTCTCGCAGCCGAGGCCGACGACCAGCGGTGCGCCGCCGAAGTTGGGGTTGCGCGCGAGGTTGCGGATGGTGCGGACCGGCACCTCGGCGCCGGGGGCGTTGATGGCCACCCCGCAGCCGTAGGTGTGGGTGAGCGCCACCACGCCGTCCACGTTCGGGTAGCGCGGCAGCAGTGTCTCGCGGACGCGCTTCACGGCCACGTCCACCACGCCGGCCACGCATTGCACGCTGGTGCTGATGGCGAGCAGGTTGCGGGTGCCGGCCGTGCCGTCGGCGTTGCGGTAGCCCTCGAACGTGTGTCCCGGCAGCGGCGGGGGCGGCGGCGGCACGGCGGTCGCCAGCGGCAGGGAACCGAGCGAGGGGGCGGCGGGCATGCGCACCAGCGATTCCTCGATCCAGCTTCCCGCCGGCACGGCGCGCGCCGCCGTGCCGATCATCTGCCCGTAGCGGCGGATGGGCGTGCCTTCCTCGAAGGGGATCAGGTTCACCTTGTGTCCCTGCGGCACCGCCTCGGCCAGACGGAGCCCGTCCGGAAGCTCGGTGCCGGCGGGCAGGCCGCCGTCGTTCAGGACGATGGCGACGTTATCCTCGGGACGGATCCTGATGACGCGGGGCGTGTCGGGGCCGGGCTGGTCGGGCATGAGGGATCGGGAACTCCGCTGGCGGGGGATGGGGTCAGGCGGCGCGTTCGCTGACGCGCAGAACGGCGTCGCCCCGGCGGGCGACTTCCGGGAGAAGGGCGCAGCCGAGGCCGGGGGCGGCGGGGGCGAGCGCCATGCCGGCTTCGAGGACGGGCAGCGCGGTGACGAGGTCGCGGTACCAGGTGGCGAGCGTGGCGCGCACCACCTCCTGGAAGATGGCGGTCGGCGCGTGCAGGGCGAGGTGCAGCCCCGCCATCAATGTCACGGGCCCGGTGCAATCGTGCGGGGCGAGCGGCCTGGCGTAGGCCTCGGCCAGCACTGCGATCTTGCGCCCTTCGGTGAGGCCGCCGCACCAGGCGAGGTCGAGCATCACCACGTCGAGCGCCTCCGCTTCCAGCAGGCGGCGGAAGCTCGGCGCGCCCGCCAGCGTCTCGCTGCCGCAGATCGGCACCCGGCAGGCCCGGCGCAGGTCGGCGAGCGCCGCCGCGTCGTCCATCTTGGCGATGGGGTCCTCGGCCCAGAGCAGGTCGTAGGGCTCGAGCGCCCGGCAGATGCGCGTCGCCGCCGTCGCGCTCCACAGGCTGTGCAGTTCGCACATCACCTCGATGCCGCCGCCCACCGCGGCGCGGATGGCGGCGAAGGGGGCGAGGCCGGCCTCGATCTGGGCCGCGTCGATGTGCTGGCCGCCGTAGCGGGCGGCGGCCTCGTCGAACGGCCAGATCTTCATCGCCCGGTAGCCCTCGGCGAGCAGGCTTTTCGCCAGCGCGCCGGCGTCGCGCATGAAGGCGATCTGGTCGTCGTAGGGGCCGGCGGGAGCGTCCGCCGCGCCGATGGAGCGCCGCGCGGCTCCGGCGGTGTTGTAGGCGTAGCCGGCGCAGGTGTTGTAGGCAGGGATGCGCTCGCGCACCGCTCCGCCCAGTGCTTCGTGCACGGGGATGCCGTGGCGCTTGCCGGCGAGATCCCAGAGCGCGATGTCGATGGCGGAGGCCGCGCGCACCTCGGCGCCGGCGCTGTGGAAGCCGAGATAGGGGGTGAGAAGCTGGCGGGACACTGCCTCGATGCGGCGCGAATCGCGGCCGAGCAGCCAGGGGGCGGCCTGCTCGTGGATCGCCGCTTCCACCGCCTCGGCGCCGCGGAAGGATTCGCCGAGGCCGGTGATCCCCTCGTCGGTCTCGATCTCCACCCAGATCAGGTTGGGGCGTTCGGCGATGCGGATGGTGCGGATGCGTCGGATCAGCGACATGGGAATCTCCGGGCCACGGGCAAGATAACGCTATCTTAGGGCGTGCCGGCTGGCGATTGCCAGCGGCGGCGGCGAAGGGCAGGTCTGCGCCGCCGCTGCCCGCGCCGGGGCCGGCGGGCGTGCTTTGGCATCGGCGGCGGAGCGTGTATCGTTCGTCGCCGCGACTCCGTGCAACCCCAGCGCCGATGCGGATGCGACCGTTCTGACCCATGTCGCCCTGACCGGCTTTTCCCTGGCCGTCGCCCTGCTGTTCGGCGTGGGCGCAGGGGGGAGATTCGTGCCGCCCCCCGCCCGCCGCCTGGCAGTGCTCGTCGCCGCCGGCGTCTCCCTGGTTCTCGCGCTTCTCGTCCTGCTCGCCGGTTCGGAGGCCGCCACGCTGGCGCTCGCGCCCGGAGCGCCGATGGAAGGGCTGCTCCGCATCGACGCGCTGTCCGCGCCGTTCGTGGCGCTGCTTTCGCTCGTCGGCCTCGCGGCGGCGGTGGCGTTGCCGCCGGCGCGGCACTCCGCCCGCCACGCGCTGTTGCTCGGCGCGCTGCTGCTGCTGCTGCTGGCCGCCGACGCCGCGAGTTTCGGCTTCGCCCTGCTCGTGGCGCTGCTCGCCGGCTTCCTGCCGGCCCCGGGCGGGCCGAAACGTCCTGGCTGGCGCAGGGCGGTGCCGTCGCTGGCCGCCGCCGACGAAACCATGGCGCTGCCCATCGCCGGCGCGGCGGTGGCGGGCTTTGCCCTGCTGCTCCGCCTGCTGTTCGTGCTCGGCGGGCCGGAACCGCCGTTGTGGTGGGCGCTGGCGCTGCTCCTGCTCGGCGCCGCGGGCGCAGTGGCCGCGGCGTTTCGCGCCGTGCGGGCCCACGATCTCGGCGGCGTGGCGGGGAGCGCCATGGCCGCGGGCCTCGGCCTCGGCGCCGTCGGCCTCGGGCTCGCGCTCGCCGCCAAGGGCGCCGATCTGCCGGAACTGTCGGCGCTCGCGCTGGGTGGCGCGCTGCTGCTGCTGCAGGCGCAGGCGCTCGCCGCCACGCAATTGCTGCTGGCCGCCGCCGTGGTGGGGCGGGCGGCAGGCAGCACCCGGCTCGACCGCCTGGGCGGGGTAATGCGCCTGCTTCCCTTTACCGGCGGCGGGGCGCTGGTGGCGACGGCCTCGCTCGCCTTCGTGCCGCCTTCCGCCGGATTCGCCGGGCTCTGGCTGCTGCTGCAGGCGCTGCTGCGCGGGCTGCGGCTGGGCGGGCCGTGGCTTGCCGTGCCGCTCTCCCTGGTGCTGTTGGCGCTGACGCTGGCGGTGGGGCTGCTCGCGGCGGCGGCGCTCAGGGCATTCGGCATCGCGTTCCTTGGCCGGCCGCGCGCGCCGCGCACCGCCGGCGCGGAGGAGACCGAGCGTCCGGCGCGGCTCGCCCTGCTCGCCCTCGCCGGCGTCTGCATTCTGGCCGGGCTGTTGCCGGGGCCGCTGCTGAGGCTGTTCGCGCCGCTGCTCGGGATGGCGGGCGCCGCCGGCATGGGCGGGCGCGCCGGGTTCCTCGTGCTGGCGGCGCGCGGGGAAGGCGGCGGCTATGCGGCCCTCGGCATCGCGTGCCTGCTGGCCCTTGCCTTCGCGCTGGTAACGCTCGTGGTGCGCCGCCTCGCCACTCCCGGGCATCGCGTCGGGCCGGCATGGGAGAGCGGCGCGACGTCGCCGCCCTGGCTGCCGTTCGGCGATCCCGCCAGCCAGTGCGGCCCGGAAAGCTTCACCGAGGCGCTGCTGGCGCCGCTCGCCGGCATCCGCGCCCGGCTCGGCGGTGCGCTGCGCCGGCCGTTGGCGCGGGTTTGGCGCGGCGAAAGGCGGGCGCGATGAGCGTCGCGCTCGGGCTGCCGCTGGCACTTCTGCAACTTGCGCTGATGCTCGCCGTGGCGCCGTTGCTGGCTGGCGCCGCCGCTTCGCTGCGGGCGCGGTTCGGCGGGCGGGCGGGACAGGGGGTGCTGCAACCCTGGCGGGAGATGGTGCGGCTGTTGCGCAAGGAGCCGGTTCTTCCGGCCGATGCCTCGGCGCTGTTCCGCTCGGCTCCCGCCGTCGCGCTGGCCGCCGCCGTTGCCGCGGCGATACTGGTGCCGGCGTTCACCCTGGAGAGCGCGGGGAGGCCGCTCGCCGACCTGCTGGTTCTGGCGGGATTGTCCGGGCTTTCCCGCGCGAGCCTCGTTCTCGCCGGGCTCGAGGCCGGCACCGCCCTCGGCGGCCTCGCGGCGTCGCGGCTGACGGCGCTGGCGGTGCTCACCACTCCCGGTCTGCTGACGGCGGTGTTCGCCTTCGCGCTGCTGGGCGGCGGCAGCAACCTCTTCGCCATACTGGCGGCGCTGGGCGGCGGCGACGGGATCGCGCATGTCGCGGCGCTGCTCGCCTTCCTGGCGCTGCTGCCGGCGGCGTTCGCCGCCACCGGCCGCGGCCCGGTCGCCGATCCGGCGGCACGGCACGAAACGGGATTGCTCGGCGGCGCCGCGGCCTTCGCCTATTCCGGCCGCCATCTCGCGCTGCTGCGGGCGGCGGCGGCCCTGGAACTGGTGCTCTGGCTCTCGCTGCTCGGCAATCTGCTGCTGCCGTTCGGTCTGGCGGACGCGCGCTCGGCGCCGCTGGCGTGGTTGCTGGCGCTGCCGGTGTGGGGGCTGAAGCTTGCCGGCGGCACGGCCCTGCTGGCGGCCTGGGAAGCGCGCGGCTCCGCGCCCCGCCGGGAATGGCTTGCCTCGGCGTGCGCGCTCGGCGCGCTGGCCGGTCTGGCGGCGGTGCTGCTGCTCTGCTGCTCCGGCCAGGGGGGAGTGTGATGGCGCTCCCGTTCCCCGCCGCCGGGGCCATGCGCGCGGGAGGGCGCGGATGAGCGCGCTTGCCGAGAGGTTACGGGCGCTGCCCGCCGCGCCCTGCCGTCCGTGGGGGCGCCGGGTGCTGCTCGGCGAGGAATGGCGGGCGTTGGTTGCCGTCCTTGCCGCCTCCTCCTCTCCGGCGCTGCTCGCGCTGTGGGCGGACACCGCGCATGTGCACGCCCTGCTGCAGGAGCGGGACACGACGGGCTTCCTCCTGGTTTCCGCCGCGGTGGAGGAGGGAGGCTACCCGGCGCTCTCGCCGGTTCTGCCGCAGGCGGCGTGGTTCGAACGGGCGATCGCCGAATTGTGGGGCCACCGGGCCGTGGGCGGCACCGACGCCCGGCCCTGGCTCGACCACGGGCGCTGGCCGCTGATCGCGCCGCTCGGAATGCGGCCGCAGCCCCGGCGCGCGGCGGCGGCGGCGGGCGAATGGCGGGCGGTGACGGGCGAACACCACCTGCTGGAGCTTGGGCCGGTGCGCGGCGGCATCGAGGCGGCGGCGCAGTTCCGTCTCGCGGCACTGGGCGAGAGCGTCCGCGCGCTGGAGGTGCGGCTGGGCTGGCTGCACAAGGGCACGCTGGGACTGATGCGCGGCAAGTCGCCGCGAGCGGCGGCGCGCTTCGCCGCCCGGCTGTCCGGGGAGGCTACGGTGGCGAACGCGCTCGCCTTCGCCCGCGCCGCCGAGGCGGCCGGCGCCGTCACGGTGCCGCCACGGGCGGAGGCGGGGCGCGCGGCGCTGCTGGAGCTGGAGCGCATCGCCGTGCACCTCGAGGCCATCGGCGCGCTCGCCGAGGCGGCTGCCTGCGAACCCCTGGCGGCGGCGGTGGCCGAACCCCGCGAGGCGCTG
>JAJXZO010000059.1 GCA_021780035.1 Pseudomonadota bacterium
CGCGGCCAGGGCCGCGAACCCCGCCGCCAGCACCTCCGGCGCGTCCGCCGCCACGGCCTGCCCGCTGCGGTCCGGCAGCAGGCTGATGTGCCCCGCCGCATCGCGCGCCGCGCTGAACCGCACCCCCTGCAGCAGCACCGTCCGCGGCTCCAGCCGCCCCAGCAGCAGCGGCGCGAAGGCGAGCGAGATCTCCTCGCGCGGGAGCAGCGCCACCGGCGCGCCGGCGCGATCGAGGAGCCGCACGGCTTCGAGGCGGATCACCACCGGCTGCTCGCTGCCGCCGGCAAAACCCTCCCACGCGAGCGAGGCGCCGCCGATCGTCACTTTCAGGTCGGGCCCGGAAAGCGCCCGCTCCAGCCTGGGCAGCAGCCAGCCGACCGGCAGCGGCCCCCGCCCCAGCCGCCACGCCAGGGCGCCGGCGCCGACGACACCCACCACCCCGAGGGCGAGCCCGAACAGCAGCACCCCGCGCAGGAACCGTCCGCAGCGGCAGGTGAAGCGCACCGCCCAGTGACGCGGCGCTTGACCGGGCTGCCCGCTCATGTCCAGCCTCCCGGACGATGAGCGCTCCATCCGCCGCATCGCCTTTCGTTCTGCCCTCCGCCTGGCCGCCGCCCGTGGACGAGGCTGCCGCCGGGCGGCTGGTGGAGCGCTTCGCCGGCCTGGGCCGCGCCGAGCAGAAGCTTGCCCGCACCGAGCCGGTGGCGGCCGTGCTGCGCGCGCTCGGCGGCAACAGCCCCTATCTCGCCGATCTGGCGCTGTCCGAGGCGGCGACGTTCCGGCTCTATCTCGAGGCCGGGCCGGAGGAGCCGGTGCGCCAGGCGATGGCCGCCCTGGCCGCCTGCCCGGCGGGCGCGAGCCGCGCGGTGGTCGCCGCCGCGCTGCGCCGGGCGAAGAAGGTGGTGGCGCTGGCCACCGCGCTCGCCGACATCGGCGGCACCTGGGATCTCGAACGCGTCACCGCCGCGCTCTCGGCCTTGGCCGAGGCGGCGCTGGGTGCGGCGGTGGCGCACCTGCTCGCCGCCGGCGCGCAGGGCGGCGCGCTCGGCCTGCCCCACCCGGACGACCCGGAGCGGGACTGCGGCTTCACCGTGCTCGGCATGGGCAAACTCGGCGGCCGCGAACTCAACTACTCCAGCGATATCGACCTCGTGCTGCTGTACGACCCGGCAGCGGGAGTCTATCACGGCGACTCCCCCGGTGCCTTCTATACACGCTTGGCGCGTGATCTCGTCGCCATGATGGAGGTGCGTGACGCGGGCGGCTACGTATTCCGCACCGACCTCAGGCTTCGCCCGGACCCGGCGGCCACGCCGCCCTGCGTCTCCCTGCCGGCGGCGATCAGCTACTACGAGAGCATGGGGGAGAACTGGGAGCGGGCGGCGATGCTGAAGGCCCGGCCGGTGGCCGGCGACCGCGCCCTGGGCGCCGCCTTCCTCGAAGCCATCCGCCCCTTCGTCTGGCACCGCCAGCTCGACTTCGCCGCCCTTGCCGACATCCACGCGGTGAAGCAGCGCATCGACGCCCAGCGCCGACGCCCCACCGGCGGCAGCGGCCCGGAGCGCTTCGCCGGCTACAACGTCAAGCTCGGCACCGGCGGCATCCGCGAGATCGAGTTCCTGGCGCAGACGCTGCAACTGGTGTGGGGCGGCCACGAGCCGGCGCTGCGCACCCGCCGCACGCTGGAGGCGCTCGCCGCCCTCGTGCGCGCCGGACACCTGCCGAAGCGCACCGCCACGGAACTCGCCGAAGCCTACCGCTTCCTCCGCCGCGTCGAGCACCGGCTGCAGATGGTGGCCGACCGCCAGACCCACTCGCTGCCGGACCGGCGCGAGGCGCTGGAGGCGTTCGCCCGCTTCCTCGCCTGCCGCGACGCCGCGGAGTTCGCCTCCGCGCTGCAACGCCATCTGGGCCGCGTCACCCGCCGCTACCTGGAGGTTTTCGCCTCCGTGCGCGACCCGTTCGGCGGCGAGGGCGCGCCCTCGCTCGACTTCAGCGGCAGCGGCGAGGCGGCGCCCGCGACCGTGGAGACGCTCGCCGCGCTCGGCTACGCCACGCCCGCGCACGTGGTGGAGACGGTGCGGAAATGGGCGGCCGGCCACCCGCGGGCGCTGCGCTCGGAGCGCTCGCGCACGCTGCTGCACGCGGTGCTGCCGGCTCTGCTCGCCGCGCTCGCCCGCGCCGGCCAGCCCGACGCCACCTTCGCCCGCTTCGACGCGCTGCTGAACCGCCTGCCCACCGGCGTGCAGCCGCTGTCGCTGTTCCAGCACAACCCGGCGCTGCTCGACCGCGTCGCCGGCGTGCTCAGCGCCGCCCCGTCGCTCGCCGACTACCTCGCCGCCACGCCCTCGGCGCTGGAGGGGCTGATCCATCCCGACGAGGCGGCGCCGGTCCACCGCGCGCTGCGCCGGCGCCTCGCCGACGCCCGCGACCTCGAGGACAGCATCGACATCATCCGCCGCGCGGTGCGCGCCGAGGAGTTCTCCCTTTCCGTCGCCACCATGGAGGGCAGGCTCGACGCGGATGCCGCCGGCGAGGCGCGGGCCGCGCTCGCCGATGCCGCGCTCGGCCTGCTGCTCGGGGCGGTCGAGGCCGATTTCGCCGCCCGCTTCGGCCGCGTGCGCGGGGGCGCGCTGGCGGTGGTGCTGCTCGGCAAGGCCGGCTCGCGGGAGATGATGGCCGGCTCCGACCTCGACCTGATGCTGATCTACGACCACCCCGAGGGCGTTACGCAGAGCCGGGGGGCACGGCCGCTGTCGGCGAGCCAGTGGTTCCTGCGCGCCGTGCAGGCCTATGTGGCGGCGCTCACCGCCCCCGATGCGCTGGGGCCGCTCTACGCCGTGGACATGCGGCTCCGCCCCTCCGGCAACAAGGGGCCGGTGGCGGTGTCGCTCGCCGCCTTCGAGCGCTACCACGCCACGCCCCCGGAACAGGGCGGCGCCTGGA
>JAJXZO010000174.1 GCA_021780035.1 Pseudomonadota bacterium
GTCGGCGGATGTGGTCACCGGATCGGCTGGGTAAGGTGGAGTTGCGAGACTTCAACCTGAACCCGGGAGGGCCCGATGGCCGAGGAGACCCTACCGGTGGCAGAGATGCTGGCAAGTCGGAGATGACGATTTTTTTTGCGCGGCGTTGCGGAGAGCGTACTGAACCGTGCCGGGTTTGCCGGAGGCATTCAGGTTTGAGTCACGCGGCTTCGGCGCGAGCCTTGGTTTGGGCATAATAGCGTGCTTCGGCCTCGGCGGGAGGCATATTTCCGATCGGTTCGAGCAGGTGGCGGTTGTTGAATCAGTCGACCCATTCCAGCGTGGCGTATTCGACAGCCTCCAGGCGTCGCCACGGGCTGCGGCGGTGGATGCCCTCGGCCTTGTAGAGGCCGTTGATCGTTTCCGCGAGCGCGTTGTCGTAGCTGTCGCCGACGCTGCCGACGGAGGGGGCGAGCCCCGCCTCGACCCGCCGCCCGGTGTATTTAATCGAGACGTATTGCACCCCGCGATCGCTATGGTGGACGAGGCCGCCGCCGTGAACGGGCCCTCGGTAATGCAGCGCCTGCTCCAACGCGTCTAGCACGAAGCTCGCGTGCGCGGTTCACGACACGCGCCAGACGACGATGCGACGGGCGAAGGCGTCGATGACGAAAGCGACGTAGACGAAGCCCGCCCAGGTGGCGACATAGGTGAAGTCGCTGACCCACAGCGCATTCGGTCGCGGCGCCTGGAACTGCCGCCGGCCCTTGTCGAGCGGATAATCTGCCGACTTGTCCGCGAACGTCGTCTTCATCCGTTTGCCCCGCACGGCGCCTTGCAGGCCCATGCCGCGCATCAGCCGCGCCACCGTGCACCGGGCGGCAGTCTCGCCCTCGCGCTGCAATTGCCGCCACATTTTGCGCACCCCGTAGACTTGGAAGTTCTCGTCGAAAACGCGTCGAATTTCGCCGCACAGGACGGCGTCGCGTCGAACCGAAGCCGGCGCTCGGTCGGGATCGCGCCGGCGGGCAACCGCTTCGTGGTAGGTAGACGGGGCGATCGGCAAGACCTTGCAGATCGGCTCGACCCCGCAGACCTCACGGTGATCGTCGATGAACGCGATCAGGGCTCGTGTCGGCGGGCGAGCTCCGTCATCGCAAAATAAGCCGACGCCTTACGCAGAATCTCGTTCGCCTGGCAAAGTTCGCGGTTCTCGCGCTCCAGCGCTTTCAGCCGCTCACGCTCGTCCGTCGCAAGCCCGGCGCGCTTGCCCTTGTCGCGTTCCGACTGCCGAACCCACAGCCGCAACGTCTCCGCGTTGCAGCCGATCTTGCCGGCGATCGACGTGATCGCCGCTCATTGCGAAGCGTGTTCGCTCCCGTGCTCCTGCCATGCGAACCGCACGCGCCCGAAACTCAGGCGAATAGCTCTTGCTCGTCTTCCGGTCTTCCATCGCTCCATCCTCTCAAAGGTAAAGGTTTCCGGCAAACCCGGCGCGGTTCACTCGCCCGCGCCGTGGCGGAGCGCGAGTCCGGGATCTCCATTCTGCTCTACGGCCCGCCCGGCACCGGCAAGACCACCTTTGCCGCGGCGCTGGCCGCCCGCGTGGGCGTGGCGCTGCGCCCGGTGGGAGAGCCCTGTGAAACAGGCGACGAACCCAACCGCGGCGACCGCCTGGCGAACCTGCGCCTCGCCCACCGCCTGGTCGCCCCCCGGCAGCGCCGTGCTTCTGTTCGACGAAGCGGAGGACCTGTTCGGCGGCTGGGTGCTCGACGGCCTGCCGGTGCGCGGCTCGCGCGTGTTGACCCACCGCCTGCTGGAACGGACCGCCGTGCCGGTCATCTGGACCGCGAACGACATCCGCCAGATCAGCTCTGCCGCCCTGCGGCGGATGACGCTCTGCCTGGAGTTGCGCGTTCCGACGCTGGCCAACCGCATACGGCTCTGGCGCAGCATGGCGGGCGACGCCGGGCCGAGCTCGCCGGCACCGAGAGCGACCCGGCGGCACTGCTGCAACTGCTACGCCAGGAATGGCGGAACCGCGTCGGCGCCCGCCCGTCCATCGGCTTCGGTTGCGCCGGCAACGCATGAACCCGCCGCGCCGGCGCGTCCGCTTCTGACGCACAGACAACCCAGATTCCTTCCGTATCCAGCTCCCCGAAAGGATCTCCCGATGACCTGTGAAGTCGCAGTGATGAACACCCGCGGCATCGCGCTTGCCGCGGACAGCGCCGTCACCCTGGGCGACGGCGAGAAGATCTACGACAGCGCGGAAAAGCTGTTCCAGCTCGCGCCGAACGCCCCGGTCGGCATCATGACCTACGGCGAGGCCGACCTGATGCAGGTGCCGTGGGAGACCATCGTCGCCGGCTACCGCCAGCATCTCGGCGAGCGGCGCTTCGGCACCCTGCACGAATACCTGGACGACTTCGTCGCCTTCATCGAAGGGGCGGCGGCGATGTTCCCCGAACCGCTGCAGAGGGCCCGCTTCGGCAGAGTTGCCCACGGCATGTGGCGGGGGCTCTACGCCAAGCCCTGGCGGGCGGAACTGGCGAAGCATCGCCGCCGCAACGGGCTCGACAAGTTCGATGCCCTCCGCCGCCTGATCGCCGAAGACCATCCCGAGTGGGACGATTACCCGCTGCTGCACCGGAGCGATCCTGCCTTCGCCGACGCCGTGATCGGCGACTACGCCGACATCCTGGCGGAGGCGGAGCAGGCCGCCTTCGAGGAAGCCGACCTGCCGGAAGACATCCGCGCCGGGCTCCGCACCACGCTCAAGCTGTTCCTCACCCGTGCGTGTTTCCTCGGCCCGCACAATTCCGGTGTGGTCATCGCCGGCATGGGCGAGCGCGAACCCTTCCCTGCCCTGCTCTCCTGCCGGGTCGGTCCGATCGCGAAAGGCCGCCTCAAGCTCTACATCTTCGACGAGACCTGCATCACTCACGACGACACGGCGATG
>JAJXZO010000175.1 GCA_021780035.1 Pseudomonadota bacterium
CCGGTCGGCGAGGTCGAGCGGATCGCGGGCATCGCGGCGGAACGGGCATCTCCGGAACGGGCGCGCATCGGCGCGGCGATCGTCGGCGGCGCCGATCTCGGTCTTGGCGACCGGGTCGAGCCCGTCCTCGAGGCGATGATTGTCGCCGCCGGAGGCCGTCTCCGCGGCATCCGCAATCCGACGGCGTGGCACGCCGATCCGTCCGTGCGCTCGAGCCCGGTCCTGCCTCCGGCCGGGCTGCTCTGCGATCGGCGGTTCCGGGAGGGAGTCGCGAGGCTCGCCCCGCTCGGTCTCGTCCTCGACGTCTGGATCTACCAGACGCAGCTTCCGGAACTGCGCGATCTTGCCTCGGTGTTTCCCGGAACGACGATCGTGCTCGATCATCTGGGCGGCCCGCTCTGCGCTGGGCGGGATGCCGCGCTCTCGGCGGAGTGGCGGCGGGAAATGCGCGCTCTCGCCCGCCTCCCGAACGTGCGGGTCAAGCTTGGCGGACTCGGAATGCGCGTGACGGGTTATCTCTTTCACGAACGCGCCGCGCCGCCGTCGTCGCGGGAACTGGCGGACGCCTGGAAGCCCTGGATCGCCACCTGCATCGAGCTTTTTGGTCCCGGGCGCTGCATGTTCGAGAGCAACTTTCCCGTTGACAAGGGAATGTTCGGCTACCCTCTACTCTGGAACGCATTCAAGCGGCTGACGGCGGGCTTCGCGACCGGCGAAAGGGCCGCGCTGTTCAGCGGAACGGCGGGCCGCGTGTACGGCATTCGCATCTGAACGGAAGGCGTGAAGATGAGCTTTTTCGCCCCACCTCCCCGGATCGACACCGTCGTCCACACCCGGTTGCCCGACCGCTTCCGCAAGCCCCGGCGCACCGCGTGGGCGGATGCCAACCGCGGCGGCCTGGAAATAGATTCGTTCCTGGAAGGGCCTGCCTTCGATCGCCAGGGCCGGCTCTACGTCACCGACATTCCCTTCGGCCGCATCTTCCGAATCTCGCCCGCGGGCGACTGGGAGCTGCTCACCGAGTACGACGGCTGGCCGAACGGGCTGAAAATCCATCGGGACGGGCGGCTCTTCGTCACCGATTACAAGCGCGGGCTTCTGGTGATCGATCCCGACACCGGTTCGGTCGGCCCGTGGCTCGAAACCGTGGGGTCCGAAGGTTTCAAGGGCGTCAACGACCTCGTTTTCGCCGCGAACGGCGACCTGTATTTCACCGATCAGGGGCAAACCGGCATGCACGACCCGACCGGGCGCGTTTATCGCCTGTCCGCGTCCGGGCAGCTCACCTGCCTGGTCGACACGGTGCCGAGCCCGAACGGCCTCGCCCTCTCCCCCGCGGGAGACAGCCTTTTCGTCGCGGCCACGCGCGCCAACCAGATCTGGCGCATTCCGCTGGCGGCCAGCGGCCTCGTGGCGAAGGTCGGCGTCTTCGCGCAGTTGCACGGCGGCCCGAGCGGCCCCGACGGTCTGGCGGTGGACGAGGAGGGCGCTCTTTTCGTCGCCCATGCCGGTTTCGGAACGGTCTGGCGGCTGTCGGCGCGCGCCGAGCCGCTGGCCCGCATCGCCTCCTGCGCGGGCTACTCCACAACCAACCTCGCGTTCGGCGGGGACGGGCGCCGCGATCTCTTCATCACCGAGTCGGAGACGGGGGTGATCCTGAAAGCCGCGCTTGCGGCGCCGGGCCAGCGTTTGTATTCACACGGCGACTGATGCCAGCCCGTGCCGTGTCCGGCCCCGGTTCTGGCAGGCAGCATGGCCAGGGAAGGCCGGACACGGTGGTACGGAAGGTCCAGGCTCAGCCGAACGTGTCGGGGGTTGCCGCCGCCGACCGCGTGCTGACGGTGCTCGCCGCGTTCCGCAAGGGTGACGAGGCGGTGGAACTCGCCGAACTCGCGGAGCGTACCGGGCTGGTCAAGAGCACGATCATGCGGCTCGCCGTCTCGCTCGAACGCTGCGGGTTCCTCGTCCGCCTGCCGGGCGGCCGCTACCGCCTCGGCGCCGAGGTGCTGCGGCTTGGCGCGGTCTATCAGCATTCGCTCGATCTCGAGCCGTTCGTGATGCCGGTGCTCGAACGCCTGGTCGCCGAAATCGGCGAGACCGCGTCGTTCTATGTCCCGCACGGCAAATACCGTCTTTGCCTGTATCGAATCGAATCGCCGCACAACCTGCGCATCCACGTCCAGCCGGGCGACATCAGGCCGATGGACCTGTCCGCCATCGCCCAGGTGCTGCGGGAGTTCGGCCGGCCGGCGGCGCCGGGCGAGGCGCCGTCTCTCGATCCGCCCATCTACAGCGGCGGCATAACCGATCCCCACACCGCCTCGCTTGCCATGCCGGTCTTCGGGCCGGGATCGCGGCTCGTCGGCGCTCTCGCCGTGTCCGGCCCGCTTACGCGCCTGACCGCGGAACGCGCCGCCGCCATTCGCCATGTGATCCGGGACGGAGGGCTTGAGCTGACCGAACGCATCGGCGGCGGCAAGGCGGGCCGGCTGCCCTGACCCCTCCCGCCGCTTGACAGCGCCCCGGCGCGGCGGTGTGCTTCCCGCACCCGCCACGGCCCAGGAAGGTGCCGCCATGCCCCAGCTTTCGCTGCACACCCCGGTGGGCGACCTCAGCGTCTCCGAGGAGGACGGCGCCATCGTCGCCGTCGACTGGGGCTGGGGCCGCGACCAGACGGAAACGCCGCTGCTGCTCCGCGCCCGCGCCCAGCTGCACGAATACTTCGACGGCCGCCGCCTTGCCTTCGACCTGCCCCTCGTGCCGCGCGGTTCGCCTTATCAGCGGCGCATCTGGGCCGCCATGTGCACCATCCCGCCCGGGGAAACGCGCACCTACGGACAGGTCGCCAGGGTTGCCGGCGGCTCGCCCCGCTCGGTGGGCGGCGCCTGCGGCGCGAACCCGATCCCCATC
>JAJXZO010000005.1 GCA_021780035.1 Pseudomonadota bacterium
CATGGCATGACCGCGCTGGTGCTGCACGAGCCGGACATCATCCACGAACTCGTCTTTCCGCGCACGCTGTTCGATCCGTACGCGCGCTGGAAGAGCGCGCCCACCCGCCGCGGCGAGAACGCCATCCACAACAACCGCGCCTATTTCGAGCACCTGATGGCCCTCGCCCACCGCCAGGGTACGGAACTGTGGCTGGAGGTGAAAGAGCTTGCCTTCCCTGACGAGGTTCTGGAGGCACGTCCAGAATTGATCAAAGGCGGAGTGGTCTGCCCGAGCGATCCGTTCTGGCAGCGGTTCATCACGCTCAAGACCGAGGAATTGCTGCACGACTTCCCGCTGCTGGACGGCATCATCCTGAGCCCCGGCTCGCCCGAGGGTCGCGCTTCACGGGCGCAGAACAAGTGCGGATGTCCGCGCTGCGCCGCCACCCCGCTCGTGGACTGGTACGACGGCATCATCCGCGCCATGCACGCCCCCCTTGCCGCCGCCGGAAAGCACCTCGCCGTACGCGACTTCGCCTACAAGCCCGCCGACCACGAGCCGCTGATCGCCGCCGTGGCCCGCCAGCCCGGCGACGTGATCTTCTGCATCAAGAACACGCCGCACGATTTCTATCCCACCTTTCCGCACAACCCCGCACTTGGCCGCCTGCGGGACCGGCCGCAATGGCTGGAATACGATGCGCAAGGCCAGTTCTACGGCTGGGGGGTGTTCCCCTGCCCGATGTTCGACGATCTGCGCGCCCGCCTCGCGCACGCCGAAACCTGCGGCGTCGAGGGCGGGCTGTTCCGCACGGAGTGGGAGCGCATCAACGATCTCTCTGCGCTCGACGGCATCAACGCGCTGAACATGGTGGCGGCAGCGATGCTCTCCCGCGGGCCCGCCGGCGACGAGGAGATCGCCGCCTCGTGGCTCGGCTCGCAAGGCTGGCCGCCGGATGCCGCCCCCTGGCTCGCGCGCCTCGCCGCCCGCACCTGGCCCATCCTGCGCGGCGGGCTTTACATCGACGATTTCCTGTTCTCCGACGCGTCGATGTTCCCGCGCAGCATCACCCGCGCCTGGTGGACGATGGAGGGGAAGCACGCGCTGGTGCCGTGGTCGCCCGCGCACGCCGGCCGGCTGGAACTCGATGATGCACGCATTGCCGAGTTGCTCGCGGCCAAACAGGCGGCACTGCAGGCGGCACGCGCGCTCTGGGAATCCGTCGTCACACCGCAGCCGGCCGTGCCCGAGGCACTGCTGGCCTTGTGGCGGAAGGGCGTGGCACTGCTGCCGGTCTATATCAAGGGCATGGGTCTCTGCGCCGAAGTATGCCTGCGCGCCCGCTGGCAGGAGCGCGCCCCGGAGACCGCGAGCCGCGCCGCCTTCGCGGAAAGCATAGAGCAACTGGAAAGATTTGCCGACACACTGCGCCCGCTTGCCGCGTCGGGCGAGCACCCCCACCAGGTGGTGATGCTGCTTGACGCCCACCGGCTTGACGACATCGCCGCGGAGGCGCGGCGCGCGCTCGCCTGAACCCGGTCTCAGATGAAGCGGCGGAGATCGGCAATCAGCGAATCGAGCCGGGCGACATCGAGCAGCCAGTAGACCAGAGGCGCGAACCGCGTGCCTTCGAGCCTTCTGGCCAGCGTCTTGCGATAGCCAGCGAGACCCGCGATCTCACGTTCCGCCGCCTCCCGCCACGCTCCGCTCGCCTCCGTGCGGTGCAGGCGGACGGTAAAGCAGGCGCGAGCGCATGAGCGAAACCCTTCCACGTACCAGCGGTAGAGCGAGAATGTCTGCCGCAGCGCGGTGCGCCCCGGCTCCGGCAGGCCCTCCGTTGCAGCCACGATCAACGCCTCCAGCGCTTCCGCCTCGGCCGCCGCCGCATCCTTTTCCGCCATTACCGCCGCAAGCGTCGCCTCGGTGGGTGCGAGCGCACCTTCCATGGCCGGCTCCCAGTCGGCGAGTCCGTGCACTTCGAGCGCCATCATCTCCGCCTTGCGGAGCGAATCCGGAAACATGCAGTCCTCGTGGAACACGTGGCGCAGCACAAACACCGTCTTTTCCATCAGCGCCCAGGAGCGGGCGAGTGCCTCCGCCAGCGCCGCGCGCGCTTGTGGCCAGTTGCCGAGGTCGAATTCCGCCTCCGCGAGCCCCCCGCCGAGGGCGGTGGCCACCGGCCTCCTCAACTGTTCGTCAATCAGCGCGAGTGTGGCCACCGTTGGCTCTCGCGCAAGCCGGGCGAAGCCCGAGAAATTGGCGGCGTTCAGCGTGTCGAACACCGAGGCGTCATTGATCACCTCCCAGTCGGTGCGTGCGATGACGCCCGAGACGCCGTTCCCGGCACAGTGGGCGAGACGGCGGCGGAGATCGTCAAGGATGATCGCGGGAAACACGCCGAGACCGAAGAACTGGCCCCAGGTGTCGAATTCCACCCACTGCGGATGCGCGCCCACGTGGCCGATGGCCGGATTGTCGGGGAAGGTGGGATAGTAGTCGTGCGGCGTGTTCTTGAGCGAGATCACGATCTCGGGCGAGACACGCCCCGCAGCGCGCAGCACCGCGCCTTGGTTGTCGCGCGTGTAGCTGAAATCCCGCACGGCGAGCCGCTTATTTCTGGCGGCGAGCGGCCGCCACATGGCGCCGATCAGCGCCGCATACCAATCCTCGGCCTTGGTCGCCCGGCAGCGCGGGCAGCGGCACTCGTTGGCGCTGATCGTCACCCGGGTCTCGCGTGTGGCCGAGGAAACGATGAGCCCGCCGAGATCGGGCAATGCCTCGAACACCTCACACACCTTGGCTTCGAGAAACTCCCACCAGAACGGGTCGGAGGCGCAGACGGCGGCGCCCTTCAGAAGTTCCGGCCTGATTTGCAGAAGGGAATCGTGGAAGCTGAGTTCCTTCACCTCCAGCAGCACCAGCATGCCGTGGTCCGCCGCATAACGGAGGATGGCACGGAGGTACTGGCGGTTGTTGTCGATGTTGTGGTAGCGCACCGGCCAGCGTGCCCAGATGCGCTCGACACCGAAATAACAGGTGGGGAACGCCAGCAGATCGAGCAGATCGTTCCTGTGCAGGACCAGCGTGTTCAGCCCGAGCGCCGCGCCCTCATCGATGGCGCGCTTCACCCACCGCCAGCTCCACATGCGCTCGCCGTGCATTTCCACACCGCGGATGGCGAGCTCCGGCATAGCTCACTCCCCCGCGGTCGCCGCCAGCGCCGCCCGCCCCTCGCGGGCGATGTCGGCAAGGCGGCGATGATCCATCAGCATCACCAACTGGTGGCGAACCTCCGCGTCTTCGCAGAGCGGCCGTAGCCTTTCGGCGAATGCCTCCAGCGCGGCGAGGGCGTCGGCGAATCGGGCAAGATCCGCAGTGCCGGGGCCACCATCGCTTCGGTGGGCAGGATCGCACCAGCGGGCGAACAGACAGACCTCTGCGGCAAGCCGGAACCCTTCGACCCATACCGCCATTCGGCGGAAAGTGGTGCGAAGCATGGCATGCGGCGCCTTGGGCAGCGCCCCGTCCCACGCCTCCACCCGCTCCGCGAGTACCTTCGCCGCGCGCATGGCGTTGTTTTTTTCTTCCAGCAGCGCCACTACGCGGTCCCGGTCGAGCACCAGCGCGCCCGCTCGCTCCGGTGCCCAGGTGTGCAGCGCGTCGCGCACCTCCATCCCCCACCACGCCCGGCGCAGGCTGCGCGGATACATGCTGTTGTCGGCGAAGACGAAGCCGTCCATGTAGAGCGCGCCCCGCACGATCGCCTCCGTCTCCGCGAGCACGGAGGCGAGCCACGCCGCCGCCGCCGCCGGCCAACCATAGGCCGCGAGCCAACGCCGGCAGGCCTCCGTTCCGTCGACGGTCTCGCCGTTCGCCTCCGCCGCGGCCAGGATCAGCACGATCTCGTTCAGCCCGCCAAGCGACCACAGGTCGTTGATGCGCTCCCACTCCACCCGCAGCAGCGCGCCGCTCACACCCGCCTCCGCCGCGTGCGCGAAGCGCGAGCGCAGATCGCCGAGCGGCAGGCAGGGCTGCAACCCCCAGCCCCAGAACTGCCCCATGGTGTCGTATTCCATCCACAGCCGCCGCTCCTGCGCCACCAGCGCCGGGTTGTGCGGAAAGCCGAGATAAAA
Source organism: Pseudomonadota bacterium (assembly GCA_021780035.1). Classification (GTDB taxonomy): domain Bacteria; phylum Pseudomonadota; class Alphaproteobacteria; order Acetobacterales; family Acetobacteraceae; genus Rhodovastum. The sequence goes on from JAJXZO010000005.1 coordinate 4,116, forward strand.
ATCGTGCGGAGTCGCCTTGCAGCACAGGATCACTTCGGTGGGCGCGCGCGCCACCGCCGCCAGCAGAGGCGCATGGTCGGCGGGCTTGTAGGCGAACTCGCGCACCGCAAGCAGCCGCCCATGCCGCGCGCACGCCCGGTACAGCGCCGCAATGATGCCGAAGTACCAGTCCTCCAGCGGTGTTTCCTCGCAGAGCCGGCAGCGGCACTTGCCCTGCGCGCGCGCGGCCCTGCCCTCGGTGGAGCCGGCGGAGGCGATGATGCCGGCGACGAGGGGGAAGTCGGCGAGGAACTCGTCGGCCCTGCGCTCGATGAACTCTGTCCAGAACGGCTCGCTCGGGCACACCACACCCTGCTTCAAAAGCTCCGGGTGCAGCTCCAGGATCTCGTCCGGGAAGCCGATCTCCTTGATCTCCGCGAGGATGCGGATGCCGCGCTTCTTCGCTAGGCGGCAGACGTGATCGAGCCAGACCCGGTTGTTCTCGATGGCGTTCTCGCCGCGCCGCGTCGGCGCGTTCCGCCACAGCCCGTGCGGATCAAGGTAGCTGCGCGGGTAGGTAACCATCTGCAGCAAATCGGTCTCGTGCAGCACCAGGGTGTCGAGCCGGTTGCGGCACGCCACTTCGAGCGCCTGGAGGATCGCCTCGCGCGACCAGATGTGCCTGCCGTGCAATTCCAGGCCGCGCATGTCAAAGCGCATCCGATCCTCCCGCGCCGGTTTCGCCCGCGCAGCATCCGGCGCCCGGGGGGAGTGCGTCAACGACAGGGAATTGCGTCATCCATAGGCGGCGTGGATGGCATTCCGCGCTCCATCGGTGAAGATGAAGATGTTCTCCATCGATCGGCGGCGTCCGACCGGTAGGTAGGTTGAGCGGTCGCGGTGCCGCCCTCTCCACCTGTTCCATCGCCTCACTCGATACGTGCCCCGGATGGCTCCCGGACCGCACTCAGTTGCCGTCGAGCACCGCGCGGGAAGCGCCGATCAGCAGATCGGCAAGATTGCGCCCGAGCAGGTCGGCGATCGCCCCGGCATCGAACAGACCAGGCCGGGCACGGAGCCGCGCGTCTGCGTGCGTGGCGCCCTGCGCGAGGCGGGCGAGCAATGCCCGGTAGCCGCCGAAGGTGAAGCTCACCGTGCCGTAGGGGGTATCGCTGCCGAGGGCGATCTGGCGGCTCGCCGGCGGCCCGGCGAGGCGGTAGGCAATGAGGTCGCTCTCGATGTGGGTGTCGCGCTTGGCACTCTCGACGAAGAACACGTTGGGCCGGGCGAGGCCGAGTGCCCGCGCCGCCTGGTACAGCGGCTCCGCGGCGACGTAGGCGGGCCCGCCGCCGCCCATGTGCACGCCGATCACCGGCCTGTCGGCGTGCCGCGCCGCCACCGCCGCAAGGCCCTCCGCCGGCGTGAACTCGGTGTCGGCGCCGAAGTGGAAGGCAGGAACGGCGCCGAGCCCGACGATGCGATCGACGAGGCGCAGCACAGCGGGGCTGTCGATCGGGTAGGCGTTCTGCGCCGGGTTCAGCTTCACCACCGCCATCCCCCACTCCTCGACGCAGAGGCGGACCATCTCGGCCGCACCCGTCTCGCCCAGCGCCGCGGGATCGGTCCAGCCGGCGGGAAGGATGCGCGCCGGGTAACGGCGGGCGAGTTCGGCGATGGCCGCATTCGCCGCTTGCAGGTGTGCGAAGTTCTCCTGCGCGCTGCCGCCGGGGGGAAGCACGGCGGGGTTCTGCCAGCAGAGCGCCATGTCCACGCCGGCGGCGTCCATCTCGGCGATCAGTTCCTCATCGCCGATCGGCCGGCCGTGGAAATAGTTGGCGTCGGCGGCGAGCCTTTCGCGCAGCGCCGGCAGGTAGAGCGCAGGGTCGGAGGGATGGGTGTCGCCGTCGATGACCACGTGCTCGCGGACGGCGAGCAGGTGGGCGAGACGCGCGCGCACGGCGGCGCGGGCCGACGCGCTCAACGACATGGCCGTTGTCCTTGCTGTTTCCCGCATACATGCCGCGTGCTCATGGGCGAAGACGCTTTCTCTCGCAGTTGTGATGCGCCATCCGACATTCCGCCACCGCCTGCCGCCTTTGCCGCCGCGTGCATGCCCCCTCCGGGTCTTGCCAGCGGCGGCGGTCGACGACTAAAATGTTAATAACAGCCGGAATGTTAATAACAGCCGGCGCGTGTTCCGTCACGCTGTGATTAATGTCCGGAAAGTCGAACATTAAGGGGGAGACGATGAAAATCGCAATCGGCGGCGACCACGCCGGGTTTCCGCTGAAGGCCACGATCGTCGAGGCCTGCCGTGCCCTCGGCCACGAGGTCACCGATCACGGCTGCCACAGCGAAGCGCCGGTCGATTTCCCCGATATCGCGCAGGAGGTGTGCAAGGCGGTGCTGTCGGGCGCGGCCGAACGCGCCATCCTGGTGTGTGGAACCGGCGTCGGCGCGTCCATCGCCGCCAACAAGATGCCCGGCATCCGCGCCTCCATCGTCCACGACGGCCACATCGCCCACCAGTGCGTCGAGCACGACGACGTCAACGTCATGTGCATCGGCGCCAAGATCGTCGGCTCATGGCTCGCCGCCGACCTGGTCCGTACCTTCCTTGCCGCCGAGTTCAGTACCGACGAGGACTGCCGCCGCCGGGTGTGCAAGCTCGCCGCCATGGACCGCGCCTTCGCGCGCGGCCCCGCACAGGAGTGACCCAGATGGCCAGTGCCGACGTGCCCGCCCAGCGATGGGTGCGCATCATTCCCGTGGCGTTCGTGATGTACACGATCGCCTTCATCGACCGCAACAACATCGCCTTCGGCTTCGCCGGCATGCAGCGGGACCTTGGCTTCGCCGCTACTGCCTCGGGCCTGGCGGGAGGGATCTTCTTCTTCGGCTACCTGTTCCTGCAGATCCCGGGTGCCTGGCTCGCCGAGCGTTGGAGCGCCAAGCGCTTCGTCACCCTGGCCCTGCTGGTGTGGGGGGTGATGGCGATGGCCACGGCGCTGGCGCAGAACCTCACCCAGCTTCTGATCCTGCGCTTCCTGCTCGGCGTGGTGGAGGGCGGCGTCTCCCCCGCCGCCATGATCCTGATCACGAAATGGTTCCCGCTGTCCGAGCGTTCGCGCGCCAACGCGCTCTGGTATCTCTGCATCCCGGCGGCGGCGATGGTGATGGGCCCGATCTCCGGCTGGATCCTCACCTGGTCCAACTGGCGCATGCTGTTCCTGCTGGAAGGCGCGCCCGCTGTCATCTGGGCGGTGCTGTGGTGGTTCATGATCGACGACTCTCCGGCCGACGCCAAATGGATCAGCCCGGCCGAGCGCGAGTTCCTGGAGACCACCATCCGCGCCGAGAAGAAGGCGATCAAGGCGGAGACGCCGACAGTGCGGGAGGTGCTGCGCAACCGCAACGTCATCCTGCTGCTGGTGCTGTTCTGCTTCCTGCAGGTGGGTTTCTACGGCTACGGCCTGTGGCTGCCAACCGTGGTGAAGGCGTTGTCGAAGGGCACGATCATGGAAGTCGGCTGGATCAGCGCCATCCCCTGGGGCTGCGCCATGGTCGGCTCGGTGCTGATGTCGATGCGCGCCGACAAAACGCGCAACTACCGCGGCTGGATCGCCGGGCCGATCCTGACGGCGGCGGTATTCCTGTCGCTCTCGGTGCTGGCCGGGCCCGCGCACCCGGTGCTCGCCATCGGCGCGCTCAGCATCTGCATGGGCTTCATGTACTGCTACGCCATCTACTGGACGGCGCTCACCGCCTTCGTGGCCAACGAGGTGCTGGCGGTGGCGATGGGGTTCATCAACGCGGTGGGCAACCTCGGCGGCTTCTTCGGGCCGTTCCTGGTCGGCTACCTGATCGACCGCACGAAAACCATCTACGCCGGCGAGATTCTGCTCATCGTCTTCATCGTCATCGCCGGGCTGTTCGCGTTGATGCTGCGCAATCGTACGCCGGCAGTCGCCGCCGCGGCCGCGGCGGCCGCGGCCGACTAGGCGCACCGGGGAAGCCGCCATGCAGTACCGCACGCTTCCCGGCTGCGGGATCGAGGTTTCGCGCCTCTGCTTCGGCTCCATGACCTTCGGCCGGCCGGTCGACCAGCCGACGGCGGACCGCATGGTGGCGCGTTGCCTCGATGCCGGCATCACCTTCTTCGACAGCGCCAACGCCTACCAGCACGGCGCCGCCGAGGAGATGCTCGGCGCCGCGCTCCGCGGGCGGCGGGCGCAGGTGGTGCTCTCGACCAAGGTGGAGCACCGCATGGGCGAAGGGCCGGACGAGTCCGGCCTTTCGCGCGCGGCCATCCTGAAGCAGGCGGAGGCGAGCCTGCGGCGGCTCGGCACCGACTGGCTCGACATCTACTTCCTGCACCAACCGGACTACGCCGTGCCGATCGAAGAGACGCTGGAGGCGATGGATCTGCTGGTGCGCCAGGGCAAGGTGCGGCAGATCGGCAGTTCCAACTACGCCGCCTGGCAGATCTGCGAGATGCTATGGCTGGCGGAGAAGCACTGCTGGCAGCCGCCTCTCGTCTTGCAGTCGATGTACAACCTCATCGCCCGCGGCGTGGAGGCGGAATACGTGCCGGCGGCGCGCCGTCTCGGGGTGGCCACAATTGCCTACAACGCGCTGGCGGGCGGGCTGCTCACCGGCAAGCACCGGCCCGGCGCCTTCACTCCCGGCGGCCGGTTCGACGCCGCCTTCTGGGGCAGCACGCTCTACCAGGAACGCTACTGGCACCCGCGCAGCTTCACCGCCATCGAGGCGCTGCAGGAGGCGGCGGCGAAAGCCGGCCGCAGCCTGCCCGCGCTCGCGCTCGCCTGGCTGTTGCACCACAGCGCCGCCGACGCCGTGTTGATCGGTAACTCGCGACCCGAGCAGCTCGAACAGAACCTTGCCGCCGCCGAAGCCGGGCCGCTCGACCCTGCTACTCTCGCTGCCTGCGACGCGGCATGGGAGGAGTTGCGCGGCCCGCTGCCGCAGTACAACCGCTGATGCCGCGCCTCGCTGACGGCGGCGCAAACGGCACGCTTCGGCCACCGAAAAGCCGATTGCAGCGATGGCGCCGATGCGCCAAGCTTGCCTTGCCGACGGACCGCACGCAAGCCGCCGCGATATCGGTGTCGAGACGACGGGAACAACCATAACAGGAGGAACGACAACCGTAACGTAGACAATTTCGACTTCCACGCGCCTGTAAGCCGAATGAACCAGAAAATGTGAGGAAACCCATGAAGCTGACGCGCAGAACGCTCGGGCTCTCGGCCGCAGCAACCCTTGCCGCCCCGGCCCTTCTTGCTTGGCCGGCCGATGCCGCCGAATTCAATTACAAATTCGCCACGAACCAGCCGCTGACGCACCCCTCCAACATCCGCGCGCAGGAGTGCATCAAGCGCATCGAGGAGCAGTCGCACGGGCGCATCGCCATCCAGCTGTTCCCAAACAACCAGCTCGGCGGCGACACGCAGATGCTGACGCAGGTGCGCGCGGGCACCATTATGTTCTTCCCTGTCTCCGGCCTCATCATCCAGATGATCGTGCCGACCGCGGGCGCCAACGGCGTCGGCTTCGCCTTCAAGGACTACCACGAGGTGTGGGCGGCGATGGACGGCGCCTTCGGCACCTATCTGCGCGGGCAGATGGCGGGGGCCGGGCTCTACGTCTTCCCGAAAATCTGGGACAACGGCTTCCGGCAGGTCACCTCGTCGACCAGGCCCATCAACACGCCTGCCGACTTCAAGGGCTTCAAGATCCGCGTGCCGGTGATGCCGCTGGAAGTGTCGATGTTCGAGGCGCTCGGCGCCGCGCCCACTGGCATCAACATCAACGAGGCGTACTCGGCGCTGCAGACGAAGCTGGTGGACGGCGAGGAAAACCCGCTCTCCATCATCTACAACTGGAAGTTCTACGAGGTGCAGAAGTACGTCTCCGTCACCAACCACATGTGGGACGGCTTCTGGCTGATCTCCAACCGCCGCGCCTGGGAGAAGCTGCCGAAGGACATGCAGGAGATCGTGCAGCGCAACATGGACCAGGCGGCGCTGGACCAGCGCGGCGACATCCGTAAGCTGAACGACAACCTGCAAGGCCAGCTGCAGAAGCTCGGCATGGTGTTCAACAACCCCGACACCACTCCCTTCCGCGCCATGCTGCAGAAGAACAACTACTACGCGAAGTGGAAGAAGGAATTCGGGTCCGAGTGCTGGGGTCTGCTGGAAAAGTACACCGCGAAACTGGCATGACCGAAGCCGCTGTCGTCACCCCGGAGGCGCCCGTCGCCTCCGGGGCCGCGGCCAGGCTCGACCGTGTGCTCACCCTGCTGACGGAACCCATCGCCGCCGTGCTGCTGGTGGTGGAGATGCTGCTGCTGGCCGCCGCGGTCACCGCCCGCTACGTCTTCGACAGGCCGCTCGTGTGGTCGGACGAACTCGCCACTGCGCTGTTCCTCTGGCTCGCCATGTTCGGCGCGGTGATCGCTCTCCGGCGCAATGAGCACATGCGCCTCACCGTGTTCCTCAACCTCGCCCCACCCTGGCTGCGCGGCTGGCTCGACGCGCTCGGCTCGGCAATCATCCTTGCCTGCCTGCTCGTGCTGCTGCTGCCGTCCTGGACCTACGTGCAGGAGGAGTGGGTGGTCATCACCCCGGCGCTCAGCTTCCGCGACGGCATCCGGGTGTTGGGACTCACGATCGGCATCGTGCTGATGGCGGTGGTCGCCCTGCAGCGCATGCTGCGCAACTGCGGCCCGTTGCAGATCGCGGGCGCGCTCGCGTTCACCGCCGCGGCCGCGTTCTCCTTCCCGGCGCTGCAGCCGGTGCTCGCGCCGCTCGGCAACCTCAACCTCGCCATCTTCTTCGTTGGCATCATCAGCCTTTGCGTGGCGATCGGCACGCCGATCGCTTTCGCCTTCGGCGCGGCCACCGTCGCCTATCTGGTCGCCACCACCGACACCGACCTCTACATCGTCGTCAACCGCATGGACGAGGGCATGTCGGCGCTGATTCTGCTCGCGGTGCCGCTGTTCATTTTCCTCGGCCTGCTGATCGAGATGATGGGCCTGGCCAAGGCGCTGGTGGACTGCTTCGCCGCCCTGCTCGGCCACGTGCGCGGCGGCCTCTCCTACGTGCTGATCGCCGCCATGTATCTCGTGTCCGGCATTTCCGGCGCCAAGG
>JAJXZO010000227.1 GCA_021780035.1 Pseudomonadota bacterium
ACACGATGCTTTATGGCTTCGTGCTGGCGGTGCCGCTTTCCGGCATGATGGCGCGCTGGGCGTATTCCGGCGTCAATGTGTTCGTCGGCGGGCTGGTGGTTCCGGCGCCGTTTCCGCTGCCGCTCGCTTGGCTATGGGCGGACGCCCATTCGGCGCTCGCCTACGCGTTCTCGATGCTGGTGGGGGTTCATATCGCCGCCGCGCTCTACCACCACGTGATCCTGCGGGATTCGACGCTGCGGCGCATGCTGCCGGCCCGCTGAACACGGGAGCGGCGGAGGCCGGATGACCTCTGCCGCGGGAATGCCTGGGGAAAATCAACGGCGACGGAGGCCAGGTGGCTTCCGCCGCCGATAATTTCGCGGGGCTCAGTCGCCGCGCAGTGCCCAGGCCCGCTTTGCCGCCGGGCGCGCCAGCGCCGCCTCGTACCAGGCACGGATGGCGGGCTTGTCGGCGAGAGCCTGCGGCACGTTCCTGAGGTAGAAGGCTACGCAGGCGAGATTCAGGTCCGCGACCGTGAAGCGCCCTCCGACGAGATGGCCGCCCCCCTTCTGCAACGCCGCTTCCAGCACCGCGAGGGGCGCCTTCAGCGACTCGACCGCCGCCGTCACTTTCTCCGGCTCGCGCTTCTCGGGAGGCAGGCCGCCGGCGTGGTACATCGCCTGCGCCGCCATCGGCTCCATCTCATTCGCCGCCCAGAAGCTCCACATGGTCATCAGCCCGTCCTCGGCGAGCGAGGCGGGAGCGAGCGGCCCGCCCGCCTTCTTCGCCAGGTAGAGGTTGATGGCGAGCGACTCCCACATCGTGATCCCGTCGTCGGTGATCGCCGGGATGTGGCCGTTCGGGTTGATGGCGAGGAAGGCGGCCGAGCGGCAGCCTTCCGGGCCGAAGCCCACCGGGTCGTGGGTGAAGGGGAGGTTCAGCTCGTAGGCCGCCCACAGGGTGCGGACGGTGCGCGAACGTGCGACGCCGTGAATGGTCAGGGCCATTTGTGCCTCATGTGTTCCGCTTCGCCGGTTCCCCGATGGAACGGGCGACGGGCGCAAACGTAATCACGCGGAGCGGGCACGACCAGAGGGGGCGCTCGCCTTGGTTCAGTCCGCGGTTTCCGGCTCGCGCTCGGCGCCGCCGTCGCCCTCGTTCTCCGGGCCCGGAAGGGCCGGCACCGGCGCCTCCACGAACTCGAAGTCGAGCTTCCTGTTCTTCAGCGTCACTTTCACCGCGCCGCCGCGCACCAGCCGGCCGAACAGCAGTTCCTCGGCCAGCGGCTTCTTGATGTGCTCCTGGATGACGCGTGCGAGCGGCCGCGCGCCGTAGAGCTTGTCGTAGCCGTGCTCGGCGAGCCACTCCTTGGCGGCGCTGGAAAGCTCGATAGTGACGTTGCGGTCGGCGAGTTGCGCCTCCAGTTGCATGACGAACTTCTCCACCACGCGCGCGACGATTTCCGGCGTCAGCGGTGCGAAGGCGATGATGGCGTCGAGCCGGTTGCGGAACTCGGGCGTGAAGGTGCGCTTGATGGCGTCCTCGTCCTCGCCGGCGCGCGAATCGCGGCCGAAGCCGATCGCCTCGCGCGCGAGATCGGAGGCCCCCGCGTTCGTGGTCATGATCAGGATGACGTTGCGGAAGTCTACCGTCTTGCCGTTGTGGTCGGTGAGCTTGCCGTGATCCATCACCTGCAGAAGGATGTTGAACAGGTCGGGGTGGGCCTTCTCCACCTCGTCGAGCAGCAGCACCGCGTGCGGGTGCTGGTCGATGGCGTCGGTCAACAGCCCGCCCTGGTCGAAGCCGACATAGCCGGGCGGCGCGCCGATGAGGCGCGAGACGCTGTGCCGCTCCATGTATTCCGACATGTCGAAGCGGATCAGCTCGATGCCGAGGATGGAGGCAAGCTGGCGCGCCACCTCGGTTTTGCCCACGCCGGTGGGGCCGCTGAACAGGTAGTTGCCGATCGGCTTTTCCGGATCGCGCAGGCCGGCGCGGCTCAGCTTGATGGCGGCGGCCAGCGCGTCGATCGCCGTATCCTGGCCGAACACCATGGCGCGCAGATCGCGCTCCAGCGTGCGCAGCGTTTCCTTGTCGTCGGCGGAGACCGACTTCGGCGGGATGCGCGCGATCTTGGCGATGATCTCCTCGACGTCGTGCAGCGTCACGGTGCGGCGGCGCTTGCCCTCGGGCTGCAGCATGCGCGAGGCGCCGGCCTCGTCGATGACGTCGATCGCCTTGTCGGGAAGCTTGCGGTCGTGGATGTAGCGGGCGGAAAGCTCCACGGCGGCGCGGATCGCCTCGTCGGTGTAGCGCACCTTGTGGTGCTTCTCGTAGTTGCTCTTCAGCCCACGCAGAATCTTTACCGTGTCCTCGACGGTGGGCTCGTTGATGTCGATTTTCTGGAAGCGCCGCACCAGCGCGCGGTCCTTCTCGAAGTAGTTGCGGAACTCCTTGTAGGTGGTGCTGCCGATGCAGCGCACGGTGCCGGAAGCCAGCGCCGGCTTCAGAAGGTTGGAGGCGTCCATCGCGCCGCCCGAGGTGGCGCCGGCGCCGATCACCGTGTGGATCTCGTCGATGAACAGAACGGCGTTGCTCTGCGCCTCGAGTTCCGTCACCACCGCCTTCAGGCGCTCCTCGAAGTCGCCGCGGTAGCGGGTGCCGGCGAGCAGCGCGCCCATGTCGAGCGCGTAGATGGTGCACTTCGCCAGCACCTCGGGCACGTCGCCCTCGACGATGCGCTTGGCGAGGCCTTCGGCGATGGCGGTCTTGCCCACGCCCGGATCGCCCACGTAGAGCGGGTTGTTCTTCGTGCGCCGGCAAAGAATCTGGATGGTGCGCTCGATCTCGCCCTCGCGGCCGATCAGCGGGTCGATCTTGCCGGCCAGCGCTTTCTTGTTCAGGTTCACGCAGTAGTTGCCGAGCGCGTCCTGGCCGCGGCGGCTCGAGCGCTCCTCGCGTTCCTGCTCGCCGCTGCCTTCGGGCTGCGAGGGCGGAACGCTTCCCTGCACCGGGCGCGACTGGCCGCGCCCCGGCGCCTTGGCGATGCCGTGGCTGATGTAGTTCACCGCATCCAGCCGCGTCATGTCCTGCGTCTGCAGGTAGTACACGGCATGGCTTTCGCGCTCGGAGAACAGGGCCACCAGCACGTTGGCGCCGGTCACCTCGTCGCGGCCGGACGATTGCACGTGGATGGCGGCGCGCTGCACCACTCGCTGGAAGCCGGCGGTGGGCTTGGTTTCGGAGTGGGTGTCGACGACGAGGCCGGCGAGGTCCTTGTCGAGGAACTCGATGAGGTCGGCGCGCAACCGCTCCAGGTCGACACCGCAGGCGCGCAGCACGGCCATCGCGTCGGTGTCGTCGGTAAGCGCCAGCAACAGGTGTTCGAGCGTCGCGTATTCGTGGCGCCGCTCGGCGGCGAGCGCCAGGGCGGCGTGGAGCGTTTGCTCGAGATTCCGTGACAGCATGTCGCAGCGCTCCTCGACCCGGGCTCCGGAGCCGAGCGGCCCGCGGCAACCCTGTTGCGTTCCCCTTGGCCCCGGGGCGGCGGCGCATGCCCTCGCCCCGAGAGGCTCCGGGGCCTCCCATTTTTCCCGACTGTTTCCCCGGGCGCCAGTAAAATAGCGGTTTGCGCCCTAAATTCGCCGCAAGGCCCTGCGGCACGCCGCTTTATGCGGCGCTAGTCCTTCTCGATGGTGCACTGCAACGGATGCTGGTTCTGCCGTGCCAGATCCATCACCTGCGTCACCTTGGTTTCCGCCACCTCGTAAGTGAACACGCCGCAGATGCCGACGCCGCGGCGATGCACATGCAGCATGATGCGCGTGGCCTCCTCGCGTGTTTTCTGGAAGAAACGCTCAAGCACGTGCACGACGAACTCCATCGGCGTGTAGTCGTCGTTGAGCATCAGCACCTTGTACATCGCGGGCTTGCGGGTCTTCGTCCGCGGGCGCACCGCCACGCCGGTGTTCGGCGTCTCGCCGCCGCCGGTGCCCTGGCCACCGCCCGGAGGGGCGTTTTCCCCGCCGTCCCGCCAGCGCGGAGCGCTTGCCTTGCAGTCGTTGTCGCGCCCCTCGTGTCTGCCCATCGTCCTCGCTCGCCCTTTCCGCCTTGCTCCCGGGCGTCCCCCAATTCGGGGTTGCCAGCATAGCGGAACCAGCCGCCATGGTGGAAGAGCCTCGGGGCTGGCGGGACTCCCGGCGCTTCCCGGTGGTCGCGACGGCGGCGGGCCGCCGGGAGGATTCGACCTATCTGAACTCCGCAAAATAACTCCTTAAAAAGTCAAATCTTTTTTCCACACACGCGGCTGGACAACGCGGGAGTGCGGCCTGTATGGTGGCGTCGGCCGGGCTCCGAGAGAGGTGCGCATGCTTTTCCCCCGCTGGTTTCGTGGCTTTGCCGCACCTCTGCTGTCGGCAGTCGTGCCGTTGTTCGCGTTGTTGCTGACTGCGGCGCCGCAGGCGGCGGCGCGATATCTTCCCTACGGCTACAGTTCCATCGTCATCGAGGCCGTTTCGGGCCGCGTGCTGTCGCAGGACAACCCGGACAGCCTGCGCCATCCGGCCAGTCTCACCAAGCTGATGACCCTCTACATGACCTTCGAGGCGCTGCGCGACCGACGGGTGTCGATCGACCAGGACATTCCGGTTTCGCCGCACTGCGCCTCCATGAGCCCGACCAAGCTCGGACTGGTGCCGGGAACCCGTGTCACCGTCCACCAGGCGATCCTGGGCATCGTCACCCGCTCGGCGAACGACGCCGCCTGCTCGCTCGGAGAACTGCTGGGCGGCAACGAGCAACGCTTCGGCCAGATGATGACTCTCAAGGCCCGCGCGCTGGGGATGCGGCGGACGGTGTTCCGCAACGCCTCGGGCCTGCCCGACCCCGCGCAGTACAGTACCGCGCGCGACATGGCCACGCTGGCGCGCCGCCTGATCCGCGATTTCCCCGACCAGTACCACTTCTTTTCCACGCCGGAGTTCGTCTGGCACGGGCAGACCATCTTCAACCACGACACGATGCTGAAGGTCTACCCCGGCGCCGATGGGCTGAAGACCGGCTACATCAACTCGTCCGGCCACAACCTCGTCACCTCGGCGGTGCGCGACCATCTGCGCCTCATCGGCGTCATCTTCGGCGCACCGAGCAACGGCGTCCGCGACCAGCGGATGACGGCGATGCTGAACCAGGGCTTCGCCACGGCGGATGCCGTTGCCGCCGCCTCCGAGCCGCGCCAGCCGGCCCGGCAGGGGCGGGCCGCGCCACAGCCGGTTGTCTCGCCGCATCTGGTGGTGCCGCAGCCGCGGGGTCAGGAGGTGGCACAGGCGGAGCCGGCCCGCCCCGCGTTGCGCCGGGAGACGCCGCCGCGCCGTTCCGCCGCCGCCCGCCCGCGCGGAGGCGCGAGCTGGAGCATTTCCGTCGGTGCCTTCGAGAGCAAGGCCTTCGCCAGCCGGATGGCCGCACGTGCCCGGCACCTCGCCGCCGACGGTGACGGCGAGCCACGGGTTGAGCACGTGCGGGTGCGCGGCGTGCCTTTGTGGGAAGCGCTGGTAGGCGGCTTCAGCGAGCCGGAAGCGGCGAAGGCCTGCCGGGCGCTGGCGCGGCACCGCATCCACTGCACGCCGCTGCACGCCGAAATCGGCCAGATCGCCAGCCGCTGACGCCGCAAAAGCCGATCGGGCGCCGGCTGCCTCCCCTTGCGGGCCGCGACATTGCTGCGCATGTTGGGACGGCAACGGTGACGGACGGAGAGAGCGAAGTCATGGAAGGTGGTGCGGAGGCGCGCAGGATCACGCTCTACCGACCCGAGGATTTCCCCGGCATGCGGGCAGCCGGGCAGCTTGCGGCGGCGACGCTCGACATGATCGAGCCGCACGTCGAGCCCGGCGTCACCACGGCGGAACTCGATCGGCTGTGCGACGAGTTTGTCCGCGCCCGCGGGGCCGTCTCGGCGCCGCTCAACTATCGCGGCTTCCCGAAGTCGATCTGCACCTCCATCAACCACGTGGTCTGCCACGGCATCCCCGGCGAACGGCAACTCGTCCAGGGTGACATCGTCAACATCGACGTCACCGTCATCCTCGACGGCTGGTACGGCGACACGAGCCGCATGTTCGTCGCCGGCACCCCCTCCACGCGGGCGCGGCGGCTGATCGACGTGACGTACGAGGCCATGATGCTCGGCATCCAGGCGGTGCGGCCGGGGGCGACCCTCGGGGATATCGGCTACGCCATCCAGACCTACGTGGAACGGATGCACTTCAGCGTGGTCCGGGACTTCTGCGGCCACGGCGTGGGCAGGCGCTTCCACGAGGCGCCGAACGTCCTGCACTTCGGCCACCCCGGCCAGGGGGCGGAACTGTGCCCCGGCATGTTCTTCACCATCGAGCCGATGGTGAACGCCGGCCGCTCGGAGGTAAAGGTGCTCGACGACGGCTGGACGGCTGTAACGCGCGACCGCAGCCTTTCCGCGCAGTTCGAGCACACCGTTGCCGTCACCGAGGAGGGGGTGGAGGTGTTCACCTTCTCGCCCGCCGGCCGCCACCGCCCGAGCTTCGAGCCCGACTGAGGGTGCGGCCTCGCCACGCGACGGAGGGGCTTCCGCCCGCGCGCCCGGCGTGGCAGCCTCGCCGCCATGGTGGCCAGGAAGCGTTTCTCCGAGCCGTTCGATCTGGTCGCGCCGGAAGCGGCGGCGAAGGCGCCTTCGCCCACCGCCGCCGAGGGCCACCGGGAGCGGCTGCGTCAGCGCCTGCTCGCCGCCGGGCCGGACAGCCTGAACGACCAGGACCTGCTGGAGCTGATCCTGTTCCTCGCTCTGCCGCGGCGCGACACCAAGCCCATCGCCCGCGAGCTGCTGGCCCGTTTCGGCAGCTTCGCCAATACCGTCGCGGCGCCCCTGCCCGAGCTGCAGGAGGTGAAGTTCGTCAAAGGGTCCGGGGCCGCGGCGCTGAAGGCGGTGCATGCCGCGGCGCTCCGCCTCGCCAGGGCGGAGATCGTCTCCCGGCCGCTGCTCGGCGACTGGGGGAAACTGATGGACTACCTGAACGCGGTGCTCGCGCGCGAGCGGGTGGAGCAGTTCCGCGTGCTGTTCCTCGACACCCGCAACCGCCTGCTCGCCGACGAGGCACAGGCGAGGGGGACGGTCAACCACACGCCGGTCTATCCGCGCGAGGTGGTGAAACGGGCGCTGGAACTGCAGGCGACGGCGCTCATCCTCGTGCACAACCACCCGAGCGGCGATCCCACGCCTTCGCGCGACGACATCAGCATGACCGCCGAGGTGCGGAAGGCCGCCGCCGTGCTGAACATCGTGCTGCACGACCACATCGTGGTCGGCAACGGCCGCTGGCTCAGCTTCCGCCAGCAGGGGTTGCTGTAGAACGTCCGGCGGTGGAAACCTGCGCGGCAGCCATGCGCCCGAAGGCGAGGGAAGGGCCGAGCCTGCGGGCAAGCGAGGGCATCGTGCGTTCCCTGATCGCGCCGGACGTCAGCCGGGCGCCGCCCAGCCTTCGCCGGCGGGATCGGCGGCACCGGTGGCCACGTTCGTTGCCGCCTCGAGCGCCACCGCCTGCACGCCGCCGAGGCAGCTGCCATCCGCGCCGGCGACTTCCAGCGCCGCGTCGAGAGGCTGTGAGCGGTGCAGCCGGCGGGTGAGCGCCGCGAGCAGGCGGGGGATGTCGGCACCGCCGGCAAGCGCGAGCACCGGGTGGCGGTGGCGCGTGGCGATCAGCGGCAGCAGCGGCAGACCGAGCGGAGAATCGGCCATGGGTGGCGCGGCGCAATAGGCGAGCACGTCGTTCAGACAGATGCCGCACTCGGCCGCCGCGATGCCGCTTCCGCCGAGGCTGCCGAGGCTCTCCGTGAGGCAGACGACATTGCCCGAGGCATCGGCCACCGCCAGCGTATTCGCCGCCGGGAACAGCGGTGCGGGCCATGGAGAAGGGGAGTCGGCCGAACCCGCGCTTCCGGCGATGCGGGTGCGCAGGCTGTCGATGGTTTCCTCGGCAAGCATCGCCTGCGCCGGATCGGTTCCGGCGCCGGCGCGTGCGGCGGCGGCAAGGCGGGCGGCCTCGCGCAGCAACGCCGCGGTGTCGTCGTCGCTGCCGCCGAGATCGGATTCCTCCAGAAGCGCGAGGCCGAGCAGCACGTCCAGCGCCTGCGCCGGCGGGCAGGGGACATGCACGGCGGAGCCGCGGCTTTCGACGGCGACCGGCCGGCCCCAGTCGGGATCGACGGACAGCAGCGCCTCCCGCGGGAGGTTGCCGCCGGACGCCTCGATCCCGGCGGTCAGGCGCTCGCCGAGCGTGCCCGAGTAGAAGTGACGCGGCCCGTGCGCGGCGATGGCTTCGAGCGTGGCGGCGAGCGCGGGCTGGCGCAGCACCGCGCCGGGGCGGAAGCTGTCGGGCGCGGCGTCGAGCCCACCGAGCCAGGCGGCAAGGCCGGGCTGTGCGGCGCGCGTGGCGGTGAAGCCGGCCGCAAGCCCCGCGGTAAGGGGGAAGCCGTCGCGGGCGAGCGCGATGGCCGGTGCCAGCACGTCCGCCAGCGTGCGCGTGCCGTGGGCGCTGAGCAGGTTGTACCAGCCGGCAAGGCAGGCGGGTGCCACGGCGCATTTCGGCGAGCGCACCGGCGGCGGTGCCGGAAGGTTTTCCGGGGTGCGGCCCATGTAGTCGAGCGAGCGCAACCGCCGGTCGGCGGCAACGAAACAGAGGCCGACGCCTACCCCGCCCAGGCCGGCGGCGAAGGGCGCGACCACGCCGAAGGCGGCGGCGGCGGCGACGGCCGCATCGAAGGCGTTGCCCCCCTTGCCGAGCAGGCGGGCGCCGGCTGCGGCGGCCAGCGGGTGGGCGGCGGCCACCACGCCGTGGCGGGAAGCGATGATCGGGCGATGGCCATCCATGCGCGTTCTCCCTCCGGTTCAGGGTATGGCCACCGCGCCGTCGCGGCGCGGATCGGCGGTGCCGAACAGCGCGCCGCTGGCGGGGTCGAGGGCGATCCCCTGCATGCCGCCCGCCTTCACGCTCCAGGCGGCGGTGGTTTCCACCTTGTGGCCGCGTTCCGCCAGCGCCGCCAGCGTCTCCGCGCCGAAGCGGTCCTCGGCGAGCACGTGCGCACCGTCGAACAAACGGGCGCGCGGCGCGGCGATGGCATCCGCCACGGCGAGGCGGAAATCGACGTGTTGCACCAGCGCCTGTGCCTGGGTCTGGCTGATGCCATAGCTGCCCGGGGTGGCGAGCGCGAGTGCCGGTTTTCCCTCGCGCGTGGCGAGCGCCGGGGCGATGGGCAGGGCGAGGTCGCTTCCCGGGTGGAGCGGATTGCCGCCGCGCGGATCGGCATCGCCCCAGGCGAGGAGGTTGTTCAGGCAGACGCCGGTGCCCGGCACCACCACGCCGCACCCGAAAGCGCTGCCGAGGCTCTGCGTGATGGCGACCACGTTGCCTTCGCGGTCGGCGGCGACGAAGCTGGTGGTGTGCTCGCGCGCCGCCTCCACCGCGGCGGGCTGCCACTGCTCAGTCGGGCCGGTCACCGGCTCGGGCGCGCGCACGAGTTCGCGGAGTTTTTCCACCGAGGCATCGCCGAGCAGTTCCGCCAGTTCCTCCGGCCCGGGCTTGTTGTGGGCGATGCGCCGGCCCGCGGCAAGGCGGATGGCGCGCCAGACGTGGTCGAGGTGCTCCGCGCCGTCGCGCGCCATCGCCGCGAGGTCGAACCCCGCGAGGATGCGCATGGTGAGCAGGAACTGGAAGCCTTCGCAGGGCGGCGGCGGCGTATGCAGGATGAGGTCGCGGTAGGGGGCGGTGGCCGGATCGAGCCAAGCCGGCTGCACGGCGGCGAGATCCTGAAGCGCGAGGCAGCCGCCCATCGCCTGCACGTGCTCCACCAAAGCGCGGCCGAGCGGACCGCCGTAGAGATGGCCGGGTCCTTCGGCGGCGATCAGTTCCAGGGTGCGCGCCAGATCGGGCTGGCGCTGCACTTGCCCCACGCCGGGAGCGCCGCTGAGGTGGCCGTGGTAGGTCTGCCGCCAGTCGGCAAAGAACGGCAGGGCCGAGAGCGCCTCGGTGGCGGAGGCAAGGGTGGCGGCGCCGAGCGGCGCCATCGGCACACCCTCGCGCGCAAGGGCGATGGCCGGCGCCAGCACCTCGGGCAGGCGTTTCCTGCCGTGGCGCGTCACCAGTTCGCACCAGCCGGCGAGTGCCGCCGGCGCGCCGCAGGCCATCGGCCCGCGCGCCAGCTCGGCGCGTGCGTGGAAACGGCCCTCCGGGAAGCCAAGCGGCACGCGGGAGATGAAGTCGAGCGTGCGCACGCGCGCTTCCGCGGCAACGAAACAGGTCGCCGCGCCCATGCCCGCGAGCCCGGAATAGAACGGCTCGACAACGCCGAGCGCGGCGGCGGCGGCGGCGGCGGCGTCGAAGGCGTTGCCGCCGGCGGCGAGCAGGCGCGCGCCCGCCTGCGCCGCGAGCGGTTGCGCGGCGGCCACCATGCCGTGGAGGGAGGCGAAGGTCGGCGTTCGGCCGCTCATGGTGCTGTTCCCTTGTCCGCGGCCGCCGATGATACAGAAGATCGGCGGCGGGGCCAGCACCGGGGGACGGATTTCAGAAGCGGAACGGCCGCTCCGTCTCGAAGTTCGCCTGCGCGCGGGATATGCCGAGATCCTTCAGCATGTCGTCGTCGCAGCGCGTTGGCGCGGACTTCGCTTTGTGGCGGCGCCACAGGCGGGCGATCGCACCCTTCAGACCGCGCAGCCGGAAGCCGGGACGGGAGGTGAGGAAAGGAACCACGCCGGGGTGGTGGAGCGACAGGGTGGTCATGCGGGCATCCTCCTGTTCCTCGGCAAACTCGCTTGAGGCAGCATCCACGGCGGCAAGGAATAAGGAAAATGAATTGTATGGATGTTATAAATCAGACATATTGATAACTATGCCACTTCCCCAGGGTCTCGATCCCAACCTGTTGCGCGCCTTCGCCTTCATCGCCGAGGAAGGCAGCTTCACGCGCGCCGCCGCCCGCGTCGGGCGCACGCAGTCGGCCGTTTCCATGCAGATGCAGCGGCTGGAGGCGCTGCTCGGCCAGCGCCTGCTGCTGCGGGCGAAGGGCGGCAGCGTGTTGCTCACGCCGCACGGGCAGTACCTGCTGGGCCGCGTGCGGGCGCTGCTCGCGCTGCACGACGAGATCTGGTCGGCGTTCCGCATGCCGCTGATGCAGGGCATGGTGCGCTTCGGCACGCCGGACGACTACGCGCTTTCCTACGTGCCGGCGGTGCTGAAGCGCTTCGCCGACAGCCATCCCGCC
>JAJXZO010000096.1 GCA_021780035.1 Pseudomonadota bacterium
GCCGCCGCGCCGCCGCCCACGCCCGCCAACTCGCTGATCGGCCCGGTGGTCACCGCCGCGCAATGGGCGATCGCGGTGGATTACAACACCGGCACCACGCTGCTCGACAAGAACGCCGACGAGCCGATGACGCCCTCGTCGATGACCAAGCTGATGACGCTCTACCTCGTCTTCAGCCGCCTCAAGTCCGGGCAGCTCACGCTCGACCAGACGCTGCCGGTTTCCGCGCGCGCCTGGCGCATGGGCGGCTCGAAGATGTTCGTCAAGGTCGGCACCGACGTGTCGGTCCGGGAACTGATCCAGGGTGTCATCGTCGATTCCGGCAACGACGCCTGCATCGTGCTAGCCGACGGCGTCGCCGGCTCGGAAGCGCAGTTCGTAGTGCTGATGAACCAGGAGGCGAAGCGCCTGGGCCTCACGCACAGCACGTTCCAGGATTGCACCGGCTGGCCCGAGCCCGGCCACGAGATGAGCGTCCGCGACATCGCCACGGTGGCCACCGCGCTGATCCGCGACTTCCCGCAGTACTACCACTACTTCGGCGAGACGAACTTCACCTACAGCAACATCCACCAGATGAACCGCAACGAACTGGTGGACCGGGGCACCGCCGACGGGCTGAAGACGGGCCACACCCAGGCGGGCGGCTATGGGCTGGTAGCCAGCGCCGAGCGTGGCGGCCGGCGCGTGGTGGTGGTGCTGAACGGCATGGCGTCGATCCGCGAGCGCGCCTCGGAAGGCGAGCGCATCCTCGACTGGGCCTTCAGCCAGTTCGAGGACGTGACGCTGTTCGCCGCCGCCGAGCCGGTGCTGGCCGTGCCGGTGTGGCTGGGCACGGCACCCGCCGTGCCGCTGGTCGCCGGGCACGACGTGCTGGTGACGCTGCCGCGCGGCTGGCGGCAGTCGCTGAAAATGACGGCGAACTACCCGAGCCCGGTGCCGGCGCCGGTGCGGCGCGGGCAGGCCATCGGCCGGCTCACCGTCACGGGCAACGGGTCGCTCAATCTCGAGCTTCCCCTCGTCGCCGGCGCAGACGTGCCGAAGCTCGACGTCATCGGCCGCGCCTGGGCGGTGCTCCGGCACTACGTCACCGGGGTCTGAGCCGTGGCCGGCGCATTCGTCGTCCTCGAAGGCGGCGACGGCAGCGGCAAGAGCAGCGTGCTGGCGCATCTGGCCGAGACGTTCGGCGGCCTGCCCGGCGGCACGCTGATTTCGCGCGAGCCGGGAGGCACGCCCGAAGGCCAGGCCATCCGCAGGCTTCTGCTCGCGCGCCACGGCGACTGGGAACCGCTGGCGGAACTGCTGCTGATCGCGGCGGCGCGGGCGCAGCACGTGGAGCGGGTAATCCGCCCGGCGCTCGCCGCCGGCAGGCTGGTGCTGTGCGACCGCTACATCGGCTCCACCCTGGCCTACCAGGGTTCCGGGCGCGGCCTGCCCGAGACGCGCATCCGCGAGCTGCACGCCTGGACCACCGGCGATCTCTGGCCCGATCTCACCCTGCTGCTCGATGTCGCGCCCGAGCAGGCGCTGTCGCGGGGCATGGCGCGGCTCGCCGCCGACGGCAGCGGCGAGGACCGCTTCGAGGCCCTGGGGCTCGACTTCCAGCGGCGGGTGCGGCAGGGATTCCTCGATCAGGCGGCGGCCGCGCCCGCCCGCCACGCGGTGCTCGACGCCAGCCGGCCGCTGGCCGAAGTTAAGGAAGCGGCGGCGGCGCGCATTCGCGATCTGCTGGGCCTGCCGGCAGGCGGCCGCTGAAGCCGCCGGGAACCAGCCGGGGTGGGGCGAGCGACGGGACTCGAACCCGTGACATCCAAGACCACAACCTGGCGCTCTACCATCTGAGCTACGCTCGCCATCGCCTTGCCGGCACGTCGTGGGCAGCGCGAATTACGCCGAAGCCCTGTCGGCGTCAACCGCGGCGGCGCCGCCTTCGCCGTGCCGCCGCGCCGCGGCCGGAGGCGCCCAGGAATGCGGCATCGCGCCGCTTCGTTACGCTACCGCTGCCGAAAAACGAGGCAGGCGGCGCGCGCCGTGAAGCGCCCAGGCGTCGGAAACGCGCGCATTCGGCGTGGACTCTTGGCATTGCCGCGTGGCACGCTTCGTGCAAACCTTGAATATCGCTCTCCTCTCGGCGGGATGGGCGGTCGTGCGGCGGAAGAAGGGTGCCATGGCGGCGGCCCGGAGCCGTGTCGTCGGGAATTCAGAAGGGCACCCGGTCTCCCCGGGTGGAGAGGGATGAAAAAGATCGAAGCGATCATCAAGCCGTTCAAGCTCGATGAAGTGAAGGAAGCGCTGCACGAGGTGGGGCTGCAGGGCATCACCGTCATCGAGGCCAAGGGCTTCGGGCGACAGAAGGGCCACACCGAGCTTTATCGCGGCGCCGAGTATGTCGTCGATTTCCTGCCGAAGGTGAAGATCGAGGTCGTGTGCGAGGACGGCATCGTCGAGCGGGCGCTCGAGGCGATCATCACCGCCGCCCGCACCGGGCGCATCGGCGACGGCAAGATCTTCGTCACCACCGTCGAGGAGGTGATCCGCATCCGCACCGGTGAACGCGGCGAGGACGCGATCTGAGCCGTTGGCGAAACTGCGGGATTCCGAGTGAAACCGGCTTCCGGCCCCTCCGGTAAATCCGTATAGGGGCCGCTGACAGGGGCTGCACGGGGCAGCCTTTTCGCGCCGCCCGGCGGCGTTTGGACGAGGGATGGATCAGATGGCGAAAAAAGCGACCGACGCGACCGGAGGCGCCCTGGCCAAGGTAATGGCCATGATGAAGGAGCACTCCGTCGAGTACGTGGATCTCCGGTTCACCGACCCGCGCGGCAAATGGCAGCACACCGCACAGCACGTCTCCACCATGGACGAGGAGGCCTTCC
>JAJXZO010000218.1 GCA_021780035.1 Pseudomonadota bacterium
CGAGATGGTCGATCAGCTCCTCGCGGCTCATGCCGATGCCCTGATCGATGATGGCGAGCGTGCCCGCCTCCTTGTCGGGGCGAAGGCGGATCGCCGCGCCCTCGGGCAGCGCCAGGGCGGCGTGGGTAAGGCTTTCGAAGCGGCGGCGGTCGACGGCGTCGGCGGCGTTCGCGACGAGTTCGCGCAGGAAGATCTCGCGGTCGGAATAAAGGGAGTGCACCACCAGGCTGAGCAACTGCTCCACCTCGGCGGTGAAGGGATGATGTTCGCCGGTACCGGTCTCGGTCGTGGTCATTTCTCTCTCGCTGGCTCCGTATGCCGATCTGCCGGCCCCGATATGTCGTCACCGGCTCGCGTTTGCAATCGGTGGCGCGCTGGCATTCACTGCCGCCCACGGGAGAATCGGCGATGATCGTCATCGATTGGGGAACCAGCAGCCAGCGGGCGTGGCGCCTCGGCGCGAACGGCGGGGTGCTGGCGGCGCGGGAGGCCGCGCGCGGCATCCTGCATGTGGCGTCGGGCGGCTTTCCGGAGGCGCTCGAAGCCATCGCCGGCGACTGGATCGCCGAGGGCGAGCGCCGCGTGCTGCTGTCCGGCATGGTTGGCAGCCGCCAGGGATGGGTGGAGGCGCCGTATCTCGACTGCCCGGCCGGCGCGGCGGAACTCGCGAAGGCCACGGTGCGCGCGCCCTACGGCCCGGCCGCCGTGCTGCTGGTGCCGGGTCTGTCCTGCCGCGACGAGCACGGCACGCCCGAGGTGATGCGCGGCGAGGAAACGCAGATCGCCGGGCTCGAAGCAGCCTTCGCCGCGCCTGGGCTCGCGTGCCTGCCGGGAAGCCACTCCAAATGGGCGCGCGTCGAGTCGGGACGCATTCTTTCCTTCCGCACCTATCTGTCGGGCGAGGCGTTTGCCGCGCTGAAGTCGGCCACCATCCTCGGACGGATGATGAGCGACGGCCCGGTCTCCGAGGCCGCGTTCGACCGTGGCGTGGCGCGCTCGGGCGACAGCGGGCACCTGCTGCACCACCTGTTCGGCGTGCGCGCCCTCGGCCTGTTCGGGGAACTCGCGGAGGCCGACAGCGCCTCCTACCTCTCCGGCCTCCTGATCGGCCACGAGACGCGCGCGGCGCTTTCGAGGCGCGAGCGGGTGCATCTGATCGGCGCGCCGAAGCTCGCCGCGCTCTACGCGCGGGCCATCGCCGCCTGCGGCGGGGAGCCGGCGATCGAAGACAGCGAGGCCGCCCGCCGCGGCCTCGCGCGCATCGGGGAGAAAGTGGCATGGGACTGAAGGAATGGCTTTCGCGCTGCCCATTGGTGGCGATCCTGCGCGGCGTGCGCCCGGGCGAGGCGGAGGCGATCGGCGGCGCCCTGGAGGAGGCCGGCATCCGCATCGTCGAGGTGCCGCTCAACTCGCCGGAGCCGATGGAAAGCATCCGCCGGCTCGCCGGGCGTTTCGGCGGGCGGATGCTCGTCGGCGCCGGCACGGTGATGACTCCCGCGCAGGTGGCGGAAATCGCCGCCGCGGGCGGGCGGCTCATCGTCACCCCGCACGCCGACCTCGACGTGCTGCGCGCGGCCAAGGAAGCGGGAATGCTCGCCTGTCCCGGCTTCTTTACCCCCACCGAGGCGTTCGCGCTGCTCGCCGCGGGCGCCGACGCGCTGAAGCTGTTTCCCGCCGAAGCGGCGGGCCCGGCGGTGCTGAAAAGCCTGCGCGCGGTGCTGCCGCCGGGAACGGCGATCCTGCCGGTGGGCGGCATCGACGCCGCCACCATTCCGCCCTGGCGGGCGGCGGGCGCGGCGGGCTTCGGCTGCGGCTCCTCTCTCTACCGCGCGGGCGACGACGCGGAAAAGGTGGCGGAAAAGGCCGCGCGCCTGCTCGCCGCCCTCGCCGACTGAGCTTCGTTTCGCCGGCGACAGGGACGCCGGAATCGGATACGCTTTGCAACGAACCCGCGCCGGCACCCTGGGCGCGGACGTTTTGGCGTCACCCGACCCCCACGCAGAGGGAGAAAACCTCCATGGCATCCGTCTTCACCCGCCTGGGCAAAACCACCGTCCTGCTCGGGCTGATCGTGCCCGCCCTCGCCTTCGCCGCGCCCCGGCACAAGAAGCCCGAGGCCCCGCCGGTGGTGGTGCGCATCGGCGCGCTGGTGGACCAGTCGAGCTCCTCCACCTCGCCCGACTTCAAGGACGCGGTGGCGCTGGCGGCGACGCAGATGAACAAGGCGATGGCGCGCGCGCACGCGCCGCTCCGCTTCGAGATCGTCTACGGCGATACGAAGAGCGACCCCGCGCAGACGCTAACGGAGGCGAAACGCCTGCTCGGCCAGGAGCATGTGCAGGCGCTGGTGAGCGACGCCAGCATCGACACGGTGAAGGTGAACGGCCTCAACTACGATCCCGCCTCCACCCTGCCGAAGGTGCCGGTCACCTGCTTCCAGTGCTCGTCGAGCTTCTTCCACGACCCCACCGTGACCGACCCAGACCCGGTGGTGCAGGCGGCCGAGCGCGACGCCGGCCACTGGCTGTTCCGCGTCTTCTACAACGCCCGTTTCGAGGCCGCGGTCATCACCCGTCTCGCCATCGAGAAGGCGGGCGCGAACAAGGCCGGCTTCGGCAGCCGCCTGCTGATCGGCGTGTTCGCCGACGCGGGCCACCGCTCCATCGCCGAGGCGATCCCCAAGGTGCTGCCCGAACTGTACAAGGGGCCGGCGAAGGTCGATCTCCACTACGTCACCACCACCGCGAACATCGGCCCCGACTGGTCCTCGGTGGTGAACGGCCCGGAAGGCACGCCGAACGTGCTGGTGGTGGCGATGCTGCCCGGCCATTCCACCGAGGCCATCCGCACCTACCGCGCCGCCGGCTACAAACTGCCGATCGTCTCCAACAACAGTTTCCGCCGCGACTACATCCTGAAGCAGATCGGTCCGGGGGCGAACGGCCTGGAGGGAAGCTCGGTGCTGACCGCCGACCGCAGCCGCAACGGCGCCGATTTCATGCGCGCCTTCCATGTGGCCTACCACCACCGGCCCGAGGTGACCGCCTCCGGCGCCTATGACTCCGCCGCGACGCTGATGCTCGCCGCGGTCGTGGCCAGCCACGGCGGCGGCGGCGCCAAGGCTCTCACCGGCGCCGATATCCGCCAGGGTCTTTCCGGGATCGACGCCAGCGACGGCCGCACGATCATGCCGACCATCGCCGGCTTCACGCTGGCGGCGAAGCTCGCACGCGCGGGCAGGCCGATCGCCTACCACGGCGCCTACATCGCCGGCGGCTGGGATGCGAACGGCGAGATGTATCCGCCGCTGGTGCGCTGGGTGGTGGAGCACGGCCGCTTCGTCGAGCGGGAGATGTACGCCTGCACGCCGGCCCAGCCGCTCTGCCCGCCGGTGCCGATGCACAAGGCGGCCCGGCACGCGAAGACGCACGCCGCCGCGAAGTAGCGCCGGCCGCGGGGCGCCCCGGAGCGCGGGCTTCGGGGCGCCGGCGGCGGAACGGAACGCCAGGGCCATTGCCTTGCGCACTGGGGCGGCGCTATCCGAGGCTCTCACTCTGCGGACCATCCCGAGCATGCCGCTTTACCGCCTGCTCGTCGCCGTTGCCGAAGGCAGCCGGCGGCGATATCGCCTCGTACTCGCCGCGGCGGCCGCGCTCGCCGTGCTGGGGTGCCTGATCGCCGCACTCCGCCTCGGCGTCGACACCAACACCGACACGCTTTTCTCCGCCTCGCTGCCCTGGCGGCAGCACGAGATCGCCCTCGACGCCGCGTTCCCGCAGTTCAACAACCTCCTCGTGGCGGTCGTCGATGCCGCCACGCCGGAGCAGGCCGATGAGACCGCGTCGCAGTTGGCGCAGGCGCTCGGCAAGGACCGCGCGCACATCGAGAGCGTGAGCCAGCCCGACGCCTCGCCCTACCTTTCGGCCAACGGGCTGCTGTTCCTTGGCCGCAAGCCGCTGCAATCGCTGCTCAACCGCACCATCGACGCCCAGCCCTTCCTCGGCCAGCTCGTCGCCGACCCCTCCGCCCGCGGCCTGTTCGCCGCCCTCACCCTGGTTGCCGTGGGAGTGGAGCGCGGGCAGGCCGACCTCGCTTCCGTCTCCCAGGCGCTCACCACCTTCGGCAACAACCTCGCCGCCGCCGCCAGCGGCCATCCCAGGCCGCTCTCATGGGAGAACCTGCTCACGGGCGACCTCGCCAGTCAGGCCGGGCAGTTCCGCTTCGTGCTGGTGAAGCCGAAGCTCGACTACGGCGCCCTGGAGCCGGGAGGCGCCGCGACCGCCGCCATCCGCACCGCCGCCGCCAGCCTGCCCTGGGTGAAGGCCGGCCAGGCGCAGGTGCGCATCACTGGCTCGGTGGCGCTGGCCGACGAGCAGTTCGCCACCGTGGCGCAGGGCGCGCTTCTCGGCATCGTCGTCACGCTGATGCTGGTCACGCTGTGGCTCACGCTCGCCGTGCGCTCGTGGCGGCTGGTGGTGCCGATCCTGCTCACCCTCGGGCTCGGCCTCGTGCTCACCACCGCCTTCGCCGCCATCTTCGTCGGCACGCTGAACCTCGTCTCGGTGGCCTTCGCCATCCTGTTCGTCGGCATCGCCGTGGACTTCTCCATCCAGTTCGGCGTCCGTTTTCGCGAGTTCCACCTTCTCACCCCCGATTTCGCCCACGCGCTCCGCCGCACCGCCAAGGGCGTAGGACGGCAGATCCTGCTCGCCGCCGCCGCCACCGCCTGCGGCTTCCTCGCCTTCGTGCCGACGCCGTTCGCCGGCGTGGCCGAACTCGGGCTGATCGCCGGGGTGGGAATGCTGATCGCCTTCGCCTGCACCATCGGTTTCCTGCCGGCGGCGATGACTCTCTGCCGCCCGGGCCCCGAGGCGCGCGCGGTGGGTTTCGCCATCGGCGTACGCGCGGAGCGGGCGCTCTGGCGGGCCGGCCCCGGCGTGCCGGCGGTGTTCGCCGCGCTGGCGGTGCTCGGCCTGGCGCTGCTGCCGCGTCTCACCTTCGACGCCGACCCGCTGCACACCAACAACCCCAACACCGAGGCGATGCGCACGCTGGAGCTGCTGAAGAACGCGCCCGTCACCTCGCCTTTCAGCATCGACGTCCTCGCGCCCGACCCGGCCGCGGCCGACGCGCTGGCGGCGAAGCTCGGCAAGCTGCCGCTGGTGGACGAGGCGATCACCTTCTCGAGCTTCGTGCCCACCCACCAGAAGGCGAAGCTCGCGCTGATCGGCGACGCCGCCTCCCTGCTCGGCCCGTCCCTCTCGCCGCACCCGGACAGCGCGCCGGTGACGGCCTCGCAGTTGCGCCTCGCCGCCGGCACCGCCGCCAAGGCGCTGGAAGACGCCGCCGCCAAGGCGCCGGCGGACACGGAACTGGCCCGCATCGGCGCCACCCTCTCCCGGCTTGCCACCGCCCCGGACGCAACGCTGCTCGCCATGAACCAGGCGCTCACCGCCTATCTGCCGCTGCAGCTCGAGCGGCTGCGCACGGCACTGGCGGCGAGGCCGGTGACGGCGGCCGACGTGCCAGCGGCGCTCGCCCGCGACTGGCGGACCCCGGGCGGGCTGACCCGGGTGCAGGTAGTGCCGCGCGCGACCGTGCGCGACTCGGCCATGGTGCGGACGTTTGTCGCCCAGGTGCGGAGCATCGCCCCCGATGCCACCGGCCCGGCGGTGGTGATGGTGGAAAGCGCGCGCACCATCGTCGGCGCGTTCCGCTCGGCGGCGCTGCTGGCTCTCGCCGCCATCACCATCGTGCTCGCTCTCGTGCTGCGCCGCGTGCTCGACGTCGTCCTGGTGCTGACGCCGCTGCTTCTTTCCACGCTGCTCACCGTGGTGGCGGCGGTGCTGCTGCCGCTGCCGCTCAATTTCGCCAACATCATCGCCCTGCCGCTGCTGCTTGGCGTCGGCGTGTCGTTCAACATCTATTTCGTCATGAACTGGCGCGTGGGCGTGAAGGGTTTCCTCGGCACCGCCACCGCGCGCGCCACCCTGTTCTCGGCGCTGACCACCGGCACCGCCTTCGGCTCGCTGGCGCTTTCCGCCCACCCCGGCACCGCCAGCATGGGAGAGTTGCTGCTGATCAGCCTCGGTTGCACGCTGGTGTCGAGCTTCGTCTTCATCCCCGCGCTGCTGCACCAGTTGCGCCCGCCGAAGCGCTGAGCCGCGAATCCGCCGCTTCGCGGCGATTTGGCGGCCCCGTCCGCCCCATTTGCGGCGTATTCTGCCGTCATGCCGCTTTTCCCACGCCAAGAGCGCCACCCGGACCTCGCCATGACCGCCGCCACGACGCAGACGCACGGCCTCAGCCGCAGACCGCCCGCCGACCACCCCGGGCGCGCCATCCTGGTGATGATCGTCTCCACCCTGCTGTTCTCGGTGCTGTGGACCTGCGTGAAAATCCTCTCGCAGCGCTACTCGGTGTACGAGGTCACCTTCTTCCGCAACCTGTTCGCCATCCCGCCGGTGGTCGTGATGATGCTGGGCCAGCGCGGCTGGCGGCTGGTGCGCACGCGCAGCATCCTGAGCCACCTGTGGCGGGCCGTGGTCGGCGTCACCGGCATGACGCTCGGCTTCCTCGCCTACCATCTGATGCCGCTGGCCGACGCGGTGGCCATTTCCTTCATGTCGCCGCTGGTGGTCACCGCGCTCTCGGTGCCGATGCTGCACGAAAAGGTGGGCATCCACCGCTGGAGCGCCGTGATCGTCGGCTTCGCCGGCGTGCTGGTGATCGTCAACCCCGGCCACGAGATGCTGACCCCCGGCGTGATCGTGGCGATCTCGGCCGCCGTCGCCTCGGCCGTGTCGATGGTCACCATCCGCCAGCTCGGCCACTCCGACCGGCCACTCACCATCGTCTTCTACTTCACCGTGTTCTCCACCCTGCTCACCGCCCTGCCGCTGCCCTTCCTGTGGACCACGCCGAGCGGCTGGGACTGGGCGTTGCTGCTGCTGATGGGCACCACCGGAGGCGTGGGCCAGTTCTTCATGACCCGCGCCTTCAGCCTGGCGCCGGCAGCCGTCATCAGCCCGTTCAACTACGCCGGGCTGTTGTGGGCGACGCTCGCCGGCTGGCTGGTGTGGGGCTACTTCCCGCCGGCGCAGATGTTCGCCGGCGCCGCCATCGTCATCGCCAGCGGCCTCTACATCCTCTACCGCGAAACCTACAAGCGCGCCGCCGCCGCCCGCGCCCGCGCCTGAGACGCGCCTAGCCGGCGTGCCAAAGCGGCTGGCGCAGCTTGTGCAGGAAGCGCTCGTGCGCCTCCAGCTCCTCCGCGCCCGGCACGATCAGCCGCGGCAGCCGCCCCTCCGGGCGCTCGTAGCGGGCGACGGGCAATTCCGCCTGCCCGCCGGCACCCAGTTCGAGCCCGCGCTGACGCCCGCCGGTAAGTTCCACGTACACCTGGGCGAGCAGCCGGCAGTCGAGCAGGGCGTTGTGGGTGGTGCGCTCGGAAAGGTCGATGTCGAAACGCCGGCACAGCGCATCGAGGCTGTTCGGCATCCCCGGAAAGCGCGCCTTGGCCAGCAGCAGCGTATCGACCATGCGCGCGGCGTCGAGCGGCGGCAGCGACATGCGGGAGAACTCGGCGTTGAGGAAGGCGAAGTCGAACGGCGCGTTGTGGGCGATCAGCGGCCCGTCGCCGAGGAAGGCCAGCAGGGCGGCGGCGACTTCCGCGAACTTCGGCTTGCCGGCGAGAGCGGCGTTGGTCAGCCCGTGGATGCGCGTCACATCCTCGGGAACGAGGCGCTCGGGGTCGAGCAGGGCGTGGAAGTGCCTGCCGGTGGGAAGCTCGTTCACCAGTTCGAGCGCCGCCACCTCGATGACGCGGTCGCCCGCCATCGGATCGAGGCCGGTGGTCTCGGTGTCGAACAGCACGGAACGGTCCATCGGCGAAGCTCCTCGATCAGGCGGACGACGACTCGGAGCGCATGATGCCGCGACAGCCCCGTCGGCACCACCAGGTGCGCGCGGCGGCGGATTTCCGCGTCGCCGGCCTGCCGGGCGAGGAAGGCGTCGATCTGCCCGGCGCTGAGCCGCCGCCGCGCGAGCCGCGCCCGCTGCACCGAGGGCGGGGCGGAGACCGCCACCACCCGGTCCACCCGGCCGGCGCCGCCCATTTCCAGCAGCAGCGGCACGTCGAGCACCGCCACCGGCGCGCCGGCCCGCCGCGCGCGGGCGAGGAACGCCCGCACCTCCCGCGCCACCAGCGGATGCATGATCGCCTCCAGCCGCGCCAGCGCCGCGGGCTCGGCAAGCGCACGGGCGCGCAGCGCCTCGCGCGAGAGGCGCCGCCTGCCGGCGGCATCGGTGCCGACCGTTCCCGGGAAGGCGGCGGCGATGGCGGCGAGCGCGGCGCCATCGGGCGCCTGCAGCCGGTGCACGGTGGCGTCTGCGTCGAACACCGGCATGGCGGCGCGGCGGAACGCCCGCGCCACCGTCGACTTCCCCATGCCCATGCCGCCGGTGAGGCCGATGACGCGCATGCCGCCGCCCAATACGTGCCGGAAAAGCCAACATCCCTTCGGACGGGCGCGCAACGCAACGGAAAATCATCGCTTCGTCACGGAGGCGCCGCCAATGCCGCTTGCCTTTCCGCCGCCTTGGCTCCCTGATGGGGCGGGTTTCCACTCGGTGATGCGATGACGGCACTGGAACGGCGGCTGGAGGCGGCCACCCGCCTCGTCGAACAAGCGGCGATGCGGGCGCTGAGGATGCGTCCCGCCCCCGGCGCCGCCACGGGCGCCACGCTGAAGGGCGCGCAGGACTGGCTCACCGAGGCCGACGGCGCCATCGAGGCGATGATCTTCCAGGCGCTGGCCGAACAGTTCCCCGACGACGGCCTGATCGGCGAGGAAACCGGCCGCCACGGGGCGGCGGACCTGCGCTGGGTGCTCGACCCGATCGACGGCACCGCCAACTTCGCCCGCGGCGGCAACCGCTGGTGCGTCTCGCTCGGGCTGCTGGAGGGTACGGCGCCGCTGCTCGGGGTGATCGTCGCCCCCGCGCTCGGCGAGACCTTCGCCGCCTGCCGGGACCGCGGCGCCACGCTGAACGGCGCGCCGATCGCCGCCGCCGCCACGCCTTCGCTCGATCGCGCCATCGTCGAGTGCGGCTGGTCCACCCGCCGGCCGGCCGAGCGCTTCACCCGCCTGGTGCAGGACGTGGTGCGCGCGGGAGCGGCGATCCGCCTCGGCGGCTCCGGCGCGCTCGGGCTCGCCGAGGTCGCCGCCGGCCGGCTCGACGCCTACGTGGAACTGCACATCAACCTGTGGGACGTGGCCGGCGCGCTCGCCCTGCTGGCCGAGGCGGGCGCCTTCGTCTCGCCGTTCCTGGAACACGAAGCCGGCCAGGGCGGGCCGATCCTCGCCGCCGCGCCGGCCGTTTCCGCGCCGCTCGCCCGCGCGGTGGACTTCGCCTCCTGGTGAACGCCGGCCTCAGTGGCCGCGGAGAATCTGGGACAGGAACAGCTTGAGGCGATCCGTCTCCGGCGCGTCGAACAATGCCTCCGGCGTGCCGGACTCGACGATCTCGCCCTCGTCCATGAACGCCACCCGATGCGCCACGCGGCGCGCGAAGCTCATCTCGTGGGTGACGCAGATCATGGTCATGCCGGAATCGGCCAGCTCTATCATGGTGTCGAGCACTTCCTTGATCATCTCCGGGTCGAGCGCCGAGGTCGGCTCGTCGAACAGCATGATGCGCGGCGTCATGCACAGCGCGCGGGCGATCGCCACCCGCTGCTGCTGGCCGCCGGAAAGCTGCGCCGGATACTTGGGCGCCTGTTCCGGGATTTTCACTCGCCGGAGGTACTCCATCGCCTGCTCGCGGGCCTGGGCGCGCGGCATCTTGCGCACCCACACCGGGGCCAGCGTGCAGTTCTCCAGCACGGTGAGGTGGGGAAAGAGGTTGAAGCTCTGGAACACCATGCCGACCTCGCGGCGGATGGTGTCGAGCGCGCGCAGGTCGTCGGTAAGCTCCGTGCCGTCCACGACGATGCGGCCCTTCTCGTGCCGCTCCAGGCGGTTGATGCAGCGGATCAGCGTGGACTTGCCGGACCCCGAGGGGCCGCACAACACCACCCGCTCGCCTTCCGCCACGGTGAGCGAGACGCCGCGCAGCACGTGATGCGCGCCGTAGCTCTTGTGCACTCCCTCCATCAGGATGACGGAGGGGGAAACGGGCGCGGGCGCGGCCTGGCTCATCGGGCGGACACTCTCCTCTGGCGGTGGGGCGGGCGAAATCCGCCCGCTTCAGCCCTGGCCGGCGGCGAGCCGGCGCAACGCCCCGGGGTCGACGAGCACGATCAGCGAGGGCAAGGGCATGGTCACGTAACCCGCCAGCCGCAGGCTCTTCAATGTCCGGCTCACCGTCTCCACGGTGAGGCCAAGATAGTCGGCGACGTCGTCGCGCGCCATCGCCAGCCGCACCTCCGTTCCCGCCGGCGGCGGTTCATGCAGGCGCCCGCGCCCCGCGAGGGCGAGCAGGAACGAGGCCAGCCGCTCGTGCGCGGTCTTGCGGCCGAGCAGGAGCATCTGCTCCTGTGCCGCCACCAGTTCGCTCGCCGCCTGTTGCAGCAGATACTGCTTCACCGCCGGGAAGGTATTCACCAGCCGGCGCAGCCGGCCGCGGGAAACGCGGCAGAGATACGTCTCCTCCACCGCCTCGGCGCTGAAGCCGTAGGTTTCCTGCACGGCCAGGCCCACGAAGCCGCCCGCCTGGGCGAAGCCGGTGATCTGCCGCCGCCCATCGGCCAGCATCTTGAACAGCTTGGCGGTGCCGGAGGTGATGACGAAGAACGCCTCGGCCGGCTCGGACTCGGTAATGAACTCGTGCCCCTCGGGAACCAGCACGGAAACCGCCGCCAGCCGCTCCAGCCCTTCGTCCTCGAGCACGGCGCAGATGCTCGCCGGCCGCACCGCACAGGCGTCGCACGCGGCCGGATTGTGAGGAGGCGGCACGAGTCTGATGCGCAGCGTGTTCATCGGAACTCCACCGGCGTACGCGTAGTTGCCTCCTGGTCCCGTATCAACACTAACACGGTTCCCCCGGCAGATCACACCACACCGGCCGGTCGCCCTGCTTCCCCGTATTCATGGCGGGCGCAGGATACCCGCCGAGGGCGGCGCGCGCCATCCACCCGTTTCGCGTATCGGCGGTCAGCCGTGGAACGCCACCACGCCGGCGACGACCACCGGAA